>DATGJQ010000074.1:0-40832 GCA_035295105.1 Candidatus Acidiferrales bacterium | reverse complement strand
ACCAGTTTGTTTCGGAAATTTTAAAGGAGAGCGATGTGCGCGTCGTGCCGCTCGGGGAGCTGCGCAAGTGGGCCCATGAGGTGGCGCCGGTTCTGAAGGCGGAGGGGGCGTGACCCGTGACCCGTGACCCGTGACCCGTGAAGTCTGTCCCTCGTTATCTCGGTGTCAAGAAAAATGTCGAGAAAAATATGCGCGTCGCCGCGCAACGCCATTCTGAACGGCCTCCACGGGTCACGAACCACGAATCACGAGACACGGCCTCTAAACTACTTCCTCCGTCCATCCCTCCAGATACGCCTTCACCTTGCCCACGAACTGGTGGGCGATGGCGCCGTCCACCACGCGGTGATCGTAGGATAGCGTCAGGTACACCATGGAACGCACGGCGATGGCGTCGTCAATGACCATTGGCCGTTTCTGGATCGCGCCGATTCCCAGAATCGCGACGTTGGGCTGGTTGATCACCGGCAGGCCCATCAGGCCGCCGTACACGCCGGGGTTGGTGATGGAGAAGGTGCCTTCCTGTACTTCTTCCGGCTTCAGTTTCTTGGTGCGGGCGCGCTCGGCGAGATCGTTGATGCCGCGGGCGATGCCCAGGAAATTTTTCTCCTCGGCGTTTTTCAGCACCGGAACGATCAGGCCCCAGTCCAGGGCCACGGCGATGGCCACGTTGATTTCGCGGTGCAGCACCACAGTCGCTCCGTCGGCCGAAGCGTTGACCGTGGGGAACGCCCGCAGGGCCTCGACGCAGGCGCGCACGAAGAACGGCATGAACGTGAGTTTCGTTCCGTACTTGGATTCAAACGCCGCCTTGGAGCGCTCGCGGATTTTGGCGATTTTGGTCATGTCCGCTTCATCGATGGAATACACGTGGGGCGACACGCGCTTGGAGACCACCATGTGCTCGGCGATGCGCTGGCGCATCACGCTCATCGGTTGGGCTTCGTAGTTGCCGAAGTAAATCCGCTCGCGTGGCACGGCGTTTTCCAGCACGGCATGCGCTTGCGGGGCTCCGCCCGGCGGAGGCGGTGCCGCCGCCGCAGGCGTAGCAGGCGTGGAGCCCGCAGCAGCGGGCGGCGCTGGCGATGCCGCGGGGGCCGGACGCGGGGCGCCCGATCCCACCGCTTCGAGAATGTCCCGCTTGCTGATGCGCCCGCCCGCTCCGCTTCCCTCCATGGCGGCCAGATCGACGTTGTGTTCCTTGGCCAGTTTGCGGACGAGGGGCGAGCTGCGGATCTTCTGGCCATTGGCGCGCACGGCGGGCGCGGAAGGTGCCGCGGAAGACGCCGCGCTCGGGGCAGGCGATGCCGGCGCTGGCGCAGCGGCGGGCGCTGGAGGCGCGGCCGCGGGTGGCGGAGCCGCAGCCTTGGGCGCGGCGGGTTTCTCGGCCGCCGGAGACGGTGCGGGAGCCGGCGTTTTCGCCGGAGGGGGAACGGCGGCCGTCGCCGCGGGCGGAGTCGCAGCCGCCGCGCCGGCGGCGTCGATTACCGCCACCACGGTCTGGATGGGCACGGTCTGCCCCTCGTTGACCTTGATCTCCTTCAGCACGCCGGCCGAAGGCGCGGGAATCTCGGCGTCCACTTTATCCGTGGAAATTTCGAACAGCGGCTCATCGCGTTCCACGCGGTCACCGGCCTTCTTAAGCCACCGGGTGATCGTTCCTTCGAAAATGCTTTCCCCCATCTGGGGCATGATGACGTCTACCGACATGGGCAATCCTCTTTCCTAAGTTGCGACTCGTACTTCGTGATCCTCATTCGTGATGCTGCTTCGTTATCGCCGATCCGTCATGCCGATCAGTAATGCCGATCCGTGTGTCTTCCCATCCGTCCGAGGCTCCTCACGGGCCACGAGCCACCGACCACGAATCACGTTCCCTACACGTTCCTAATAGTGTGCCAGTTCCCGAGCGGCGGCGACAACTTTCCCGACGCTGGGCATGAAATATTCCTCGAGCCCCGGGGCGTACGGCACCGGTGTGTCGAGCGATGTGACGCGGCGGATCGGGCCGTCGAGGTCCTCGAAGGCGTTTTCCGTGACGATGGCCGCGATTTCTCCGGCGATGCCTCCGGTGCGGGTGTCTTCGTGCACCACCAGCAATTTATTCGTCTTGCGCACCGACGCGAGTATCGTCTCGGTATCCAGCGGCAGCAGGGTGCGCAGGTCGATCACTTCCGCCTCGATGCCTTCCTTCGCCAGTTGCGCCGCGGCCTCGAGCGAGGTGTGCATCATGGCCGCGTAGCTCAGGATGGTCAGGTCGCGGCCCTCGCGGCGCACCGCGGCCTTGCCGATCGGCACCAGAAAATCACCGGCCGGCAATTCTTCCTTGATGCGCCGGTACAGATACTTGTGCTCGAAAAACAGTACCGGATTGTTGTCGCGAATCGCCGATTTCAAAAGCCCCTTGGCGTCATGCGCGGTGGACGGGCAGACCACCTTGAGGCCCGGCGTGTGCACGAAATACATTTCCGGGTTGGCCGAATGAAACGCGCCGCCATGCACGCCGCCGCCCGACGGGCCGCGCAGCACCATGGGCACGGGCGCTCCCCAGCGGTAGTGCGACTTGGCCACGTAGTTGGTGATCATATTGAAGGCGCAGGCGATGAAATCGATGAACTGCATTTCTGCGATGGGCCGCAGTCCCGCGTAGCTCATGCCCACGGCGGCGCCCACGATGGCCGATTCGCTGATGGGCGTGTCGATCACCCGCTCCCAGCCAAAACGCGCCAGCAGGCCCTCTGAAGTTTTGAACGCCCCGCCGTACACGCCGACGTCTTCGCCGATCAGCACCACTGCCGGATCGCGGTCCATTTCCTCGAGCATGGCCTGGCGAATGGCCTCGACGTAGGTGGTTTCGGGCATGGTCAGCGTCCCGCCTTCACGTTGACGCGTTCGCGAACGGAGGCTGCGCGCGGCTTTTTGCCCGGCTTGATTTTCGCGGCGGCTGCCGGCGGGCGCGCGCCGTTCGACGCATACGCTTTCACCGGCCATTCCGCCTTCACGCCGGAACGCGGCGGCATCACTTCTTCGCGGGGCCGCTGCCAGTCCGCTTCAATGGTGTGGCAGCCCTCGCAGTAGACGCCCTCGGCGGCCGTTTCCGGCGGCGGCTCGGGAGAGTTCTCCGCAAATTCCACATCGGCGCGAATTTCGCGCGCGATACGCCCGTCAATTTCCGCTTTCGTTTTGGGATCCCACAGTTTTTTCGCCGTCAGCAACTTTTCAAAGCGGTCGAGCGGGTCGCGCTCTTTCCAAGCTGCGAGCATGGCCTTGGGCACGTATTCCGCGGAGTCATGCTGCGCATGTCCGAGCATGCGCATGGTCTTGGCTTCGATCAGCACCGGACCGTTGCCCGCGCGGGCGTAGTCAACGGCATCGCGCGTGGTGCGCACCACGGCCAGAACGTCATTGCCGTCCACGATAGCGCTCTTCACTCCATAGGCCTTGGCGCGGTCGGCCAGATCGCGCAGCGCGGACTGCTTTTCCACGGGGGTGGAGTAGGCCCACTGATTGTTCTCGACAATCAGAACGAACGCCGCCTTCTGCACCGCCGCGAGATTCAATCCCTCGTGAAACACGCCGGTGGAAACTCCGCCGTCGCCGATCCAGGTCATGGTCACGATTTTCTGCCCCAGATAGCGACCGGCCATGGCGATGCCGGTCATCACCGGAATCAAATCGCCCAGCATGGACGTGGGCGCAACCACATGCCGCTTTTTCAGGTCGCCGAAATGGCTGGTGGTGTCCTTGCCGAACGTCGGCGAATCGAAGCGCGCCATATGCTGGGTCATGACGTCGCGCGGCTTGAACCCGCGCACGAGGAGCGCGCCGATGTTGCGGATCATCGGGGCGATCCAGTCGCCGGGGCCGAGGGCGTACGCGGTGCCCACCGAAATCGCTTCCTGCCCCAGGCTGGGATACAGGCCGCCCACAATCTTGTTTTGCCGGAACAGGCGCACCATTTGCTCTTCGAGCTCGCGGTTGAGCTTCATGAAGTAATACAGCTCGAGGTGCTGTTCGCGGGTTAGAGCGGAATTCATTGCTTCCCCATAGGCGTTCAAAATCGGCGTTCAAATGTGCGCAGTATCAGGTCCGTATCGGGTCAATATCAGGCAGAACCGTCGAACCATTCGCAAAAGATGTCGATGGCTTCGGATAGATTCTCCGAGCCGCAGGCCGCGTTGAACTTGCGGTCCTCAACCCAGTACTGCAGCCAATCGTTGGCGGTTCGTTCCAGTTTCACCCGGTCCAGATTCTTGTTCTCGCCTTTGGTTCCCCTCAAGTCAATGGTGATCCGCCATCCGGGGTTGTCGAGAGTGCCGATGTCGATACCGTGTTGATGTTCCCAGTCACCATTGCACTGCGACGAGTACCATTTTTCCAATCGCTGCAATACGGTCATGCGCTGGTTCCGATGGAATGACTCTCGGTCGCTGTGAGGACCGAATCAAACGCATTTCGGCTGATGGTCTCCGGACGCAGATTGAGCATCTCTGCCAGCTGCGCAGTGATTCGCGGCGTGACTTCCGGCATTTCCACACGCCGGCCAAGCAATTTTTCAAGCGACGTGGCGCGCTTGCCGGAGATCCCGCACGGCACGATCAAATCAAAATAGCGCAGGTCGGTGGAAACGTTGTACGCAAATCCGTGCGTGGTGACCCATCGGCTAAGGTGCACGCCGATAGCCCCCAGTTTTTCCTCGTCCTGAATTTCCTGAACTTCCTCAACATCCTTTACTTCCTGTGCTTCACCCTTCGGCGAGTCGACCCACACCCCCGTGCGCCCGGCCACGCGGCGCGAAGCGATTCCGAACTCCGCCGTCGCGCGGATCATGACTTCCTCAAGGCTGCGCACATACCAGGCCACGTCGCGGCGAATCTCGCCGAGATTGAGGATGGGGTAGCCGACTAGCTGTCCCGGTCCGTGATAGGTGATGTCCCCGCCGCGGTTGGTTTCAAAAAACGACACGCCCATCTGCCGCAGCAGCGATTCGGGCGCGCGCAGGTTGGAAATTTTTCCGCTGCGTCCCAGGGTGATCACGTGGGGGTGCTGGCACAGGAGCAGCACGTCGGGAATGGCGCCGTCTTTACGCGCGGCGGCCACGCGGCGCTGCAATTCCCACGCCGCGCTGTATTCCACGAGTCCTAGATCGATGACCAGCAGTTCTCTCATGGTTGGAAAACACTCGCCTTTACAGCACGCAAAAAAAACACATGACGCTGTCATTCTGAGCAAAGCGAAGAATCCCTCTTTGTTCTTTGCTTCCACGTAAATCGAAGAGAGATTCTTCGCTTCGCTCAGAATGACAAAACAAACTCTTTCCTGAATTCTCGCTGACTACTCCACTCTCAACTCTTTTTGGCCTTAACAATCCGCTCTACCTGCGCCAGATGGTTCAGGTCGTGCCCGGCCATCATGGCGGTGATGCGCTCGATGGTTTCGACGCCGCGTTCGGCGTGCATGCCGTGATGCTTCCACTGTTCCTTGGTGAGCGATTTCAGGAGCGCCAGGTTGGCTTCGCGCACGGCGCGGAACTGCTCCAGGGATTTCTTGGCGTCGTGCTTTTCGTAGTGCCCGGCCGCGGCCCAGGAGTCCTGATCGAACGCCTGGATCGGCGCGCCCGGAGCGCCGAGGATTTGCCGCATGCGCCAGCCCGTCACGATTTCACTATCCGCAAGATGCGCCAGAATTTCCGCGGCCGACCATTTTCCGGGCGCCGGGCGCTTGCGCAGCTTGGCGGCCGAGGCGCGCGCGATCAGGCGGCTTAATTTTTTGGGCGTGGCGGCCTGCACTTTCAGCGGCGTTTGCCCCCCGAGCGTGGCCAGGATTCGCTGGATGTATTCTTGCGGCGTTTCCGGCATCTTGCTGCTCCTTATCAGAATCAAGGCGCGTTGCTGGTCATGGAATTCCTTCGCGGTTACGTCAACGGGTCACTGGCAGAAACTCACAGGCTGAAGCCTGTGCCACGCACTGCTCTGCCGCTACGCATTGATCGACAAGCCGCGGACGGCGGCCACCGCGTCGGACATGGCCTCCCACACTGTGGGATGCGCGTGTACCGTGGACATCAGATCGTCCACCGTCGCTTCCAATTGCAGGGCCGCGACCGATTCCGCGATGATTTCCGTGGCGTACGGGCCGATGATGTGCACGCCAAGAATTTCTGCCGTCTTGTCGTCCGTCACCACTTTGATGAAACCCTCATGGTGGCCCAGGATGGTGGCCTTGCTGTTACCGACGAACGGAAATTTTCCGGTCTTTACCGTGTAGCCGGCTTCGCGCGCGGCGCGTTCGGTCAGGCCGATGGAAGCGACTTGCGGCTCGCAATAGGTCGCGTTGGGAATGCGCGTCTTCTCGATCGGCGGCATGTGCATCTTGCCCGAGATTTTCGCGACGCAGGAAATGCCCTCCATCGAAGCGGCGTGCGCCAGTTGCGGCATTCCGGCGACGATATCGCCGATCGCGTAGACGTTCGGCTCCGCCGTTTCCATGTACGGTCCGACGTGCACAAACCCGCGCTCCAGTTTGGCCTTGGTTTTATCGAGGCCCAGGTTGTCCGTCTTCGGCACGCGGCCGACGGCCATCAATACTTTTTCGGCGGAAATTGTCTGCGACTTGCCGTCCTTGCCGGTGAATACGACGGACGCGCCCGACGCGTCCTTCTTGATGGACTCCACTTTGGACTCGGTGAAAATCTGGATGCCTTTCTTCGACAGCGCCTTTTGCAGCTCCGCGGAAATTTCGTCATCCTCCAGAGGCGTGACGCGCGGCAGCATTTCCAGCACGGTCACCTTGGTGCCAAAAGAATTGAAGATCGACGCGAACTCCACGCCCACGGCGCCTGCCCCGACAATCACCAGCGTCTTGGGCACCGCCGGCAGCTTCAGAATCTCAATGTTGCTGAGGATCGTCTGGCCGTCAATCTCAATCCCCGGCAGCGAGCGCGCCGCCGATCCGGTCCCGAACATGATGTGCGTGGCTTCGATCTCGGTGGTTTTTCCGTCCTTCTCGACGCTCACACGGCCGGGCCCTGCCCAGCGGCCCCAGCCCTGCACCTTCTCCACCTTGTTTTTGCGAAACAAAAACTCGATGCCCTTGGCGTGCTTGTTGACCACCATTTCCTTGCGCGCCAGCGCCGCCTCCCAGTTCAGGGAGAAGTCCGGCACATTGATGCCAAATTCCTTGGACACTTTCAGGGTGTCGTAAATTTCGGCGGTATGCAGCAGCACCTTGGTGGGAATGCAGCCGACGTGCAGGCAGGTGCCGCCCAGGTAGCCATCTTTTTCCACCACGACGGTTTTCAGTCCCCATTGCGAGGCGCGGATCGCGGTGTTGTATCCCCCCGGACCGCTGCCGATGATTGCCAGATCGTAGTTAGCCAAGTGTCCTCCGCGGCCTCGGAACCGCGCCGCTCCGATTGCATGATGTCAGGGTGGGGTCCCCTCTTGCGACTCCAACCGATTAGATGAAGTGGAAGCGCCGCCGGCTTCCGCCGTTTAGCCCGGTGTCCCCTGAAAAGAGTCAGGTAAGGAATCGGGCCGCTCCGCATTGAAACTGCGGGACTTTCGCGGAAAATCGGCGTCACGATTCTAACAGCGGCTCGGACGGGGAGCAACGTGGGACAGACTTCAGTCTGTCGCTCTCGGGCCATGACCCAACGCATGGCGTCCCGCCTTGACCGTCCTCCGAACCATCTGCTAGCGTAAGTGTTTCCACGGGCGTTCACTCGCCGGTTGAAAGCCGAATCACACTTATGGATACAATTCACATCACAATGCCGGATGGCGCCATCCGCGAAGTCCCGCTCGGGACCACAGCGGCGGAGATCGCGCAGCAAATTTCGCCGCGGCTGGCCAAGGAAGCGCTGGTGGCGCGGGTCGCTCCGGTTCATGCGGTATCTGCCGCGGATGCCGGAGCGGCGGACAAATCCCCGGACGCGGCGCCCGAAGCGCGCCTGACTTCCACCTCGAACGGCGAAGGCTTTCTGGTCGACCTGCGAGCGCCGATCGACCAGGACGTGAAACTCTCGATCCTCACTCCGAAAGATCCGGAAGCCATCCAGGTGCTGCGGCACTCGGCCGCGCATCTGCTGGCCGCGGCGGTGCTGGAGCTTTTCCCCAACGTCAAGCTGGGGATCGGCCCTCCGATCGACACCGGATTTTTTTACGATTTCGTGCGCGATGAGCCTTTCACTCCCGAGGACCTCGAGCGCATCGAAAAGAAAATGCGCGAGCTGGCCGCGCAGGACATTCCCAACGAACGCCGAATGATGCCGAAGCCCGAGGCGCTGGAGCTCTACCGCAAGTGGGACCAGGGATTCAAGTGCGAACTGGTTGAGGAGCGCGCCATCGAGCCGATGGTGTCTTTCTACACCACCGGAAAATTCATCGATTTCTGCCGCGGGCCGCACATCCCTTCGACCGGGCGCATTCGCGCGTTCAAACTGATGAGCGTCGCGGGCGCCTACTGGAAAGGCCAGGAAGGCAACCCGCAGATGCAGCGCATCTACGGCGCGTGCTTCTACACCCAGCAGGAGCTGGATGAATATCTGCATCGACTGGAAGAGGCCAAGCGGCGCGATCATCGCCGCCTGGGGCAGGAGCTGGATCTTTTTTCGGTGCAGGAAGAGGCCGGTCCGGGGCTGATTTTCTGGCATCCCAAGGGCGGGCTGATCCGCAAAATCATGGAAGACTGGCTGCGCGACGAACTGCTGAAGCGCGGCTACGACCTGGTAGTCACGCCGCACATCATGCGCCTGGAGCTGTGGAAGATCAGCGGCCACGCCAATTTTTATCGCGAGAATATGTTCGGTCCGGTGGAAGTCGAGAAAGACGACTACCAACTGAAGCCGATGAATTGCCCGGGCCACATCCTGATCTATAAATCGAAGCTGCGCAGCTATCGCGAGCTCCCGGTGCGACTCGCCGAGCTGGGCACCGTGTACCGCTACGAGCGCTCCGGCGTGCTGCACGGCCTGTTGCGCGTGCGCGGGTTCACGCAGGACGATGCGCACATCTTTTGCATGCCCGAGCAGATCGAAAGTGAAATCGAGGCCTGCATCGATTTTGCTTTCGCGGTGATGAAGACGTTCGGCTTCAGCGACTACGTCGTGGAGCTTTCGGATTGGGACGCCAAGCATCCGGAAAACTATGCCGGCTCGGCGGAAGACTGGGGGCGCTCGACCGGGGCGCTGCAGAATACGCTGACCAAGATGAACATTCCCTTCAAGCGTATGGAAGGCGAAGCGGCGTTTTATGGCCCGAAGATCGATGTGAAGCTGATCGACGCCATCGGCCGGCCGTGGCAGCTCACCACCGTGCAATTCGATTTCAATTTGCCGGGTCGCTTTGGCCTGGAGTACGTCGGCGAAGACGGCAATCGCCACAAGCCGCTGATGGTGCATCGCGCGTTGTGGGGTTCGGTCGAGCGCTTCTTCGGGATCCTGATCGAGCATTACGCCGGCGCGTTTCCGGTGTGGCTCGCGCCGGTGCAGGCGGAAGTTTTGCCGCTCAGCGAAAAATTCGCGACCTACGCGGGCAATGTGGTGACAGAGTTGCGCGCCGCCGGGTTCCGCGTGCATCTCGATGACCGCAACGAAAAATTGCAGGCGAAAATTCGCGATGCCCAGATGATGAAGATTCCCTACATGCTGATCGTCGGCGGCAAGGAAGCCGAAGCCGGGACAGTGTCCGTGCGCCAGCAGAGCAAGGGCGATCTCGGCCCGCGGCCGCTCGCGGAATTTATCGCCGACCTTCGCAAGCAAGTGGATACTCGCGCGATTTGATTTCGCGTGGCAGCGGCGCTTCGCTGCTGTGCGTGCCGTTTGATCTTCCTGGAAGACCATTCGCCATCCGACGAATGAGGTAAAAAGCAGATCCCTCGGGCAAACCCAGCCCTTCGGCATGACAGTTCTGAGTTTTTCCGCAGCCTGTGAGATTCCTGAATGAGCGCAAACCCAACCGGCGCCTCGACGAAACTGGATGAACGCGGTCGCCGCCGCATCCTGAAAATTTTGGAAAGCAACTGGCAGGCGGAGATGCGCGGCTATCACACCTATCAGGCGATGGCCGAGCGTGAAATGGATCCGTCGCGCCGCGCCGCGTTCCGCACGCTGGCTTATGCTGAAGATCATCACGCGCAACTGTGGGCCGCGCGGATCCGCGAACTGGGCGGCCCGGAACCGGTTTATCACGGCCCGAAATCCGGCGAAGCCGACACCATCGCCAGCCGCGTGGGCGGCGCGCGCATGGCGCTGCGCCGCCTGGAGCTGGACGAAAGCCGCGACATCGCACGGTACGCCAGCCAGATCAGGGACCTGGGCGATGAACCGAGCATCCACATCCTGAAAGAAGCCATCGAGGATGAGCGCGAACACTATCAAACGCTGAGCGATTTGATTCGCGATCGCCGCCCGCTCCCGCATCCCACTCCCGAACAGGCGCAAAAGGCCCTCGATGAACTTCTGGCTGCGCGAGAGGAGCAGCATCCCAAAGCGGCTGGCTGGATTGGCGACGCTATCTACGGAATCAACGACGGTCTCGGAGCGATTTTCGGGATCGTCTCCGGCGTTTCCGGCGCGACGCTGGGCAACAGCAAATTCGTGATTATCGCGGGAATGGTGGGCATGCTGGCGAGCGCGCTGTCGATGGGTTCGGGCGCATATCTCGCGGCCAAGAGCGAGCGGGAAATTTACGACGCCGAATTCGCGCGCGAGCGCGAAGCGGTGGAGAACAATGAAGCCGAAGCGCGAGAAGTGCTGTCGCTGAGCTATCAGATTCGCGGCCTGCCTCCGGAAGAAGCCGACCGGTTCGTCGAGCATCTGGCGAAGGACCGGGAGCAGTTCGTGCGAACGTTGGCGCAGGAGCGCTTGAACACCACCGAGGACGGGCTGCGGAAGCCGCTGGTCTCCGCCGTATCGGGAGCGCTCTCCACGGCGATCGGCGCAACGATTCCGGTCATTCCCTTTTTCTTCCTGAATGGCTATCCGGCGGTGGTCGTTGCGGCCATCGTCTCGCTGATCGCGCATTTCGCCGTGGGCGCGGCCAAATCGCTGATTACCATTCGTTCGTGGTGGGCCAGCGGGCTGGAGATGACGGTGGTGGGCGCGGTCGAGGGCACGGTTACCTACCTGATCGGTATCGCCATCGGCAGGCTTGCCGGCGTGTAGATTCCAGGCCTCACCTCTCCGTCACCGAGCATGACCTTTATAAAAACTTGACTATTCCGCGCCAAATGGGATATGTGGAAGTCATAAAAGGGCTGGTTCCATTCCGCTCGTCCCAGGTCAGCCCCAGTGGATTCAATTTAATACTGAGTGAGTGTTGCAGAACTATTTTTTCGCCTCCTCATAAGAAATGAGGCTTTATGAACCGTCCTTTTACCCGGCAAGGAACCGCCGTCCCTCCGCCGCCTTCGGTACCTTTTCCGCTGCGTCCTGCGGCCCCCTCTCAAACCAAACCCGAATTTGGAAACTGGTGGGATCACCTGATGGTGCGGCTGATATTTGCCATCGCGTGCATCGCTGCCGGCTACCACTTCCATCCGTTTGGATTGTCCAACCTGGCGGCAGCCGGCGTGGGCCTGGTGTTTTCGATTTCCGTCTTCTTGTTTGAAATGCGCATCCAGCGCGCCAGCTTGCGGCGGCTGATTGGCGCCGCCATTGGCTCGATTCTTGGAATTCTGGGTGCGTACCTGATGGGCCTGGTGCTGGCTCGCACGACGATTCCCGAGGGCTCGCGGTCTTTCCTGGACGTCGGACTGCTGCTGGTGATGACCTATATTGGACTGGTGGTGGGCGCCAATAAGGGAGACATGCTGAACCTGGCGGCGCTCGGCGGGCTTTTCGGCAGCGAGCGCAGCACGCGCAAGATGCCCAAAGTGCTGGATACGAGCGTGATCATCGATGGGCGGATCGCCGATATTTGCGAGGCTCACTTTCTGGATGGGGTCCTGCTGATCCCGCAATTTGTACTGCGCGAACTTCAGTTCGTGGCCGATTCCGCCGATTCGCTGAAGCGACAACGCGGGCGGCGCGGACTTGAAGTGCTGCAGCGCATCCAGAAAATGCCGCACCTGGAAGTGGAAATCGCCGACGACGATTTTCCCAACATCGCCGACGTGGACCTGAAACTGATCGAACTGGCCAAGCGCTACGATGGAAAAATCATCACCAACGACTACAATCTGAACAAGGTGGCGCAGTTGCAGGGAATTGAAATTCTGAACGTCAACCAGCTGGCCAACGCGCTGAAGCCGGTGGTGCTGCCCGGAGAAACGATGCGCGTCTTCATCCTGCGCGAGGGCAAGGAGTACAACCAGGGCGTCGCCTACCTGGATGATGGAACAATGGTGGTGGTCGACGGCGCACGGCGCATGATCAATAAGACCATCGACATTACCGTCACTTCCGTTCATCAGACCACCGCCGGCAAAATGATTTTCGGCCGGCTGGACGATCGCACGGAAATGCCCGGCCCGCGCGTGCCGCAGCCCCATGCCGTCAACGACATTCCGCGCCATATCGAGAACAGCGGCAGGAACGCGGAAAACGGCGGACGCCACGCTGAAAATCTTCCCAGCGGAGAGCGCATGCCGCGTCCCGTGGTGCCTGACCCTTCCCGCGAGCCTGAATGAAGCGGCCTGTTGCCAGCATATTGTCGTGCATTCTAGGGATCAGATTGCATCCAAGATGAGGAGATGATCGATGCGGCGGTCGGCACATATGACCGGGATGCAGGGTGTGTATCTGGTTGCCGCCGAACTAACGAAACGAGGTCTCGTTGTATCTCCTACTTCACGTAGTGCCTATGGTGCCGACCTTCTCGTAACCGATCAAAAATGCCAATCAGCATGGTCTGTGCAGGTAAAGACTAACTTCGGTCGCTCGACATTCTGGCTCCTCAATCGTCATTCGTCAAAAACTCGATCGAGTACGCACGTCTATGTGCTCGTCAACCTTGGCCAACGAAATAATCATCAGATGCTTCAAGGCGGCCCCGATTTCTACGTTGTGCCGAGCGAAACCGTAGCTCGACGAATGCGGAGAACGCCACCCAAGAAGCGTAAACATGCCATTTTTTACTCAATCCTACGCGACAAGGTGACAGCCTATAAAAATAATTGGGAATATTTTGCCCTGAAGTGATCGCTTTGATCAGGAACATGATCTTTCCGACTCCCTTGAAATCGATCGGAATTTAGAAGCCCTGTTGACTTGCCTCGCAAAGGTGGCTGCGCTAACCTCGCGTAGCAAAACGTTCTCGTCCAAGAGAGCGCGAAAGGAACGCTTAATCGTGATTCCGTCTAAGAGATTGTCCGACCGGCGAGAATTTTTGAGTTTTCTCGCCGCCAGCCCCGTCCTGGCCTATGCCGGATTCAACGCCCAATGGATTGACGAGGTCCTGGCTGCGCCCGTGCCGCAGCAGAATGAAGTGGTCATCAAGTCCGTGAAGGAAGCGCTGAACGTTTTTGATTTTGACGCCGCCGCGCGCGTGAAACTCACTCCGGCCCACTACGAATTCATCACCGACGGCTCCTTCAACAACGAAACGCTGCGCGCCAACCGCGCGGGCTTCGACAAATACGAAGTGCGCCTGCGCCGCCTGACCGGCATCACCAAGGTCGACCAGTCCGTAAAACTTTTCGGCAAGGAATGGGAGTCACCAATCTTCTTTTCTCCCGTGGGCCGGATGAACGCCTACTACCCGGACGGAGCCGTGACCGTAGCCAAGGCGGCGAAGTCCACGCGCACGCTGCAAGTGCTGGCGGGTTCGGCCGCGGTGATTGTCGATCCGCGAGGCGTAGAGAACGTGGTGGCCGCGCGCGGCGAGCCGCTGTGGATCGCAGGCCTCGGAAGCAGCATGGACGACAAGCTGCTCCGCAGGTTTGAGGCCACCGGCTGCCCGGTTCTCGTCTGGACGGTGGACGATGGCGGCGCCAATACCATCGGCGCGAAATCCGTGCAGCGCGTGGGCGTGCGCGATCTGGACCGCGAAGCCGACGATCGCTGCGTGGGCTGTCACTCCAACCTGCCGCAGATCACGCGCATCACCAAGGACACGCCGATGGATATCCTAGGAGCGGTCGGCGCTCTGCAGGGTGAAACCAGCCTCAAGCTGAATTGGGAGGACGTAAAGCGCGTCCGCGGCATGACCAAAATGAAAATCGTGCTCAAGGGAATCGTCGCGGGCGAAGACGCCGCGCTGGCCGTGAAGTATGGCGTCGACGGCATCATCGTCTCCAATCACGGCGGCCACGAAGATGCCAGCGGCCGCGGCACGATTGAGTCCTTGCCGGAAGTGTTGTCCGGCGCGGCGGGAAAAATTCCAGTGATGATCGACAGCGGCTTCCGCGGCGGGGCGGATGTTTTCAAGGCGCTAGCGCTGGGCGCTGCGGCCGTCGGAATCGGCCGGCCGCACATCTGGGCGCTCTCCGCATTCGGGCAGGAAGGTGTCGAGACCGTAGTGGCGATCCTGCGCCGCGAGTTGCAGGCCATCATGGCGCAGACGGGAGCGGCGTCCGTAGCGCAGATTCGCAAGAGCTCGCTCATTCCGCGCGCATAAGTAGCACAGCCACTCCTGGCTGTGCGGGTTTTGCAAAATTAGGTGCGATCGGTGATTACGGATCGAAGCCTACTGACCGGAATTCACTGATCGAAGTTCGCCGATCGCAGATTTGCAGCAGCGCAATTGCAGATTCTTTGCTTTGTAAGAAACCGCACAGCGAGGAATCGCTGTGCTACCGAGGAGCAACCCACCATGAGCGCAACCGATCCCAAAGACGCGGCGCTCCCCCGCAGAGGATTTATTCAGAAAGCTGCCGCCGGCCTCGGCGCTGCGGCGCTCGGCGGCATCGCCGCACCCGAAACGCAAGCGGCGAAGCTCGACCGTCACTGGGACCTCTCCGCCGACGTGGTCGTTGTCGGTTCGGGCGCCGCGGGACTGCCCGCGGCCATCGCCGCCGCCGAAGCGGGAGCCTCGGTCATCGTGGTCGAGCAGAACTACGACATCGGCGGGCACGCCATCGAGAGCGGCGGCAACATTGCGCTGGGCGGCGGCACCAGCCTGCAGAAAAAATACGGCATCGAAGATTCCCCGGACAAAATGTTTGAGGATCTGGTGAACTGGCACGACTACCGTTTCAGCGACCGGGAAATCGTGCGCGCCTTCTGTGACGAGAGTGTCGCCACTTTCGATTTTCTGCTGGCGCACGGCGTGAAATTCCCGGATAAGTCTCCGGGCCTCGCGGACGGCGGGCCGGAAAATGTGAAACGCGCGCAGGCCGTGGCGTGGACCGGCGAAGTCAGCGCGTTTTCGCCGACCGGCGGGAACGGCACGGCGCTGATGCGTCCGCTGGAAGCCAGCGCCAGAAAATTAGGCGTGCAGATTCTCTTGCAACACAGCATGACAGGCGTGGTGCGCAACGAACAGTTCTCCGGAAAAGTTTTGGGTATCACCGCGACGCATGAAGGCAAGACGCTCAACATTCAGGCCAAGAGGGGCGTGGTCCTGAGCACCGGCGGGCATACCAGCAATGTGAACTTCCGCCGCATGTTCGATCCGCGGCTCACCGAAGAATATCAGGTGGTCGGAGAGCCGTATTCGCGCCAATCGGGCGACGGAGAAATCGCGGCCATGCAAGTGGGGGCGTCGCTGTGGGGCGCTGGCTGCCAGACCGTGGAGACGCACGCGCGCTCGCACATTTTTGAAAAGCCCTACGTAATTGGCAACCAGTACGGCTACCCGCAAGGCGGCGGAAGGCGAAATGAAAATGTGAAAGATAGTCCGGTGAAAGGCCTGGCGCGCGCAATCGGCTTGCAGGTCGCGGACTTTCAGAATCTGATTCAGGTGAATCAGTTTGGCCGGCGCTTCGTGAATGAATTCGCCACCGGCTTCGACTGGTGGAATCCCTGCCTGGCGCAAGGCGCGCGAAAGGGCGAAGGCGGCGGGCCGATCTGGGCCATCTTCGATGCGGATGCGGTGAAGCGCGAGAACTGGACCGTCGCTCCACCGTTCGTCGATCCCGACGGATGGTTTTTTACGGCCGGCACGCTGCACGATCTGGCCGCAAACATTTCCAGCAAGTATCAGAAGGAACCGATTCCTGCGGCGGCGCTCGAGGAAACCGTGGCGCGCTACAATTCGTTCGTCGACAAGGGCAAAGACGAAGACTTCGGCAAGCCTGTGCCCATGCACAAAATTCAGGCCGCGCCGTTTTACGCCGCGTGGTCCACGCCCTGCATCCACGATTGTCTCTCAGGGTTGCGCATCAGCGCGAAGTCGCAAGTGATCGATTTGTGGGGAAAAGTAGTACCGGGTTTGTACTGCGCGGGAGAAACTGCCGGCGGATTTAATCAGCACGGCCTGGCGAGATCGCTGACCTTCGGAAGAATTGCAGGCCGCGAAGCGGCGAAGGCTTAAGTAGGACAGGCTTTAGCCTGTCTGCTTTTGCGCTCTGCGGGCAATACTTTGCTGATTGCGATGGAAGTCAAAAGCAAACAGGCTGAAGCCTGTTCTACTTGGCGTCCCACTTGATCGGCAATTCCGGAATGGCGGCGCCATCTTTCCGCGGGTCGGATGCTCCGTAATTCACGCCGGTCGCGTAGTCGCGCATCACCGCCTGCCCGCCGCCGAACGCATCCGAATAGCCGTTGTGCATGGTGAGCTTGTGGCCCTTGGCTTCAAGTTCGGCCTTCACATTTCCCGGCACGCGGTTTTCCAGCCGCACGTCGCATCCCGGAAACGTGAGCTTGGTGAAGCGCGCCGTTTCCAGCGCCGCCTGAATATTCTGTCCGAAGTCGACCACGTGCGAAACGAATTGCGCGTGCGCCTGGGCCTGATTCCATCCGCCCATGATGCCGAACGCGATGCGAATCTGATCCTTCTCCATGAACGCCGGGATGATCGTGTGCAGCGGCCGCTTATGTCCGGCGATCACGTTGGGCGAAGCCGGGTCGAGGTTGAACAGCGCGCCGCGATTGTGCAGAACAAATCCCGTGCCGTCCGCGGCCAGGCCTGAACCGAATTCCGAGTAGTTGGATTCGATGAACGACACCATGTTGCCTTCGCGATCCACGACGCTCAGATAAGTCGTGTCCGCCCCGGCCGGCATGGGCGTGCCCGGCCCCACCTCGCAATTCGCATGATCCATGTCGATCAGTTTCGCGCGCTCGATGGCGTACTGTTTGGAGAGCATCCCGCTCACCGGCATCTTGGCCATTTTGGGATCGGCGATGTAGCGGGCTACGTCCGCATAGGCCAGTTTCTTGGCCTCAATCTGCACGTGCAGCGCGCGCGTCGAATTGAGCCCGTACGAATGCAGGTCAAACTGCTCCATGATGTTCAGCATCTCGAGCGCGCCGATGCCCTGCACGTTCGGCGGCATCTCATACACCGTCCAGCCGCGATAGGTCGTGGAGATCGGCTCGTCCCACTCGCTGGAATATTCGGCGAAGTCCTGAGCCGTGAGCGCTCCGCCGTGCCGCGCGGAGAGCGCCAGAATGCGCTTGGTAATTTCTCCGCGATAGAAGGCGTCGCGCCCGCCCTGCGCGATCTGCCGCAGCGACCACGCCAGATCGGGATTGCGCAGCACTTCACCGAGCCGCGGCGCGCGGTCAGAAATCAGAAATGTCTTCGCCGCCTCCTCGTTGTCCCGCAGCAAGTCGACGTTGTTTGTAAAGTGCTGCGCGATCCACTCGGTGACCGGGTAGCCGTCCTCGGCGACCTGAATCGCCGGCGCCAGCACTTCATTCATTTTCTTTTTGCCGAAGCGGTCCAGCATTTTCTGCCAGCCGTCGACCGCGCCGGGAACCGTGACCGTCTCAATTCCGCGCGCCGGCATATCGCGCAGCCCTTTCTGGTGCAGCCGCTCGACGGATTGCGCGGCGGGCGCCCAGCCGCTGGCATTCAGGCCGTAATATTTTCCGCCCTTCGCGTCATACACGATGGCGAAGAGATCCCCGCCAATCCCGTTCCACACCGGCGCCACGACGGTCATCACCGCGTGCGCGGCAATCGCCGCATCCACCGCATTGCCGCCGCGCTCCAGGATGGCCGCTCCCGCTTTCGACGCCAGCGGGGATTCCGTGGCCACGATCCCGGTCTGCGAAATCACCATCGAGCGTCCTTGACCGCGGTCCTGTGCCATGGCGCTCTCCCCGGCGTTTCCCATAAGGAAAAATCCAGCAAATAGAATCAACGCGAATCGCAATTGGTGTGTGCGCATAAGCAGTGTCACTTCCCCGAAAAATACAAACCTCAGTGCAATCGCACCGGTCCCGCCCATTCCCGCTGGATGCAGATTCGAATTGGGCCGATTATACTTCCAGCGCGCGCGGCGCTCCTAGCACTCGTTGCTGGAACTATCGCCCGTTATTCGGAGGCGCGCACGGCTTCATGAGGGCTGCATGGAAATTCGCGACTGGGACAAACGCTACCGGCTGCGCGAACACGCCGCTTCGGATTTCGAGGCCGGCCCGACGCCTCTATTGATGGAAACAGCCGCCCGGTTGCCGCCGGGCCAGGCGCTCGATCTGGCCTCGGGCCCGGGCCGCAACGCGATGTGGCTCGCGGAGCATGGCTGGAGCGTCACCGCCGTGGACGGCGCGCCGGCTGCGATCGAAACTTTGCAACTCCGCGCTTCCGAACGCGGCCAGCAGAAAATAACAGGCGTCATTGCGGACCTTGAGCGCGATGAATTTGAAATTCAGCCCTCGAGCTGGAATCTCATCGCGATCTGCTACTACCTGCAACGAAATCTTTTCGAGCCCGCGAAGCGCGGCGTTGTGCCCGGCGGAGTGCTGATCTCGATCGTGCACATGAATGAGCCGGGGGAAGCTGACGGCCCGTTTCGTTTGCGTCCCGGCGAGCATGAAAAGTATTTCGCGGGATGGGAAATTCTGCATCTGCGCGAAGGCAAGGCTATCGATCCCGCGCACCGGCGGGCCGTTTCGGAAATTGTGGCTCGCCGGCCGAACGCAGTTTTGTGACCGACGACCGATTTATGGCAGCCAATCATCTAAACCAGGCAGGCTGAAGCCTGCCCTACAGTTGATCAGCAATCGCTTTCCCTACTATCTGCGTTGTTGCCTTGCCGCCTAGGTCGGGCGTCAGATAGTCCGGCTTGGTCAGCACTTCTTCGATTGCCCGCTCGATGGCAGTGGCTGCGGTCGGTTCGCCGAAATGCTCCAGCATCATGGCGGCGGACCAGATCTGCCCGATCGGATTGGCAATCCCTTTTCCGGCGATGTCCGGAGCCGATCCGTGCACCGGCTCGAACATCGAGGGATACTTTTTCTCGGGATTCAGATTGGCTGATGGAGCGATTCCGATTGAGCCCACCACCGCGGGGCCGAGATCAGAAAGAATGTCGCCGAAGAGGTTCGATCCCACCACCACGTCAAACATTTGCGGCCGGCGAACGAAATGCGCTGTCAGAATATCGATGTGATACTGGTCGGTGCGCACATCGGGAAATTGCTTGGAGAGGGCGGCAAAGCGCTCGTCCCAGTACGGCATGGTGTGGATGATGCCATTCGATTTGGTGGCGGAAGTCACGTGCGATTTGCGCTTGCGCGCCAACTCGAACGCGAAGCGCATGATGCGATCCACGCCGCGGCGCGTGAAGATGGTCTGCTGCATGGCCATCTCCTGATCGGTGTCGTTGTAGATCCGCCCGCCGATATTGGAGTACTCGCCTTCGACATTCTCACGCACCACGCAGAAATCGATTTCGCCGGGCTTGGCGTTTTTCAACGGCGACTCGACGCCCTTCAGCATGCGCACTGGACGCAGGTTGACGTACTGGTCGAAGCTGCGGCGAATCGGAATCAGCAATCCCCAAAGCGAAATATGGTCCGGTACGCCGGGATAGCCCACGGCGCCCAGAAAAATCGCATCGAAGGGCCGCAACTGGTCGAGGCCGTCCTCCGGCATCATTTTTCCAGTCTTTGCGTACGTTTCACAGCTCCAGTCAAAATGCGTCAACGCGTACTGGATTCCGAATTTCTTGCCGGCTGCTTCCAGCACACGCAATCCTTCGGGCACCACTTCCTTTCCAATGCCGTCTCCGGGAATCACCGCAATCTTGTAGGTTTTCATCTGAAAAGTGCCTGCTCTCCGTTTATGATTTTTGTTGCGCCCGCTAGTCGATCTTGCCCACCTGTGACTTCCACAATTCCCACGGCCGCCCCACCGTGCCTTCGGTAATGGCCTGCGCCTTGACCGCTTCTCCGGGCGTAAGAAATTGGATGGTCCCCAACTTCATGCCCTCGGCCTGCACGCGGGCATTTAACTGCGTGTAAATCGACCGGTACACCGCCACCTGCGTCGAATCAGCCACGGCTACGAATCCGTGCCCGCGGATCAAGGCGATGCCGCTGTTGCCCAGCACCTTGGCCAGCGCATCGCCCAGCTTGTTGTCACGGATCAGCATGTCGGTATCGCCGAAGCCCTCTTGCGTGTCAAAGATCGGCGCGCCCAGCCGCAGGAACGCGCTCACGTGATATACGGGGCGCAAAATTGTGCCGGTCACGCTGTACGGAATAATGTCCGGGGAGTGGCTGTGCACGATGGATTTCACATCGGGACGCACACGGTAGATTGCTGCGTGAATGTAGCGCTCGACGTAGGAGTTGCGGCCGCGGGCGTCCACCGGCTCGCCGCTCTTGTCGTACTCCATGATGTCGCCGGAGGTGACGAGGGCCGGCGCCATGCTGCGCGACATCAGAAAATGGCTGGGATCCTTATCGCTGCGCACGCTGACGTGGCCGAACCCGTCCAGCACCTCTTGGTGATACAGAATGCGGTTGGCGTACACCAAGTCTTCGATCAGCTTAGGGTCATTGGCGAGCGACGCCGACGGCGCTTGCGGAGCCGGGTGCGCGGCGGGACGCGACGCGGGAAGAACCGCGGCTGCGCAGAGAGCCACTCCGGTAGACAGCCAGACGCCCCAGCTTCGTCTCGACATATTTGTTCCTCCACACGGCACGGCGGTTCGCATTTCTGGATGAACACAAGATGTTATACGGTTTCGCGGAATGTACCAAGTGCGTAACGACGGATGCACGCAGTCGTCTCACGGCCTGCCTGTGCTGCATCGCATTAGTGGCTGCGGAAAAAGCCATAACGTTGTCATTCTGAGCGAAGCGAAGAATCTCTCCGGGGGGTCTTTGCGCGCACGGAAATCGAAGAGAGATTCTTCGCTTCGCTCAGAATGACAAAATCGGAGAAGTTGTCCCTGCGTATTGGGACTCGGCGTTACAATTTTCTTCAAGCGAACTTCCGCAGGCTGAAGCCCGCGCCACTGGTGTTTCGCGCTATACTTTTCGGGCTGTTACACTTGGAGGAATTTTGATGTTCACGCGGCGAGAAGTGATGCAAGGTGCGGTCGCGGTAGGAGCCGTTTCACTGATGGGGAGGCCCAATCTGGCTCTGGCCAGCGCTTCGCAGCCCTCCACTCCTGTCAATTTCGCGGTGCCCGAAGGCGCCTGCGATTGCCATGTGCACACGTTCGATCCGCAGCATTTTCCCTATTCGCCATCGCGCCCCTACACTCCGGAACCTGTTTCCGTCGGAGAGCTGCGGTCACTACACAAGGCGCTGCACATGAGCCGCGTGATCGTCGTGCAGACGACCGTTTATGCCGCGGACAACGCCGGCGTGCTCGACGCCATGAAGCAGCTCGGGCCGCGCGCCCGGGGCGTCGCCGTAATCGATGACAAAACTCCCGAGTCTGCGCTCGACGATATGGATCGCGCCGGCATCCGCGGCATGCGCCTGAATCTGGAAACCGCCGGTGAAACCGATCCGGCTATGGGAAGAAAGCGATTTCAGGCCGCGGTTGAGAGGATCAAGAATCGTAAATGGCACATTCAGATTTACGCGCGGCTCTCTGTAATTGCGGGAATTGAAGATCAGGTCGCGTCCGCGCCCATGCCGGTGGTCTTCGACCATTTCGCCGGCACGCCGGCGGCGCCGGGCATCGATCAGCCCGGATTCAAATCTCTGCTGGGACTTCTGCGCAACGGAAAAGCGTACGTGAAAATTTCCGCTCCGTACCGCAGTTCCACGATGGCGCCCGACTATCCAGACGTTGCGCCGATCGCCAAGGCGCTGGTGGCCGCCAATCCCCGGCAGATTTTGTGGGGCAGCGACTGGCCGCACCCGGGTCTTCCCGTGCCCGGCCGCAGCAAGGAAGAAATCACGCCGTTCTTTAAAATCGACGACGGCCAGATCCTGAATTTGCTGCCCACCTGGGTTCCCGACGCGGCGGCACGCAAAACGATCCTGGTGGAAAATCCCGCCAAGCTCTACGGCTTCTGAAAAAAAGCGGCACAGACTTCAGTCTGTGGAGTTTCGTGAATGCAAGGCCAGAACTCAGACGATGAACAGGTCGGGGAAAAATGTTTTGCGGTGTCATTCTGAGCGAAGCGAAGAATCTCTCTTCGATTTAAGACAAGCAATAAACCAAGAGGGATTCTTCGCTTCGCTCAGAATGACACCGTTTTGGGTTGTGGCGCAGCCCCTGAAAGCTGCGCCATCAAGCTAAAAACCTCGACGAACTGCCTCTAGTTCTGCGGAGGCGGGTTATCTCCACCCGAACCGCCGGGTCCACCCGGACCGGCGCGGCGATTCTGCATCCGCTGCTCGCGTTCCTGCTGCTGCTTGTCGAACTTTTCCTTTTGCTTGTCATCCAGTTGCGCGCGCACTTGATCGTCGGTGTCCTTGCGAATCTCCATCATTTTCTGGCGCATCGATTGGCGGTCGCCGCTCGAATCGTTTCGCAGATCTTCCATCTTCTTTTGCGACTCCGTCAGAATGGGCTTGATCTTGGCCTGCTGGTCGGCGGTCAAGTCGAAGTCCTTGGTCATCCGTTTCAGTTGATCGTCGGGCGACATTGGCCCGAAGCCACGGCGGCCGCCTTCACCCTGCCCGCCTCCTTGCCCGTATCCGCCTCCCTGATAGGGCGCTGCCGGGGCGCTCACCGCCACCAGCGGAACCGCCAGTAACATGGCTAAAATCCAGAGACCTTTGCGTTTGGAATTCATGCGAAACTCCTCCCTAACCCGTGACGTCTTGTCGATTCCAAACCACCCGAAACACCCCGCCCCTGGAATGTATTCCCGATCAACGCCGCGCAGGTTCCACTATCCGCGCAACTGCGTCGCGCTTCTACAATGGACAGCCGGCCCAGGAAGGTTGTTAGCCGAAGCGCGGCAAGGGACCGTTTAACTGATCAAGGACAGCGATAAATGAAGTTGATATGATGCGTAAGTCCAATGATATCCATACGCCGCGCGAAAGAAAGTGATGCGGAGGCCATTACCCGCGTTGTGAACGCCGCTTTTCTCGCGGAACGATTTTTCATCGAGCGGGACCGCACCGACGCCGCGACCGTCCGTAAACTGATGCGAGACGGACAATTCTTACTGGCGGAAGATGGGCCGAATCTTGTGGGTTGCGTCCATCTGGAATTGCATGGAAATCGCGGCTACTTTGGAATGCTGTCCATCGAACCGTCGCGCCAGCGAACTGGAATCGGGCGCCTGTTGATCGACGCGGTGGAAAAATATTTCAGGGATTCAGGCTGCAGATTTTGCGATTTGAAAATCGTCGACGTGCGGACCGAATTGCATGACATCTATCAGAAGTTGGGATATTCCGACACCGGCACCGCCGTCTACGACGATCCGACGCCCACCAAAATTCCCGTCCACTTCATACTAATGTCCAAGCCGCTGCTATAGCTTCCCGCGCGATGCCGCGCCGGCTTCGCTTAGCGCCATCTCTCCGTTGGCGTGCGCCGCCGCTTTGCTGAGGATGAAGTCGTAATTCACCACCAGAAACGGCTCCGCGGAATTTTCTCCGGTAGGAGTTTTGCCGGCCGCATGTCTGGAAAATTCCACGATGAGCTTGTCCTTCACGCCGAACACCACATCCGAGTCGATGTACTTCGCGCCTTTCTTGAACAGGTGCGTAATCAGCGGTTGGTATCCGGGCGCCGAAACATAAAAATGGATATGCGCCGGACGGAAATGCGAAATATCGGTCTGCTTCAGCAGATCGCCCACGGTGCCGTCCATGGGGATCGAATATCCCGGCGGCGCGATGGTGCGAATCACGTACTTTCCGTCGGCGCCGGTGTGAAATACGGCGCGCAGCACCGGTTCCTGCGCTCCAAGTTGTGATTCGTACAGGCCATCCGCGTCCGCCTGCCAGATATCGAGCTTGGCCCCCTCAATCGGTTTTCCATCCAAGTCGCGAACTGTCCCGACCAGAAAACAAGTTTCACCCGCCAGTCCTTCGGCCACATTTGCGCCCATGGCCATTTCTGGCGAGCCGTCAATGTGGAATGGACCGATGACGGTCGAAGGCGTCGCGCCCTCAGGAAACCGGTGGTTGATGGCGTCCACGAGCATGCTGATCCCCAACACATCGGACAGTAAAATAAACTCCTGTCGTTTCTCGGACGACATTTGTCCTGTTTTGGCAAGCCAGTCCACTGCCAGGAGCCATTCGTCCTGTTTCAGATCGACGTCGCGCACAAATCCGTGAAGGTGCTTGACCAGCGACTGCATGATTTGGCGCAGTCGGGGAGAATGGCACGCCTCCCATTGTTTCAGGGCGAGATCTGTAAGATTTTGCTCCGTGGCGTATGGCATGAGAGTTTTCCTTCCCTACCTCTTTAATTGTAACGATTGGTGCGATCTTCTCGCCGAAAAGGCCATTCTGTCCATCCCTTTCTAGATCCAGCTGCCACACCGTGTGGGTGAGGCGGCAAGCGCCGGGATTTGGGAACTCGTCCGCAGAGTGCGGGCCAAAATTAGCGCGGCGCCGCATTGCCGAAACGGGATTCCTGGCTTGGCGGTGAGCCATCGTTGGCGTTCACGAGGCTGAAAAGTGACCGAGGATGCCCGAAGAGGTTGAGGTACACTCGACATCCGTTCCGGCACAGAGGGGCGGTCCAAGAGAGGAAACATGGCGATCCTGGTAACCGGTGGCACCGGCTACATCGGCAGCGTGACGGTAGAGCGTCTACTCGCCAAAGGCGAGCAAGTAGTAGTGCTGGACGATCTGGCACACGGCTACCGAGTCTCTCTGCCTGCCGAGGTTCCATTTTATCAGGGCAATATCGGAGACGCGACGCTGGTCGCGCGCATCGCGCGCGAGCATCCCCTGGAATCCTGCATTCACTTCGCGGCACTCATTGAGGTCGGCGAATCGGTGCGTCAACCGGCCCAGTATTTCGAAAACAACGTCGGGCAAGGAATGGTTCTCTTAGGGGCGCTCATCGGGGCGGGAGTGCGGCGGGTAGTGTTCTCTTCCACGGCCGCGGTCTACGGCGATCCAGAGGAGATTCCGATTCCCGAACCAGGCCGGAAATGGCCTAAAAATCCGTACGGGTGGTCCAAACTGTTCATGGAGCAGGTTCTCGAGTCATACGATACCGCCTATGAAATGAAGTCCGTGGCCCTGCGCTATTTCAATGCCGCCGGCGCGACCGAAAAATGCGGCGAGGATCACCGCCCGGAGTCGCATTTGATTCCCAACGTTCTCTCCGCAGCCCTTGGATTGCAACCGGCCATCCGAGTATTTGGAAACGACTATCCCACTCCGGACGGAACCCCAGTCAGAGACTATATTCATGTGGTCGATCTCGCCGATGCCCACATTCTCGCGCTGGAGCACCTGCGATCCGGAAAACCGTCAGATGCCATGAATCTAGGCACCGGGCACGGCTATTCGGTTTTGGAAGTGATCGAGTGCGCGCGCGAGATCACTGGGCGCGAAATTCCCGTACAGGTTGAACCTCCGCGCGCCGGCGATCCCGCCCGTTTGATTGCGGATCCACAAAAAGCCAAAAATGTGCTGGGATGGGAACCTCGCGTCTCCGATTTGCGCACCATCATGCGCTCCGCGTGGACATGGCGGCTCAGCCATCCGAACGGCTATGCCCAAAATCGGGCGCATGGATCGAATTGAGCAGCGAATCCATCCGTGCATGAGAAATAGTTTGCCCGTTTTTTGCGATTCAAAGAACGGCACTTCCGCGAAACACCCCGGTCGGAGCAGATCGGCCGTCTCCAATCGGTGACTAAATCGGAGAATCCTTCCCATTTTTCGAAATGGTGTAATCAATCGGGAACGCCGATGTGCGGAACGTCGATGGCAAAACACAGCAATAGTTTTCACAATCTGGTCCCGATTTAGGACCACGCCCCCGGCCGGTATTCTGGTCTGATTTTACACAAAAACTAAACCTCGTATTTTCAATCGTTTAAAAACAGGAAACTCTTGCCCTTGGCCTGAAAGGCACCTCCCACTCTGGCAGACTGATTGCGGATGGAATAGCGCGGCAAAGATTGCGTTGGCTACTGGAGTGCTTGGACAAATCTGGGCATCGAGTTTTCGCCCCGTTCAAGCGGATGTGAATCTTGCGGGAGAGAAAATGGGTAATAGTTATTCGAGGATTTCACCTCCAGGACAGCACGACTCGCAACTGAACGTCCCCGGACCCAGCCAAACGCGTACCCCCGCTGATCCGTACAAGGACCAAGAGGATGTTCTGGCCGAAAATGTATTCCATTCCATGTTGACTTTAGAGCGCCGCCGGGCGGAGCGTTCGCGCAAACCGTTCGTCCTGATGCTGCTCGATGCGAACCTAGAAAATGGCACGGCGGAGGAAATTCTCAGGCAGGCAGTGGAGATCGTGGTCTCCTCCAAACGCGAAACGGACCTGGTGGGCTGGTACAAGCGTGGCGCGATTCTGGGAATTATCTTCACGGAAGTGAACTTGGAGGGCGACGTCGCGATTACCGAGACCCTCCGCACGAAAATTGAAACGGCGTTCATCAAGCACATGGGTCGCGAACGCGCCTCCAAGCTGGCGATCTCCGTGCACATCTTCCCGGAAAGCTGGGACAAAGATAGCTCCGGCTGGGTGGCCGATTCCAAGCTGTATCCCGACCTCAAGCGCAAGAGTTCGCGTAAGCGCCTCCCGCTGGTGATCAAGCGCTCGCTGGACATCGTCGGCAGCGGCGCACTACTGTTGATGCTCTCGCCCTTCCTGGCGGCCATCGTGACGCTCATCAAGCTGACTTCCAAGGGACCGGTGATCTACAAGCAGGAGCGGCTGGGGCAGTTTGGCCGGCGCTTCAAGTGCCTCAAGTTCCGGACGATGTACACCAACAACGATCCCAAAATTCATCAAGAATACGTCCAGCAATTCATCGCCGGCAAGGATGGATTGGACAAAACGGACGCCTCCGGCCAGACCACCTACAAGCTGGTGAAGGACCCGCGGGTGACCGCCGTCGGGAGTTTCCTTCGAAAGACCAGCCTCGATGAGCTCCCGCAATTCTGGAACGTATTGCGCGGCGATATGTCGCTAGTTGGCCCCCGGCCTCCGGTTCCCTACGAGTTTGAAGTTTATGATATCTGGCACCGCCGCCGGGTGCTCGAAGTGCGCCCGGGCGTGACAGGCCTTTGGCAGGTAAGCGGGCGCAACCGCACGCGGTTCGATGAAATGGTCCGGTTGGACCTGCGCTACTGCCAGACCTGGTCGGTCTGGCTGGACCTGAAGATTCTCCTGGCGACTCCCCGCGCGGTGTTGAACGGCGGCGGTGCCGCTTAAATTCGCGAATCGAAAATTTCCCAAAATTCTTCGCGAGCCCGCGGCTGGATGAGATCGCATGCCCGCAAGCTCTAACGCCCTCTTTTTCAGAGTCATAACCCGACAAATGGCCAAACAATTTCCAAATAGTGGAACTTTGGTCTACCGCCACCTGACGTTCTGGATACAACGCGGCGGTGAAATTACCCACATTCCCCTAAAAACAAATACACTTAGTACAGAATCACGCCTCGGTCATCGAATTGCATCGTCCGTAGGGAGCCCGGTGCGGCAGCGAAGGTCCCCGTTCGTCAATGGGATGAACCAACAGCTCCACTGGCCTTCTGTTTTCGCGTATTGAACGAAGGAGTTTTTCAGAATGTTGCATCAGGAAATTGGCCCCAAGGATATCGTCGCGATTCTCCGGCGGCGCTACGCGTTCATCATGATCCTGGCGGTTCTGGGCGGCGTGCTGGGCTTCGTCGCGGCGCGCGTTTTGCCCAAGAAATATACGTCCAAGACCCTGGTTCTGGTGCAGCAGCCTGAAGTTCAACCCGTCACCCCGATCACCACAGACAACGTGAACCAGCGGCTGGCAACCATGCAGCAGCAGATCCTGAGCACGGCGCGCCTGGAACCGGTCATCCGCGATTTGAATCTGTATGAGGAAGATATCAACAGCAAGCCCATGGAGCAGCTCGTCGAGAAGCTGCGGCAGGCGATCACCGTCACGCCGGTCGCTCCCATGACCGAGACGCGGGCGCAAAATCTTCCCGGCTTTACGATCAGCGTGGTCTTCAAGAGCCCGGAAACGGCGCAAAAAATCTGCGCCATGATCACTTCCATGTTCATCAAGGAAGACATCAAGGTCAGCGGAGAAATCGACACCGGCACCACGCAATTCCTCAACCAGCAGCTGGATCAGGCCAAGCAGAAGCTGGACGAACAGGACGCCAAGCTGGCCGCGTTCCAGCGCCGCTACGTCGGCTCGCTGCCCGAAGACAGCCAGACGAATCTGAACCTCTTGAATGGACAGACCTCGCAGCTGGAGGCCGCGACGCAGGCCGTGAATCGCGCCCAGCAGGACAAGACTTTCGCCGAATCCATCCTCGCGCAGCAACTGGCGGCATGGCAGGCGACGCAGTCCGGACAAAATCCCGAATCCCTCGACCAGCAACTGCAGGTGATGCAGGCGCAGCTCGTCGCCCTGCAATCCAAGTACACTAGCGATCACCCGGACGTGATCAAGGCGAAGAGCGACATCGCCCTATTGAAGCAAAAGATTGCCGAAGCGGACCAGCAGCGCAAGAACGCCGCGCCGGATAAAGGCTCGCTGCCCGCCGGCGAACCGACTCAGATCCTGCAGTTGCGCGCGCAGATTCACCAGTACGACCAGACGATCAAGGAACGCACCGCGCAGCAAGAAGATATCAAGCGGCAAATCGCAGTCTACCAGGCCCGCGTGGCCGCCAGCCCCGCGGTCGAGCAGGAATACAAGCTGCTGACCCGCGATCACCAGACGGTCCTGGATTCCTATAACGAATTGCTGAAAAAGCGGGACGCCTCGGCGATGTCCACGCAATTCGACCAGAGCAAGCAGAATGACCGGTTCCACGTTCTCGATCCCGCGAACCTGCCGACCGAGCCTTCCTTCCCGAAATTGCCGATCTTTGCCGGCGGCGGGTTTGCCACCGGGCTGGGACTGGCGTTCGGCCTGGCGTTCCTCCTGGAGATGCAGGACACGTCGATGCGGTCCGAGCATGATGTGGAAGTCGTTCTGCACCTGCCGGTTCTGGCAATGATTCCGGTGATGACGGGCAAGAACGGCAAGATTCCGCTTCCACCGCCCGCTCCGCCGTCCAAGACGCGGGCGCCCGCAAGAGCCTGATCGCTCCGAACGAAGACTGCGGCAAAAGATTTGAATGGGATTTGAAAGGGAAACATGAGCCGGATTCACGAAGCACTCAAGCGAGCGGAACAAGAGAAGGCGGCCGGCCAGCCCACTCCGGCCAACGAAGCGACCGTCGAGCATGCCGTCAAGAGCAGCGTGATCGAGACCGCGCCTCCCCCGGTAAAAGTTTCGACGAAAGCGGTGTTTCCTGCGCTGAACACGCCCCACCTTCCTATTGCGGCAGAGCCCGTTGCGCACGACGTGAAGTTCGATGAGTTGTGGGCCAAATGCCAGAAAAAAGAATGGCGGCCGGATCCGAACGTCATCGTCTTCGGAACGTCATCGCCGTTCGTGCCGGGCGCGGAACAGTTCCGTACCTTGCGCTCGCGTCTGTACCGCATGCGCGAAAGCCAGCCGCTGCAGACCATTCTGATTTCCAGCGCGATTCCGGCGGAAGGCAAGACCGTGGTTTCGTCGAACCTGGCCTTTGCGCTGGTGCGGCAGCAAGGCAGCCGCGTGCTGTTGATCGATGCGGACCTGCGCTCGCCGCGGGTGCATATGCTGCTGGGCGCTCCGGCGGCTCCGGGCATGGCCGACTATCTGCAAAACACGGCGAATGAATTTCAGATCACGCAGCGCAGCGGCGAGGAAGGCTTATGCTTCATCCCGGCCGGCAATCACGTCACGCACCCGTCCGAGCTGATTTCCAGCGGACGCATGAAAGAATTTCTCGATCGCATGAAGCCGGCGTTTGACTGGATCATCATAGATTCTCCCCCGGCGCTGCCCGTGGCGGACGCCAGCGTTCTTGGCGGCCTGGTGGATGGCGTGCTATTTGTGGTTCGCGCGAATTCCACACCGTCGGAAGCCTCGCAAAAAGCGTGCAAGGAACTGCGGGACGCGCATATTCTCGGCGTGGTCCTGAATACCGCGGAAGAGTCCGAAGGGTACAACTCCTACTACACGAGCGCATACGGAAACCCGCAGGCCAAGGATAGAGAAAAAAAGTAGCTGCCGGAACGCGGGCCCCGTTCCCTCCCATTCTTGCTCTCATATTATTCTGGCCGGATCGTTTCGGGCCCCCGAGAAATCTCGTGAGGACCGCAACATGTTTAGTTGGCGATTCCGCATGGCAAAACGGAAGCGAAGAATGCTCTGGAATCGAATTGGCACATTAGGGCAGTACTTTTCTCTTATTTGCGGAATTACGTGCGTATTGAGCCCGCCGCAATGCCGGATCGCTGCTCCAAAATGCTCATAAATAGCTGATTATAAGGTGCTTGGCAGGTTGTGGCCAAAGCGCTATGAATCGCTAGAGATCACCGGCGCTGGCAGATGAATTGCCTTAATTTGCATGTGGTAGGCTACCAATTGGGGCCATTATGGCGGTAGCTTACCTGGGTCCGATGCCATGGTCGGGGATCCGGGCGGGCAAGCGTAAGCGGAAACTTCCAAGTCCACAAGAGCCGGATTCCACGCCCAAATCACTTTCTCGTCCTCGATCGTAGCGCACCAGGCTGCCGAAGCCGCAGATGCGGACGACTGGCCGGTGCGAGCGGATCCCATCCACTCGTTATTTCGCTATCGATCGAGTCTCGAGCTCAGGTTTGGCGGTAAGTCCTTCGCGGTCTTTTGGCCGCGCGATTGCTCGTTTCCCTGCGCCGCTGCGGTCGCCTGGGAGCGATGGACAGGAAAGCACAGCCGGTTTCTTATGGAACGAATCCAGGACGCGACGCACGATTCACCGGAAGCGACTTCCGGCCAGCCGGACTCTTCGCCTGCGCGGCAGCCAGGGAAGGCCGGCGTGACGGGCGTGCTTGAACAGGGCGTTGCGAAAGTTCAAAAGAAAATCTGGATCGATCTCGATAATTCGCCGCACGTTCCGTTTTTTATTCCCATCATTGCCGCGCTGCAGAATCGCGGTCACAAGATTCTGCTGACCGCGAGAGACACGTATCAGGTTTGCGAGCTTTTGAAATTTCATCGCCTCGAATGCAAGGTGGTGGGAAGCCACTGGGGCAAGAACCGGCTGCTCAAGACGGTGGGAACCCTCGGACGCGCGGCGCGACTGTTGCCGCTGGCCCTCGCGGAAAAGCCCGATCTGGCAGTGTCGCTGGTATCGCGCGCACAGCTTCTGGCGTGCCGCGCGCTGGGAATTCCGATGGTCGTGACGTTTGATTACGAATTCGTAGAAAAGATGGAATTCCTGCGGCCCGATTGGATCCTGGTTCCGGAGGTGATGCCGGCGTCCGTAGCGGGGATCGCCAGGAAAGCGATGTTTCATTATCCCGGGCTGAAAGAGGATGTGTACGTTCCTAGCTTCCGGCCCGATCTGGCGTTGAAATCGCAGTTGGGAATCCGTGAAAGCGACTTGCTGGTGACTGTGAGGCCCCCGGCGACGCAGGCGCACTACCACAATCCGGAAAGCGACGCGCTAATGATCGCGGCGCTGCATTTCCTGACCCGGCGGGACGATGTGCGCGTGGTGCTGCTGCCTCGCAACGTTCATCAATCCGCGGAATTGCAGAAAGAGTGGGCCGATTCGATCGCCAAGCGCAGGATCATCATCCCGGACCGCGTTCTCGACGGTTTGAACCTGATCTGGAATTCCGATCTGGTGATCAGCGGCGGAGGAACGATGAACCGTGAGGCCGCCGCGCTGGGCGTTCCGGTCTACAGCATTTTTCGCGGCAAGATCGGCGCCGTGGACCGCCGTCTGGCCATGGATGCCCGGCTGTCGCTGCTTGAGCGCGTGGAAGATATTCAGACGAAAATCATTCTGGAGCGGAGAGACCGGACACGCCGTGCCGTTTCAGCGGACAATTCCGTTCTTCGCACCATCTCAGAAATAATTATTTCAATCGCGGAGCACCAATGCCTGCCAGCTCAACCATCAAATTGAATCCGACGTTGCAGCACAATTCATCGAATCTATCGGACGATATGAACCGAGACATCTGCGAACTGAACCGCATGTCCCTGCAGGGACTGGTCCCGATGTTCGTGGCCGAGAAGCAGATCTTCTGCTACCGCCTAGTCCGCACGCCGCAGGGAATGGTGAGCGAGGGCCTGTCGCCGCGTTACACAATCATGACGCTGCTGGGACTGCGCGAACTCGAGCGCACCGGCGCGCGCACGCCGTTTGACGCCGACGCCATAACCGCCTCATTTCTGCGGGACACTAGCTGGATCCAGGGCGCTGGAGACCTTGGCCTGCTGGTCTGGCTCGTCGCCGTCTTCGCCCCCGATCAACTGGATGCCGTGTTCCAGCGCTTCAACCTGCACACTGCGCTTGACCGTTACGCCGATGTTCGCGAGGCGCGAACCATGGAACTGGCATGGTTCCTGGCGGGTCTCGCGCACGCGGGCCTGGCCGTCCCGGAAAAGCTACCCGCGCTGCGAAACCTGGCGGACAAGACCTACCAGTTGCTGTCCAAGAACCAAGGGCCCAGCCGCTTTTTCGGGCACCTCAGCACAACGAAATCGCTGAGCGGATTTCTGCGCGGGCGCGTGGGAAGTTTCGCCGATCAGATTTACCCGGTGTACGCGATGTCCAAATTCTCGGTGGCCTATCAATTAGAAGCCCCGGCAAAAGCCGCCCTCGATTGCGCCAACGCCATTTGTGAAGCGCAGGGAGAACTTGGCCAGTGGTGGTGGCTGTACGACTCGCAGTCCGGACGCGTCTCGAGCAAATATCCGGTCTACTCGGTGCACCAGCAGGGCATGGCGCCCATGGGACTGTTTGCCGCCGAGGAGGCTACCGGCCGCAGCTTCCAGGAACCGATCTACAAAGGGCTGCGCTGGATCTTCGGCGCCAACGAGCTCGGAGAAGACATGCGCGACATGTCACAGGGCCTGATCTGGCGGTGCATCTATCCGCAGCAGAAGCATAGCAAGTATGCCAACATCCTGCGCAGCCTGGCCGGCATGTCGAGCGGCACGCCCGCCGCACGCGACCTGAAAATTCTGTACGAAGACCGTCCCTACGAACTCGGATGGCTGCTCTATGCGTTCGGAAAGTTCGGCGTCGGCGGGAATCAGGAGTAACAAAAACGGCACGAACGCTGGAGCTCTGCATTCCGTTTTTTGCCCTCTTAACGAAGAGATGTACGCAGGATGAGAAATTTCTTAAGGGACAGGTCAGCCACCTGTACCTAAACTGTCTCGGCTGCCAGTAGGCCCCCTTTCCAGTCGAACGTTACGTTGCCATGGGACGAACAATTGCTGTTTGTCGATCCCGGGCTAGCCACGCTTGAAGGAACAGGCCTGGGGAAGGGCGTCGAAATCATGATGAGCGAAACCAAAAAATTGCCGGCTGCCGGACGCATTCGCAGTGCAATGCGGCGCGCGTGGAACCGCGGCGGAACGCTGCCCGCGGCGCTGGCCATCTGCGTACTTAGCCTGTTGTTTGCCAGCGGCGCGTCCGCGACGCAGCGCGAAGTCGGCTCGGGGCAGACCTACACCACCATCCAGGCATGCATCAACGCCGCCGGCTCGGGCGATATCTGCAACGTTCACGCCGGAACGTATTCGGAAAGCGTGTCGTTTAAAACCAGCGGGGTCACGCTGCAGGTGAATTCCGGCGACACGGTGGTTGTGAACGGCACCATCGACATTCTTTCCAACGCCAATTCCATCGTGGACGGATTTCAGGTGACCGGCTTTTCCGTCACCAGCAACGGCGGCATTCACGCCTCCGGCACGACCGGCGGCATTATCCGCAACAACGTCGTGCATGACGCCACCGGGTCCGGAATCTACGTGCGGCAATCGACGAATTTCCAGGTGTACGGGAACACCGTTCATGACATGAACGGGCCGTGCTGCATCTCGGACGGCGACGGTATCGTGATCTATTCGGCGAGTTCGACGGACAGCAGCTACGCGCACGGCGTGCGGGTGTACAACAACGAGGTTTACCAGAACCACCAGGACGGCATTGAAATCAGCGGCTCGTACGAATCCATCTATAACAACTACGTGCATGACAATATTTACTCGAATTTTGCCAACACGCATCCGGACGGCATCGAGTGCAACAACAACGTGGACGGCATCACGGAGTGCCCGCACACGCTGATTTACAACAACACGGTGAAAAATCAGAACCAGAATATTTACATCGACGGCCTAGGATCGGCCTCCGCGGACAATGACATCTGGATTTTCAATAATGTCGTCTACAACGATCCCACATCGTCCACCGGCGTAAGTATGGCCACCGGTTCGAGCAGCGAAGTAATTCTGAACGTCGGTCAGAATGCCCACATCCTCAACAACACCATCGGCGGCGTCGCGCAGTACTTCGGCCTGTGCCTTGGCGATTGCACCGGCGGCGGCAACACTTCGTGGGCCTTCACGAACGTGACCGTCGAGAACAACATTTTCGAGGGTTCCCTGTACTACGCGTTCTGGGCGTTTCCCGCTTCCAGCGTGACCGCCAGCAACTACAACGATTATTACAACAACTCCCAGCTGATCAATTGGGGTGGCACCGGCTACTCGTCGCTGTCTTCCTTCGCTTCGGCCACGGGCCAGGAAGCGAATGGCATCAGCAGCAATCCTTTGCTGGCCGCGTTCCCCACGCCCACGCTGCAGTCGGGCTCTCCGGCCGGCGCGGCGGGCGCGAACCTGACCAGCCTGGGACAGGCATCACTGAATTCGGACAAGAACGGCACGGCGCGCCCGGCAAGCGGCGCGTGGGCCATGGGCGCCTATGCTTCCGGATCGGCAGCCCCGGCGGCGCCGAACCCCCCTACGAATGTGAAAGCCACGGCCCAGTGAGTCGGAAGGGCCGGGTTCGACCCTGCCCCGGGACGTGACAGGTACGTGCAGTAGCAGCAGGATTGACGTGTGGGGCGTACCGAATTCGCGTACGCTTGCAATGGAAGGAGAACTTGGTACAGAGATAGGTCCGCTGTCCTCTTACTGGCCCATCGGCCAGTCGCAGCCCAGCCGCGTGAGGAATGAGAATCGCAAACGAATAAAAAACGGCCGGGGGATTTGATTGATGCGAAAACTGAGTTTGTTCCTGCTCTTCTTGGGTTATTTTCTTTTCGCCGGATGCGCGTCGGCGACCACCTACTACATCTCGTACTCTTCGGGATCGAACGCGAATAACGGCACGTCGCAATCTACGCCGTGGAAAACACACCCCTACATGCAAACGAGGTCGGCGTGCACGGGTACCGGAAATGCGCCGGCTTACTCCCATGCCGCGGGCGATCAGTTCGTATTCAAGCAGGGCGACTCGTGGCCGAACGCCTGCTTTGACATGGTCATTCAGGACGGAGGAGCATCCGGCAATCCGGACGTCTACACCTACGATCCAACGTGGGGAACTCCGAATGGAACGACGGGCAACGTGGGACAAGTCGTGGGCGCGTATGAGTGGACGGCCGGAGGATCGGTGATCAACGGCTCCGACGGCTTCAATAAATTCGTGCTGGACAACGGAAGCAACTTCATCACCTTTAACGGATTCGCGCTGAATGGATTTCAGGCTCCGGGAACCGGGTCGTTCGGCAACGATCAGGGTTTCGATATTCAGTCCAGCTCGAATGTGATCTGGTCGAACTGCTACGTGCACGGCTGGACCCATAACGGAGCTTCCTCCGATCAACTGCTCTGGTTCGTCGGACATGATGGAGGATCGTCGCCCAACAATGTTGGCGCGCGCCTTACCGGATGTGTGATTGACGGAGCAGGGGCCGGCAGCAACGGCGGCGCGGTGACCTGGAAGATCCCCATTTCCGACAACAACATCATCAAGAATATTCCCAACGGATTTCTGACTGGAGCGAACGCGTCGATTCACGACAATATCATCGGGCCGATGACCACCGACTTCGATTCCGGCAACCACCTGAACTGTATCGAGCCGATCACGTTCATCTCCGGCGGCACTTCGACCAATTACATCTACAACAATGTGTTTTTCGGGTGCCAGGAGGCGGCGATTCTCGCGCAGGGCGTCGGCGGAAATGGATCCGAAGTGGATTATTTGTGGAACAACGTCGGATACCTCGGCTCCGCGTCGCAGATTCCCGCGGCCATCTTTCAGTTCTCGTCCTATGAGACGGGATCGAACTCCGCCATCTTTGCGTTCAACAATACGGCGTATGCCGGAAGTTCGATTCCCTGCTTCCGCACCTTGAGCCAGGGCGGGCCGAACTTCGCAACGCTGACGCTGCAGAACAATTTTTGCATTTCGGACAGCGGATTCATCAGCAACGGTAATTCGGGAAACTCCGGCACGATTGGCAATAACGTGACCCTGACGGTGGCGCAGGCAGCGGCCCAGGGTTTCACCTCGTCCGGAACCTACGCCTACGCGCCGACATCGAAAACCGCGGCCACAGCGGGCGCGGGAACGAGCCTGGCGGGCCTTGCCTCCGGAGCCCTGGCCTCGCTGATCAATGACACCACCTACGGCGGAACGCGCACCACGCAATCCCGAGCTTCGGGAACATGGGATGCCGGTGCTTTTCAATTCGGCGGAGCGGCCTCGTCCGGAACGCCAACTCCGCCGACGAACGTGAAGGTCCTCTCGGTACAGTAACTGACAAAAGTAAACCTCGGGATGCCGGCCGGCCGCGGTAAGGGTTAGTCCCGCGCCGGCTGGCAGGCCCGGGAAGTGGTGGCAGAGACTTCACGCGCTTCGGAAAAACGCCTTCTTTGTCATTCTGAGCGCTCGCACCGAAGGCTCGCGCCGAGGCGAAGCGAGGAATCTCTCTTCGATTCGAGTACGAGCAAAGAAGGAGAGATTCTTCGCTTCGCTCAGAATGACAACGTTTTGGTTTTTCCGCAGCCTGTTCCGTCTGGTAGTTCTTATCTGATCTCGGCAAACGCTGGCAGCCTGGGTAGCGGACGGACCCCCACAGACCGAAGTCTGTGCTACCGGTGATTGCGCTGTCTCATTCCCGAAACATTCGATATCCTAAGGCCACGGGTAACTCCCTGTCTGAGTCAACGCTCCCGCGGGTCAAGGTGAAGCACAATGTCTGAAACCCAAACGATGCCCGCGCCTGCACCCGCACCGGCTTCCGCGCCGGCATCGGACCGCGATCTTGCGGCGACCATCGGCAAAAACACGCTTTTCGGGATCGTAGCCAGCGGCGTGCAGATCGCCACGCGCCTGGTTTCCGTTCCCGTCGTCATTCATTATCTCGGCTTGGGCGGGTACGGAATCTGGTCGATCATCATGGTTACCGCCGCGTACATGCGGTTCGGAACCGCCGGAATCAAGTCCGCGTTCCAGAAGTACGTCGCCGAGGCCACCGGAAACGGCGATTATGACAAGGCCAACAAACTGGTCAGCACGGGCGCCTTTTCCATGCTGATGCTTTCCCTCGTCGGCCTGATTCCCGTAGCGCTTTTCTCGCACAAGCTGGCCCAGCTCAGCGGCGTGCCCCCGGAATTTTTGAATTCCGCCGCATCGGCCATCACCGTTCTGGCGGCCATCTACGTGGTTTCCAATTTCGGCGCGGCGTACGAATCGATTGTGATGGGCGGGCACCGGATCGACCTGCCGCGGAAGTACATCACCGTTCTGACCGTTCTGGAAGCCATCGCCGTGATCGCCCTGCTGCACGAAGGCTATGGCTTGCTTTCCATGGCGCTCATCATGGGCGGCTCCGAACTGATCTACATTTTCTGCTGCTACCGCATGTCGCGCCGGATCGTGCCGCAGATGCACATCAGCGTGGCGAATTTCACGCCCCGCCTGTTTCCGGAGCTGATCCGGTTTGCGGGAAGCTACCAGATGGTGAACGTGCTGGAGCTTTTCTACCGCGCGATTGTGCCGATTGCGGTCCTCAAATATTTTGGCGACGAGTCGGCCGGTATCTACGCCCTCGCCGTGAGGCTCACGTCTTCCGCGCTGATCGCCCAGGATGCCCTGGCCCTGCCGATTCTTTCCGGCGGGACGATGGTGTTCACGGCTGGCTCGGTGGACAGCCTGAAACGCTTTTTTGCCAAATCCTTCAAGGTGACCATCGCGACGTCGCTGCCTCCGCTGGCCTTCGTCTGCGCCTTCGGCACCACCATGATTTATGCCTGGACCGGCGAAACGAATCCGCAATTTCGCATCGCCATCTGGCTGGTCTCATTGGCCTGCCTGCCTAAGGCCGTCTCCCTGCTGCAGCTCGTTCTCTACCGGGCCTCGGGCCGCGCGCTGCATGACAACATCAGCCAGATTATTCGCATCGTTCTTGTACTGATCGTGGCATTCTTTGCCAACCGGCTGGGCTTTTCCGGCGTGCTGGCCGGGATGGCCGGGGCGGAACTGGTCGGCGTGGTCTTCATGATCGTGGCTATGTCAATGACCTTCCACGCGTTCAACCTGAAGGTGCTGATGGAAGACGCCTTCCGGATTACGGCGGCCACGGCGCTGGTGATCGCCGCGGGCGCGGCCGCGAGCATGATCCCGGTTCCGATGTCGCTACCGGCGCGCATGGCGTCTCTGATCAAGCTGGGAGAAATTGGCATGGGCTGCCTGCTGATGGCGTGGCCCGCGCTGATGGTGACGAACTCCATTTCCAGCGCGGAGCGGCGTTCGCTGCTCGATTCCGTGCTGCCCGGGCGCCGCAGAATTGCCCAGGCTCATAACTAAACGAATTCGCGGGACGCCCAGGAACATTTCGTGCAACCAGAGAACCTAAAATTCGGCGGAGGAAGCGCGGAGTCGACGCTGCACCCGGCGGTGCTCGTCGCCATGATTCTTGCCGTCTTGCTGATCTTTTTCCTGCGCAAGAAGCACGTGATCGTGCCGGTGCTGTTCATGTCTTTCCTGATTCCGCTCGGGCAGCAGTTCAATGTCGGCGGGCTGCACGTGTTCGTTCTGCGCGTGGTGATTCTGGCGGCGCTGATTCGCGCCATGGCGTCCATGTTGTTCTCCAAGGCGCGCGGCTTCGCCGGAGGATTTAACTCCGTCGACACCACCTTCTTTCTCTGGACGTTCTTCCATGTAGTGGCATTCCTGATCCTGTTCTCGTTCCAGCCGGCCGCTCTGGCCAACCAGTTGGGATTCGTTTGGGACATCCTCGGCGGATACCTGGTGATGCGGTTCTTCATCCAGGAGCCAGAGGACATTGAGCGCGTGATTCGCACGTTCGCCTTTCTCGCCACGGTTCTGGCGATCTGCATGCTGAACGAGCGCTACCGGATGGAAAACGTATTCGGCTATCTCGGGGCGATGAAGATTGTGCCGGAACTGCGCGACGGCCTGGTTCGCGCGCAGGCTACTTTCTCCCACCCGCTGCTGGCCGGAACGTTTGGCGCGACGCTGGTGCCTCTGTTTTTCTGGTACTGGAACAGCGGCAAATCCAAGGTAGTGGCCGTGGTTGGCGTGCTCTCCGCGACGACCATGGCGGTTTGCGCTTCGTCCAGCACGCCGTTCCTGGCCTATGCGGCGGGCGTTGGCGCAGTGTTTTTCTGGCCGTTTCGCGAACACATGCGCATGATTCGCTGGGGAGTTCTGATCGCGGTGGTTGCCTTGAACACCGTGATGCAGGCCCCGGTGTGGTTTCTGATCAGCCACATCTCGGTGTTTGGCTCGTCTTCCACCGATCACCGCGCCTATCTCGTCGACCTGTTCATCAAGCACTTCAGCGACTGGTGGCTGTACGGAACCAACGCCGCAGGAACCTGGGGATGGGATATGTGGGACACCTCCAACCAGTACGTGGCGGAGGGTGAGAGTGGCGGGCTGGCCTCATTTATCTGCTTCCTAGTCATCATCGGCCTGTGCTTCGGCAGGCTGGGGAAAGCGCGCAAGGCGGTCGAAGGAGAAGGCAAGAAGGAATGGTCGTTCTGGCTGCTGGGCTGCGCGCTGTTTGCCCACGTCATCGGGTTTTTCGGGATCAGCTATTTTGACCAGTCGCGTATGTCCTGGTGCGCGCTGCTGGTGATGATCGAGGCTGCTACTCTGCCGTACCTGGCAACGAGCAAGGAGAAACAGCCCGAATCGGAAGCGGTCGTGACGCCGGAAGTCGTCGTGGAGAAGACTCCCGTTCACCCCTGGCTGAGTTCCCCATCGCGAAAGAATCTGATGGGTGGGCCAGGGGGCGAATTCAAGCCGCGGCGATCGTAGCAGTGCTCGGGATTTCACGTTGTTGCGCAACGACTTTCAGAAATCCGGTATCAAGACGTGAGGATTGAACGAACTATGGATCTGTCCATCATCTACGTGAACTGGAACTCGCTGAATTATCTGCGCGAGTGTATCGCCAGTGTGTATGAATACACCCACGGGATCGATTTCGAGATCATCGTGGTGGACAACGCGTCGCCCGAGGGCGGCGTGGACGCGATTAAGGAAGAGTTTCCGGACGTC
>DATGJQ010000073.1:0-12179 GCA_035295105.1 Candidatus Acidiferrales bacterium | reverse complement strand
GCGCTTTGCCCTACGGCTGAGCGGTTTTAAGCGACCGCACTGCGATGCCGCCGAGGATCGCCACCGCCGCGAGGATCGCTCCCCAGAGCACGGCTGGGTGCTGCTCCGACCAGGGGCGATCGTCCGCACGCCCGCTATAAGCTGAGTTTGTGGCTTCGGCGCCCAACTCCAGCTTTCCGGCGTTGGCATCAGCCTGAAACAGCTTCGCGTAGTCGTACTCGGGAGAATTCAGTTTCGAGTCTCCGTAATACAGCTGTTGGGAAGTTCCAGCGTCGCCATCGAAGTAGATGCGCCGCTCATACTGCTGCAGGCGAGCGCTGGAGATTCGCAGCGGGGCGTCATCGCCGTTGTGGATCACCGCTCGCAATTTCCCGTGGCTTGGCGTGTTCAGGGAAACCGAAGTCTGCTCGACATCGATTCTTCCGCCGCCTCGCTGCATATGAATGCGGCTGATCTCGCCGAGAGCGGAAGTCGATCCTTTTTCGATCTGGATTTCAATGGCGCGCTGGAAATTACCCTGCGCGGGATCGATCGCCAGTGCCAGTCGCTCAATGGGCACATTTTGCGGAACCGCAAACGTCAGAACGGTGTCCTTGCCTTCCTGCGATTGTGTTGGTTCGCTCGCCAGATCCCGCCACGTTGCGGCTTGCGCGCGCTCGATTCCGGCGGCGGCGCTCTGAATGTCGGACGGCTTGACGTTGCTGTCTATGGTGACGCGGAGAAATTTGTACGTGCTCTCGGGAATCTGCAACGTGCTGTTATGGCCCAGGCGCTCGGCGGAGAGATCGAAAATGGTGGTGGTCCCCAGGTTGGCCCATTCTTTTCCGTGGGAATCGTCCTGGCCTTCGACGCGCGCGTGCGCCACGTAGTTCTTGGTTCCGAGCGTCAAAGCGACGCGGTCGTACTCCGGCACGCCTTCCATATCCATAAGAAACTGCGTTTTGCCGCCCAGCGAAGCCGGCTGCAGTACCCGAACCATTCTTTGCTCAGTCTCCCGGCTGCCGCGCATCGTTCTGACGGTGTAGGGAATCTCTTTGCCCGCTGAATACACACGCAAGTCAGCGAGGCTCGGAAGCGCATGCTGCCACACGGCCTCATCCACCACGGCATAGTGCTGGCCGTTTCCCGTCGGAACAGTGACAGGCCGCTGATACTTGAAATAGGGAATCGCGGGAGTCGTGGAGACAATGGCGAGAAGCAAACCCCAGGTAATCCGCATCATGAGGCGCCCGGATCCGTTTCTTTCGGCGGGTGCGGAGAAAGTCCCAGCCAGTCACGCTGGTATATGAAGGAAATGCCCAGCAGCACGGCGCCCAGAGCGATAAAGCTCACGATCCGGTAGCTGCCGCCGAGTTCGGATACGTCGTAGAGGAACACCTTGCAAATCGTGAAGGCGATCAGGATCAGCGACTGCCAGCGCACGAATGCCGAGCGCTTGCGAAATCCCGCCACCATCAACCCTACGCCATACAGCAGCCAGATCGCGGAGTAGCTGAAATCGCGGGCCACCTTCAATTGAGAATACGTTCCGACGAGATCGTGAGCCGCGTACACCTGCCGGTCAAAGTAGTCGGAGGCTTCGAGAGTCAGCGCGAAAAGCGCCAGCAGGTTGGCGCCAACCACCGCAATTTCCAGGAAGATGGCTTCCGCCGGCGCGGCGTGCCGTTTGCCGAGGATGGCGATTCCCGCGAGAATCCCGACTGCCACCGCGTAAGTCGCAAAACGCATGTTGAATACCAGCGTGTCCGCGCGAATCTGGTCGTAGAAAAGCAAGCGAGCGATACCGAGCACCAGCGCAACAGTCGCAAAATAGCGCAGAAAATCGGCGCGGGCCGCGACGCTCAGCCACAGCAGCACTCCCGCTTCGACCAGCCAGCCGATGGTGATCCATTGCGCGTCCAGCTTGAGCGGAATGGCAATAGTGATAAACGCGACGGCGATGGCCACGTGCAGCAGGTTGATAAAAGCGGCGTCCTCGACGCTGGCGCGATTTTTGATGACGGCGCCCAGGCCGAGGTAGGCCGCGGCCAGAGCCAGCGCGTACCAGGTCAGCGTCGCTTGCTCTCGCTCGTACATCGCGTACAGCGCCAGAAAAAAGGCGCACGCGTTGAAGAGGGGAAGCAAAGTCAGCGTCGTCGAGCGGCCGGATTGCCGCGCGGATGGCGCGGAGCTGGCCGCCAGCGGAATCACCGCAAAGATCGCGGCAAAGAGCGCCGCAAAAGCGACGGTCAGCCCTCGCTGGTCGAGCGAGTAATATTGCGAGTACCAGCCCGCGTACAAAATAATCGTGCCGGCGAAACTCCCCCAGAGCAGCCGCCGCCACGGCTTGAAAATTGCCAATGCAAGTATCGCCAGATCCAGCAGCGCGACGTATGCGAACAGAACCGCTTCATGATTTTCGCCGGTGGAAAGCAGCACTGGAGAAGAGAAGCCGCCGACCAGTGCGAAGCTGGCCAGCAATTCGGCATCCTGACTCAGCGCCAGAACGATGGTCGCCGCAGTGACCGCAGCCATCGCCACGAAGGCCACCGCAGCGGGGATCAGGTGATAGATCTGAAATGCTCCCCACAAGGAAAGGTAGAGCGTGCCAATACCGACAGCTTTCAGTGAGTAGGAAAACGCGGCGTAGCCTCGCGCGCGAAACTGCTCGCTCCACACCACAATCCCGATTCCCACCAGCAGCCCGATGGCGATTCGCCCGCCGGGTCCCACCCAGTTATTGTCAAACGCAAATTTAAGAAAATAAGAAACGCCCACCAGCATGGCGACGATGCCGATACGGTTCAGCCAGTACTGGCCGATTTTCTTTTCGAGATCGGTGTCGTCGCGCGTCGCTCTTGCGGCAGCGCGCAGACTATGCGTCGCAGGGGCATGCGGAAGAGGATGTGGGAGCGGTACGGAAACCGAGGGCGGCGCAGTTGGGCTGGGTGCGGATTGCCCTTCCTGACCGGGCACGGTGGGCGCAAATGGATGCGGCTCCACCGCCGGAATTCGGTTCGGCGCCGCGACTCTTTGCGTCTCAAGCTGATAAACGCGCGCAGTAAGAGACGCGACCTGCGATTTCAGCGCCTCAATTTCATCTTGCGGGGAGGGCATAACCGTACGGTAACCCAGGTCGGGCCCGCGGGCCAGCGCATGCACCCAATCGTGCACGGTGCGTTGGCCTATTCGGACTCACTACTCCGGTTGCCGATACCGCCCGCCTATTCGTCGTCCGGTAATACGCGCAGGACCATCGGATTCACTGTGGCAGGATCATCGCGCAACTTGATGTAGAGCAGCGTTCCGTTCGGCCGCGGCACGCTCAGCGTGGAATCCGCATAACCGACCGGCACGGAAATCGAATGGGTGAATTCCGAATCGGAGGCCACCGAGTCGATCAGAAAGAGATTCGATCCGATCAGCCGGCATTGCTTATCCGGACTGCCCGGGCAGCGGATTTCCGTGAGTGTGGGAATTCTCACCAGCGTGACCAGCGGCTGCCAGTCTCCGTTTTCGCCGTCGCCTTGCACCGGCCGGAAACGCAGCGGCCCGAAGGCTGACGGCCCAAAACTCTTCAGCGGATCGAGAACCGCCAGCAGCGTTTGCGAGTTTTGCAAAATCAGATTTCCGTCGTTCACACTCAGCAGGACGTGGAAGGAATCGTCCTGGCTGGAAACTTCGATTTTCTCCGTGCGCGGAAAACTTTCCGGCACGTCCGTTTTCAGAAAGAACGACAGGCGTCCGTCTTGCGGCAGTTCGTCCTGCCCCTTCAGCTGAACAGGAGAGCGGTTCGCGCCCGGCTGGACGCTCTTGCTTAGTAATTCGACTTTCGGGCGCGGAGTATCGACGGTCGTTTGCAAATCCAGCACCCGCCCGTCCTTCAGGTCGACGTGCGCCACCAGTTGTTCATTCGTCTGCAGAGTCGCACCGGGCGCAGCGGTCGCCACGGCCAGTTGCAGTTCGTCTTTCTTGTCGGCGCGTGACAATTTCGTCGGCACGAAGCGAATGCCTTTCAGCTCAAAACTATTCACTTCATCGAGGCGCGTGCCAGTTAATACGCCCTGCCGGTCGCCGGCATTGATTTTGAAGCGGTCGAGTTGGGCGGCCTCAGCGTAGGTCGGTAAATCGAGTTCGTCAGGCGCGGTGGCGCCAAATTGTTTCACTGCGAATTTCAGCGAATGCGAGGTTTCATCCTTCAGTGGAATCTGAATCTCCAGCTCGTCGGGCTTGCTGGCTTTCCAGGTCGTTTTGATTTCCTTGTGCTGGTCGTCCTGCACTTTGACGTCGTCCACGCACATCGCGCAGTCGGAGTGAAGGTGAATCGTGTCGGCGCGGCCGAGAATCAGCGCGCCGTGCTCCTCGGGCTTGACGCTCCAGGCTGTCGCGTGGGCATTACGCAAATGAAACGCAGGCCCCTCGAACGAATCGAATCCCCAGTTTCCGTGTAGTGTGGCCGCGACGTCGGAATCCAGGCCGGCGTTCTGCAGCGCGTGCGTGTCGATCACAAAGCCGCCCTTCTCGGCGTCCGCCGTGGCCGGCAGGTTGATCACGTTTCCGCCCTTTGCTGTGATTCGCAGCACAAAATCGTGGGCGATCTGCGTGGAGTACACCAGCGGAGCGCCGTCGACGGGAAGTACCAGCGGCGATTTTTGCAGACACAAAATTTCATCCGGATGCACGGCGCGCAGCGGAGGCAGTTGCGCCGCTTCGACCGCGGGCAAACTCACGACCAGAACCGACTTGGGATTGCGAAAGGACGGCGGATTGTTGAGGCGCAGATTCAGCTGCGATCCTTTGGGCAGCTCCAGCGCGGGAATATATTGGTAGTTGGCGGTGTGCAGGCTTCCCAAAATTCGCGCCATATCCACCACGGCGCCGACGTAGGCGCTGTAGAATCCGCCGCCGGCCATGGGGGTCGTGCTCAAAGCTCCCATCAAATCTGAAGCCGGTCCCGAGGTTAACGCGGCAACCATGGTCTGCGTGTGCCCATCGTCTAGCACTAATTGATCGGAATTTTGCGTCAAGCAGGTGGATTGCTCTTCCGCCGGCTTGTCAAAACACTGTTCATCCAGCTTGATGCGCAGCGTCCGCGCAAGCAGCACGGACCGATCGTGCAGCGCCTTGGGATCGAGCGCGGCGCTCTTTTTTATTTCCTCCAGGTAGCGGTCCGAGCGGGTGCGATCGAGGCTGGCTTGGTTCAAGTCCTGCACCGCTCGCACAAAAATTCCCGGCTTGCTGCGCACCGCGGAGCGCAGGCTGCTGAAATCGCCGCCCGTTTCGGGCGCCAGAAATAATGCCGCCTGCTGCGCATCCGCCGGAACTGTTACAGTGATGCCTTCGGCGATCACCTGCTTGTTCCAGGTTTCCGCTCGCGTGAACCAATTTTCGGGCGGCGGGTTGGTGGTGCCGCGCAAAAATGCCACCACCAGCAGATAGTGCACCGATTGATCGTCGGGCATGTCGACATGAATCCACAGGCGGTCGCCCGCCAGGAGATTGGGCACGTCGGCGATACCCAGCTTCTTGCCGGCGCGGGTGACCTCCACTTCAATTTTTGGCCCGGTTAAATCAAACGCGTTATCGGGCTTTCCGAACGCTGGAAGAACGACAGCAAGAATGCAGCTCAGTGACGCCAAAACACAGGACAGCAACGGGACGCGAGATTGCCGCGCCGTCTTTCCGGACACCATGGGCTATTCCTCTCGATCCAATGATTCGACACCGCTAGCTAGAGCAGTCTGGACTGGGCGAACGGCAAGAGACGCAGCGAACTACAGAGCAGGAGCTGTGCCGTCAATACGGACAACGGGGTGGGCAACAGGGATTTTACTCAACTGCGGTCGCGGATACACAAAGATTTCTCTAATTTGTTTCGCGATGCTAACGCGGGCTGGTAGCCCCGCCTTCAGGTGGGCATCGTGCAGGTGGGCACTGTGGTGCGAACGGATGCCCGCCTGAAGGCGGGCGCTACATAAAAAATTAGAACTTCATTATCGAACTGCGGGTCAGCGTCACCTGGCTCGTGACGCCGACGGGGCCGCCCTTGGCCAAATGGAACGCGGAATATTGTTCCTCGTAGGCGTCTTCCGAAGACAGGCAGTCGATCGGAATAATCACTTTGTAGCCGCGCTGCGTCGCGCCTCCGCCGGTTCCAATGCCGACTCCCTGAAACGAAGTTCCGCAGACGATCACCGTCTTGATCCCTCGCGCTTTCAGCTTGTCTTCGAGGTTGGAGCCGATGAATTTGTCCGGCCCATTTTGCCGCGCCCATTCGCCGTCCTTCGCCGTAAATGCCGGATCGATTTGATCCGCCGTCGTGGCCTTGCCGTCGCTGCCCACGAAGCTGTACCAGACCAGCATTCCGGCCTTGCGCGCGGAGTCATGCAGGCGCTTGACGGTGGGCACCGTGGCCACGCAGCGCGGGCGCGCGCCGCAATTCGTCTTCATCATGTCCAGGATGAGCAGAGCCGTCGTGGAGGTGTCGACGGTCACCGGTTTGACTTCCACGGGTGCCGGCGTTTTTGCTGTGGACCAATCATCGAGAATGTCGGCGGCGGAGGGCAACGCGCCAAATCCAACGATCATCGCCAGAGCCGTGGCGGCGGCTCCGCGCACAAAAAATCGCATATCGAACATCAGATTTCTCCTTGGATTCAAGAATCCTTGGCCATCACGCGCGCCGCTCGAAACGTGCCCGGCGCTTTCTGCCGCATCCTACGCTGAGCCCGTTCGCGGCACAACGGTTTTGTGCCACGCTCAATCACATGCGAACCCTGGCCCCGTGGTCGGTGGCGGATTCGTGCTTTCACCCTTGGGAATTGGCTATAATGTTGAGACAATCATTGTTTGCGGAGCGAGGTCAGAGGGCCAGCTTCCTCGCGTGCGCATGTAGAAACATCTGGAAAAATGACCAGTCCCTACGTACTTCTGACGCTTCTTTTTTACGCGGCCAGTCTCGCGCTCTATATCTGGAATTTGCGCGAGCCGTCGCGTGCCGCCGGCATCGGCGCGACGTCCTGCCTGGTGGTGGGACTCGGATTGCACTACCTAGCTCTCCTGGCGCGGTCGCGATTGATCCATGCCGTGCCGTATGACGATCTGTTCGGCTCGCTGTCGCTATTTGCGTGGCTGCTGGCGGCCACGTATCTCTGCCTGGAGGCCATCCATCGCCGTCGCGCGGTCGGACCGTTCGTGTTGCCGATCGTGCTCGGGGTGTTTTTGCTGGCGCACCTACCGGAAGCCCGTCCGGTCAAGGCGCCGCCGGCGCAGGGGCCGCTGTTCGCCTTTCACGTGACGCTGAACATTCTGGCCTATTCGGCGTTCGCGATTTCCTTCGTTCTGAGCGTAATTTTTCTCATCCAGAACTGGCGGCTGCGCAATCGCAAGCTGGGCGTTGTGGGTTGGCGGTTTCCGGCGCTGGACGTTCTGGAGCGCATGGCGCGCAGCAGCGTACTGATCGGCTGTGTGTCGCTGGCCGCGGGCATGACGGCGGGATTGATCTGGGCCCATCGCCTGGAAGGGCAGTACTGGGATGGAGATCCCAAGGTAATCGTCACCGTATTGATCCTATTATTTTATGTCGGATACACGGTGCTGTCGCAGACGGCGGCATGGCGCGGGGCGCGCGCGTCGGCGCTATGCATATTCAATTTCATGTTTGTAATTTTTAGCTACAGTATCGTGAATCGTTATCTTTCCCATTTTCACCGGTACTTTTGAAGCGTCGCGGTTGACGGCTCGCACGTGGAAATCGGGAATCAGGGAAGCTGGCTGAGCATCGCGTAAATGGAAATTGTTCTCATCGGACTAAATCATCGCACCGCTTCGGTCGAAGTGCGCGAGCGCGTGGCGTTCACTCCCGAGCAGGCGCGGGAAGCCGCGGAACAGCTGCGTTCGCGCGGCATTCTTGAGGAATCGCTGGTCCTCTCGACATGCAATCGCAGCGAGCTTTACGGAGTTCCGCGCGAAAGCGCCACGGACAGCGCCGGCGCCGTGGAACTCTTCGTCGCCTCCTTCCACCAGCTTTCGCTCAGCGAACTCGACGGCTCGCTCTATCGCCATCGCGACAGCAACGCCGTGCGCCATCTCTTCCGCGTTTCGGCCGGCCTGGATTCCATGCTGCTCGGCGAAGCGGAGATCCTGGGACAAGTGCGCGACGCGTATCAGATTGCGCTCGATCGCGGCGAAACCGGGCCGGTGCTCAACCGCATGTTCCAGGCCGCCCTCGAGGTTGGCAAGCGCGTGCGCAACGAAACGGAACTCGGCACCCGCCCGGTTTCCGTGGCGTTTTCCGGCGTGAAACTTGCCGAACGTATTTTCGGCAAGCTGAACAATCACCGCGCGCTGATCGTCGGCGCGGGCGCGACCAGTGAGCAGGTGGTAAGGCACCTGTGCGATCGCGGCATCAAGCAATTGCGCGTTCTGAACCGCACGCCCGAGCATGCCGTCGATCTCGCGGCGCGTTTCGGCGGGGAAGTGGTTCCCTGGGACAAACTGGGCCAGGCGCTCGATTGGCCGGACCTGATTGTAACTTCCGTATCCGCCAGCGAACCGATCCTGACACGCTCTCTCATCGAGCGCGCCATGGCGGCCCGCGGAAATCGCGCGCTGCTGCTGATCGATCTCGGCGTTCCGCGCAATGTCGCCGCGGATGTCGCCGACGTTTACAACACCTACCTCTACAACATCGACGACCTCACCGAAATCGTCGAGCAAAACAAAAAGGCTCGCGTCGCCGAAATTCCGCGCGCCGAGGCGATCATCGACGAGCAGGTTGAAAAATTCCTGCACTGGCAGGCCGGAGTCGCCGCCGGCGCGGTGCTCGGAGATCTTCGCCAGAAACTGGCCGCCGAACGGGAAGCCTTCGTTCAGGAGCGGCTTGCGACCATGCCCAATCTTTCCGAAGCCGACCGCGCGCAGGTGGGCGCCATGCTGCAGGAACTTCTCGATCGCGTGGTCCTGACGCCCGCCGAACGCATGCGCGGCATTCCGGAATTGCGCCGCAAGCTGCAAAATTTTGAAGCCATTCGGGATATGTTCCGCCTGGACCGGGAGAAGCCTTGAAGGCGCTGCGAATCGGCACCCGGGGCAGCGCGCTGGCACTGTGGCAGGCGCGCAGCGTCGCGCGAGCACTGCTCGAAACGACACAAGCCGAGCCGGAAATCATTATCGTCAAAACCTCCGGCGATAAATTTCAAAACGTGAGTTTCAGCGCAATGGGCACCAAGGGAGTCTTCATCAAGGAGCTGGAAGACGCGCTGCTTGAGGAACGCATCGACCTGGCCGTTCACAGCATGAAGGACGTGCCGACGGAAATGCCCGAAGGCCTGGCCATCGCGGCGATTGGCAAACGCGAGGATGTGCGCGACGCGCTGCTTTCCCAGAGCGGCGCGAAGCTTGCGTCGTTGCCGGAGGGGGCGCGCGTGGGGACGAGCAGCCTGCGGCGGCAATCGCAACTGCTGCACGCGCGGCGCGATCTTCGCTTGCTCGAACTGCGCGGAAATGTGGACACGCGCATCGAAAAGCTTAGGCGCGGAGATTACGACGCCATTGTGCTGGCCAAGGCGGGTCTCGACCGGCTCGCCTTGAGCGCGAATATCAGCGAGGTGCTCCCGCCGCAAGTAAGCCTGCCGGCTGCCGGCCAGGGCGCGATCGGAATCGAAGCGCGCGGGAACGATTCTGCGACTCTGCAGGCGCTCGCGACGTTGGACGACACCGAGACTCGCAGCGCGGTGGCCGCCGAACGCGCCGCGCTCGCGGCTCTCGGGGGCGGCTGCCAGGTGCCCATTGGCGCGTGGGGGCGTCTCGAAGGCGGGGAACTGGTGCTCGACGTTGCGGTGCTGTCTCCCGATGGCACGCAACGTTTGTGGGAAAAAGATTCCGGATCGCCGCAAGCGCCCGAGGCGCTGGGGAAACGAATCGGCGAGAAATTACTCGCCGGCGGCGCAGCAGCTTTGCTGGAAATCGAAAGCCGCAGGACGCGAGCATGAACATGCCGGGCACGCTGCAGGGAAAACGCATTGTGGTGACTCGCGCCGTCGAGCAGGCGCGCGGCCTGAAGTCGCGGCTCGAAGCCATGGGCGCCACGGTGCTGCTGTTTCCGGCGGTGACTTTTTCCGAGCCCGCCGATACCTCCGGCCTGGATCGAGCGATCCGCGCTCTCGACACTTTTGATTGGATTCTATTCACCAGCGCGAATGCTGTCCGTTTTTTCGCGGCGCGCTGCCGCAAGCTAGGCGTGGAGCCCAGCCAGGACGCTCCCTACCAGTGCGCCGCCGTCGGTCCGGCAACGGCCAGCGCGGTGGCCTCCGAGGGATTTTCGGTCGATCACGTGGCGCAGGAGTTTCTGGGAGTGGCGCTGGCCCGCGAACTTTCCGCCGCGCTCGGCGGAAAAAATATTCTGCTGCCGCGCAGCACGCGCGCGCGGCGCGATCTGCCCGACGCGCTGCGGAGCGTGGGAGCGAACGTCACCGAAGTGGTGGCGTACCATACGGGAGGGCTTGGGGCCATCGAACCCCAGGTGATGCACGCGATTCGCGAGGCTCAGGTCGACGTGATTTCGTTTTTCAGCCCGTCGGCGATTGAAAACATGCGCGCGGAACTTGGCGAGGAAGCGCTGTCGCGGCTGGGAGCGAACGCCGCGCTCGTCGCGGTTGGACCCGTTACCGCCGCTGCTTTGCGCAGCGCCGGATTGCCGGTGGCCATCGAAGCGCCCCTGACCACGGTGGACTCGATGGCGACGGCGATTGAAAAATATTTTTCATCTCGCGCAGGTTCCAAGGAGAAGACGGCATGAGTTTCCCGGTTACCCGGCCGCGGCGGTTGCGGAGAAGCGAAGCGATTCGCTCCTTGGCGCGCGAAACACGCCTGTCGTCGCAGGGCTTCATCTATCCCATGTTCGTGTGCCCCGGCACAAATGTTCGCAACCCCATCGCCTCGATGCCGGGAGTCGCGCAGCAGTCGGTCGACACGTTCCTGGAAGAGTGCCGCGACGTCGAGCAACTGGGAATTCCCGGCATCATCTTGTTCGGCATTCCCGACAAAAAAGATGCCCTCGGAACGGAAGCCTACGCCGCGGACGGCGTGGTGCAGCGCGCCATCGAAGCGGTGCGCAAAGCGAATCTCAACCTGCTGGTGATGACCGACGTTTGCCTGTGCGAGTACACCGACCACGGGCATTGCGGCATCGTCGAAAACGGTGAAGTGAAAAACGACCCGACGCTGGAGTTGCTGGCCAGGGAATCGCTGTCACACGCCCGCGCAGGAGCCGATATCATCGCGCCTTCGGATATGATGGACGGCCGCGTTGGCGCGATTCGCAAGGCCCTCGACGGCGCAGGTTTTCAGGACGTGGCCATCATGAGCTACGCCGCGAAATATTGTTCCGGATTTTACGGCCCGTTTCGTGAGGCCGCCGAATCCGCGCCGCAATTCGGAGACCGCCGCGGCTACCAGATGGATCCGGCCAACGCCCGCGAAGCGCTGCGCGAAGTGGAACTGGACCTGGCGGAAGGCGCCGACATGGTGATGGTCAAGCCTGCGCTCGCGTACCTCGACATCATTCAGCGCGTGCGCGAAACCTTCAGCATCCCGGTGGGCGCGTACAACGTAAGCGGCGAATTCGCGATGGTCAAAGCGGCGGCCGCCAACGGCTGGATCGAGGAAAAGCGCATCGCGCTGGAGATCCTGACGGCCATTCATCGCGCGGGAGCCAGCATCGTGCTTACCTATCACGCGAAGGACGCAGCGCGCTGGCTGAAGAACGGGTGACGCGAAAAGTTTTCTCCGCAAATACCACGAATACAAAAACAGACGATGAGCTCACCCAAACCGGTCAAAATGCAGCGGCCTCGTTCCGAGGAAATCTTCCGTCGCGCCATGGACGTGCTGGTTGGCGGCGTAAACAGCCCCGTGCGAGCATTTCGCGCGGTGGGCGGCGAGCCGATCGTCGTGGAGCGGGCGGCGGGCGCGCGCTTGTGGGACGCGGACGGAAACGAATACATCGACTACGTTGGCTCGTGGGGCGCGCTGATTCTTGGACACGCTCAGCCGCAAGTGGTGCACGCGCTCACCGAACAGGCCAAGCGCGGCACGAGTTACGGCATGCCGACCGAACTGGAAGTGGATCTGGCAGCGCGCATCCGCAAGGCTTTGCCTTCCTGCGAGAAAGTTCGTTTCGTGAGTTCGGGGACCGAGGC
>DATGJQ010000072.1:0-33168 GCA_035295105.1 Candidatus Acidiferrales bacterium | reverse complement strand
CGGAACGACACCTTGGGGTTGTGCTTGGACAACACCTTGGTGATCGCCGCCGTCAGCGTGGTCTTGCCGTGATCGATGTGACCGATCGTTCCGATATTCAGGTGCGGCTTGGTTCGCTCGAATTTTTCCTTCGCCATCGCTTCAATTCCTCGTCAGATCGAGAAGTGCCACCAAAACCGAATCTATGGAGCGGGGGACCGGATTTGAACCGGCAACCATCGCCTTGGAAGAGCGAGACTCTACCGTTGAGTTACCCCCGCCCTGCCTGCCCGAAACAAACCTCTCGCGGGCTTCCCGATTCCTCGCGAACTTTCCGCGCGAAAGCCAAACCCGCAGCCCCGACTTCTGGAGCCTGGGACCGGGATTGAACCGGTGACCTCGTCCTTACCAAGGACGCGCTCTACCATCTGAGCTACCCAGGCGAGTTCTGTTTGCCGCATGCAGCGCGCAATACGTGGCGCAATAAAATCAGTCGTTGCTCGCCGGATTTCACCGCGCCGTCCGGCTTCCAAAATTTTCCGGCACACTCCGAACCGCCGGTGCTTCCAGGCGCTTGGGAGACGTCACGCTGCGCGGTCCCCGAAAAAAAATCGCGATCACATCCGGTTCGCGTTTCAGGGCTTCTCCAGCGGCTCGCCGCGAGCAAAGGCTGCGAGCGATGCGAACAAGATGGTGGACGGGGGAGGATTCGAACCTCCGTAGCCCGCAAGGAGCGGCAGATTTACAGTCTGCTGGTTTTAGCCACTCACCCACCCGTCCGCACGGGAGGAATTTAAACGCAGAAGGCCGCTAGGCATGCGCGAAGTTGGTAGAGACACAAAGACACTTCCACACTTGCTTCGCGATGCAGGAACCTGCCTCCCGCAAATCAATTGGGATTTTCCCCTGACTCGAAAAATTTTGGCAGAGCTGGCGGAGGGATTTGAACCCCCGACCCTCTGATTACAAATCAGATGCTCTACCAACTGAGCTACGCCAGCACGGCGCAAACCGAGGAAATATAACAAAAGGGAACTCAAATTGCAAGGTCAGCCTGTGGAAGACCTGTGCAAACCTCGACAACCGGACGTTAGGCTCCCATTGGAGCCCGCCCCCGTACGATCCTCACTCCCGTGCTGGAAAAACCATTGTACACCTAGAGGGTCTTCCTCGAGAAATCAAATCTTTGAGGCAGCGCGTCCGAGCCCACCACCCGGCAAATCTGGAACAGATGTCCCCGGATGAGGGTGGCATGTGCGGAGTGAACGATGAGAGAATTAGTAAATCGGGAGGAATGCATGGTGCGATCGCGAAGAGGTTTTATCATCGCCGCAGCGGTGGCGACGGCAGCCGTCGCGACGTCGTTATTAGTTTACGGCGGCATACGTCGCACCTCGAACGAGCATGCATCGTTCGCGCCGGAACTGCTTTCTGCGCTGCCCTCAGGAGCACCGACCATCATTTACTTGGATCTGGCCGCGATCCGCGCATCGTCTTTCTACCAACACCGCCCGGACAAGGGTCCCATCGCCATCCCCAATCGGGACTACGCGGAGTTTATGCGCACCACCGGATTTGATTTTGAGAAAGATCTGGACCGCGTGGTGGTGGCGTCCTGGCCTACGGCTTCGACCGCGGCACAACAGAAAAATGTGGTGATCGCGGAGGGCCGCTTTGACCGCGCCAAAATTCGCTCCTACGCCGAGGAAAAGGGAAAGATCGAGCAACAGCAAGGGCGCGAAGTTCTGCTCTTCCCGTCCACGCCGGCGGGGAACTGGGGTTCGATCACCTTCCTGGATCCTCATCGAATTGCCATTGTGGCCGGGCCGAGCATCGCTCCCTTGTACGCTGGAAATCCCGACCGTTCAGCAGCCGATCCCGCCCGCGAGCGCGCCGCGCGCCTTGATGGCGCCGCTGCATTTATGATCACGCAGGTTCCACCGATTCCCGACAAGCCCGGCGCTGCTTCTCAGAATCCGGCATCCGCGCAACTGTTGAGCCTGGCGCGATCGGTGCATTGGGTGACGCTGGCGGCGCGGCCCGAGGGGGACAACCTGCGCGTTTCGCTTGAGGGCGAATGCGACACCGCCTCCAGCGCCGTGCAACTGAAATCCACGCTGGACGTGCTGCGAATGTTCGGCCGCGCGGGCCTGGAAAGTCCCAAGGCGTCGCAGTCAATGAATGCGGCGTCGGTGGCGCAGCTCGAGAACCTGCTCTCCGGCATCGAAATTACGCAGTCGGCCGAGCGGGTACGGATTTTGCTGGAGTTGACTCCGGATGTTTTTAAGCTTAGCGAAAAGAATAAACCTCAATAGACCGAAAGCGCACAAGCTTCAGAGATCCTTTAGAAAATAGAAAAAACAAATTCTGCTGTCCTTCATAGAGCCCGCCTTCCGCTTTCCATTGGAGCGGATGCCCGCCTGAAGGCGGGCGCTACATTGACTCAAAACTTTCGCGACGGAAGAAGCGAGGAACGGAGGGATTAGTCCGCGGTGGCGGTGGACGCCGCTACAGTCGCCTGGCGCAGGTAGCGCATCGGGTTGACCGGCGCGCCATTGATGCGAACTTCGTAGTGCACGTGCGGGCCGGTGGAGCGCCCGCTGACGCCCACGTTGCCGATGGCATCGCCGCGGCGCACTTGCTGGCCGGCGATTACGTGGAAGCTGGAGAGATGTCCGTAGTAGGTCGTCAATCCAAATCCGTGATCGACAACCACCAGGCGCCCGTAGCCCGCTCGTTCGTCCGCCTCAATTACGATTCCGTCGGCCGAGACGCGCACCGAATCTCCGTACTGCGAGGAAATATCGACGCCGGTGTGAAACGCGCCTTCACCGCTGAACGGATCCATGCGCTCGCCGAAGCTGCCCGTCAAGTGTCCGATCACCGGCCACAAGGTCGGGGTGGAAGTCAGGTCCCCCAGACCGGCGGACGCCAGCAGCGGAAGTTTGTCCGACGGAAGCGCGGCCGCTCCGATATTTCTCTCCAGAAAATTGAATTGCGCGACGGTTTGCTCAAACCCGGCAGGCGACGTCTGGGAAGTTTCGTTCACGCCGAACGGGCTTTGGCGGAATCGCATGAAGCCGTAGGTCATGGCCACTTCGGTGGCCAGCGACTGCAGCGAATTCATGCGGTCATTGGTGTCTTTTACGCTGGACTGCAGCTTCTCGTAATTGTGCTTGAGGGTGTCCTGCTGGCGGCGAAGCGCGTTGTAGTTGCCGACTTTCCACAACATGCGGGTGTAGGAACCAGCGGCGGCAATCACCGTCACGCCGCCTACGACCGCCAGAATAGCCACGAGGTGCAGAACGTACCCCGGCAAGCGAATCTTGCGCATGCTTCCGTTGCGGCTGGAGGCAACGAAAATTGTATAGGCTTCAGGCTTCATCGTCTGAACTCAAAATCTAAAACAGAATTACTTTCGAGGGAGCGGGTGCTCTTCTGCCCCTGAGCAACCCAAAAAACTAAGCCGTCTGAACCGGAAGCGTTCAATGCACAACCATACCCGACCCGAGTCTAGTTTCAGACTGGAGCAGAGTCAATCCTTAATTTCCTTCTTCCGGATGCTCGAAAGCCTTACGTGAATCCGCAACCATACCCTAATATGCCAATATGGAACCACGGAATCAGGATTTGAGACAACTGTACCAATGGTCTCGACAATGGACAGCGAAGAGAAGCTGATCGAACGGGTACGCCGGCGCTTCCCGTTCTACGGTCCTTGGCTGCGGGAAGGAATTGGCGATGACGCAGCGGTGCTGCGGCCCGGAAGCGGCGTCGATTGGGTAGTCACGACAGACGCGTTTCTCGAAAATGTGCATTTTCTTAGGAAGATTCATCCCGCCGAGTCCGTAGGCTACAAAGCGCTGGCGCGGGCCACGAGTGACATCGCGGCCATGGGCGCCCGGCCGCGATGTTTTTTTTTGACCGTCGGATTTCCGAACGCGCTTTCCGGGAGATGGCTGGACGGATTCCTTGACGGGATGGCGCGGGCGGCGCGACGCTTCGGCTTAGTCCTCGCGGGAGGCGATACGACCAAGTACCCCTCGTTCATCGCCAGCCTGACCGTCATGGGTGAAACGAGACGAGGACGGGCAATCCTGAGGTCCGGAGCGCGACCGGGAGATTTGCTCTGCGTGAGCGGCACGCTGGGCGAAGCGGAGCTCGGGCTGCGCTTGATTCAGAGGAGGCTGCAGCGGAGAAAACGCTGGACCGAACTACTGAAGAAGCAGTTCCACCCGGAGCCGCGGCTGGCGCTAGGCAAATGGCTGGCGGCGCACCGTCTGGCCTCCTCTATGATCGATACTTCCGATGGCCTCTCCACCGACCTCGGGCATCTTTGCGAAGCCAGCGGAGTCGGAGCCGTGGTGCAGAGCGCAAGGCTTCCGGTGGTGCAAATTCCGAAAAGCTTGCGAGGGCGAGGGCTCGACGCCCGAGATCTGGCCTTGAATGGCGGCGAGGACTACGAACTGCTCTTCACCGTGCCGAGGAACTTGGCCGCCCGCCTACCCCAACGGCTGGGAGGCTTGCCGATTACGATGATCGGTGAAATCACCCGCCAGAAGAAAATTCATGTTCTGGATGAGAGCGGAAAATCAAGCCCTCTGCGACCCGGAGGGTGGGATCCATTCGGGAAAAAGTAGGACAGGCTTCAGCCTGTCTGGTTTTGATTGGCGTGATACTCAAATCTAAACCAGACAGGCTGAAGCCTGTCCTACAAGGTGCGCCCGAACAACCCCGGCGCGGCCAACCTCTATCCTACTTATCCACAGGGACGCCCAAACTTGCCTGATTTGGGGGCTAGCGCCATGGGCGCCAGGAAAATAGAAGAATGGTAATTCGCCGGATCCATTGCTAGTATCAGCATGTTTGGAGCAGTCCAGATGGGATACTACCTGAGCCGAATCCATCGATCTTTCATAGCGATTCGTTTCCCGCGCGTATTCATTTTTATCATTGTACTGGGTTTAAGCCTCGCCCTGGTTCGCGTTCCCCCGACCGCAGCCCAAAAACAGAAGAAAAAGGCGGAGCCGCAGAAGCTGGAGAAGAGCTATAAGGAATGGCTGGACCGGGACGTCGCCTACATTATTACCAGCGAGGAAAAGAGCGCATTTCTCAAACTGACTTCCGACGACGCCCGCGACCAGTTCATCGAGAAGTTCTGGGAAATTCGCAATCCCGATCCCGGCTCTGCCGAGAACACGTACAAGGACGACATTTACAAGCGCATTGCCTACGCCAACGCGAATTTTGGCGCCGGGTCCAACGAAGAAGGATGGAGAACCGATCGCGGCCGCGCCTACATTACCCTGGGCCCGCCGCAACAGAAGGAAGTGCATTACAACGCGGCCAATATGTTTCCGTTGGAAGTCTGGTTTTATTCGTTCAACCACCCTTCGTTGCCCCCGTTTTTCTACATCATGTTTTACAAGCATGAGGGATTTGGCGACTTCCGTTTCTACAGCCCATTTGTCGACGGGCCCGACAAACTCGTGACCGGAACGGAATACCTCAATGACCGGCAGGGCTCGATCCAGGCGATTCAAAATTCCGTCGGCCCGCTAGTGGCGCATCTCTCGCAGAGCCTCATTCCCAACGAACCACTCGACCCGGGCGCGGACCGGCCCAGCCTGCAATCCGACGCCATGCTGGCAACGATCAAGGGCTTGGCGAATAATCCCTTCACCAAACAAGATCTCGAGCGCCGCCGTGCCATGGTGGAGAATGTAACCGCACGTCTGCTCATCCCCGGGCAGAATTTGGACGTAGCCACCCTGCCGCTGCGCGACTCCCGCGGGCTCACCAGGCTCGACTACGCCATGCGCTTCCGGCAGGCTTCGGATGCCTCCCTCGCGCAGCGGTCTGACGGGCGATTCGCCTTTAATCTGGAAGCACAGGTTCGCGTATTCGATGCGGCGCATAACAACCAGCTGATTTTTACCGACGAAAAGCGCATCACCGAACCGGTTGACCCGCAGCAACTGGACGACATCAAGCACAGCCGGATTGGATACGAAGGCTCCCTGCCGCTGCCGCCCGGCAAGTACCATCTCGAATTTATTTTGACCGACTGGGAACACAAGAAGGCGCTGCAAGCCTCCCGGGACGTGGTGGTTCCTGAAATCAGCGGTTCCGCCGTGATCATCTCCGGCGTACTACCCTTCGCCTCCGTCAAACAGGCCGACCCAGGCACACCGGAAGACAGCCCGTTCACACTCGGCGGCCTTAAATTTGTTCCCCTCGGCACAAACCCCTTGGTCCTGGCTCAGGATGAGCCGATGCAGGTGACCTATCAGGTCTGGGCCCGCCCGCAGGACCCAGCGACTTACAGCGATCAGAAGATGACCGTGGAATACGCAGTCGGCCGCCCGGCGGTACCGGGAGCGGCCGTCAAGGTCAGCGAGGAGATCGCCAAGAACCAGTTCGACCCGTCGGGTTCCATGGTCAGCGGAAAAAAACTGCCGCTTGCCGGCGCACCGACCGGCAATTACATGTTGAGCGTATCCATCGACCAGCCCGGCGCTCCACAAAGCGCGTTCACGACGCTTCCGTTCTCCGTCACCCCCGAGCCCGTCACGCGGGACGTTTGGGATCTGACCGATCCGGCGCTGGAAAAAGATGCCGCAAGCGGGCTGATGGACCGCGAGCGGGCGCTCTGCCTTCTCAGCCTGGGCCAGCAAGATGAATCCCGAGCCTGGTTTCGCCGCGCCCTGCAGCGGAATCATGCCGACGAAATCTCCCGTTCCCGCCTGGTGGACGCGTACTACGCGCGCAAGGACTACGCCGCGATTCTGAGCCTGTACAAAGATGTGGGAATCACGGAGCAGTCCGACGCCGACACGATTTTGCGAATCGCGGAAAGTTTCGGGCGCTCGGGCGGGAGGCGCGACGCCATTTCCCTTCTGGAATCGGCGCTAGTCACGCGCGATGACAATGGCCCGCTGTACCTCGCCCTCGCCGGATATTATCGCCAGGCCGGTGACACCGCCAAGGCTGGGGAATTTGAGGCTAAGGGCAAGTCGCGCATGGCGGCAAAGACGAAACCGTAAGCAGTACCAACCGGTTCACAACTAAAGAAGTAACCGTCGGAATACCCCCTGCCTGGCGCGCAATCGGAGGAATATGCACAATTTTGCATACATTCCCGATTTGGGACCCGGGCCCTCCGAGAAGCCCGCCTACAGGGTATTGGTTATTGACATTTTAAAAACACGACACTAGAATCCGCCCAAGTTTGGTCCTTGGTCGCGTGTCGTGGCACACCGCGGGGGGTTCGTCGCTCGAAATTGTTGCTGTCCTTGAAGCTGTGGCACGCGGCGAAGAAAGCGGAGTGGTATGGGGTCTTGTCCGTTGCAGACAAGGGCTCAGGGAATTTATTTTTCCCTGTCGTCGTCCACGTGGGCGATTCGGCGAATCGCGATCGGTGTAAAACCCTCCTCGCAGACGCTCATTGAAAAGCCTGATTGGCCCCATTCAAAATTTTCGCTTTCCTCCAGGAACAGACCAGACTACGTTGCCACAACCACTCGCCTAGCCATGAAGCTTCGGCAAACAAAGGAAGGTTAACTATGAAACGATTTGGTATGTGTGTTTTCCTTTTGCTTTTGTCAGGTTTCGTTTCCGGTGCACTCTTTGCACAAGATCAGGCCAGCGTCCGCGGAACTCTGGGCGGGGTGGTAACGGATCCTACCGGGGCGATCATTCAGGGCGCCACGGTCACCATTATGGGACCGACGGGCTCGGCGCAGAGGACGTCCAGCGAGCAGGGCGAGTTCAGTTTCCCTGGGCTAATTCCGGGATTCTACGATGTAAAAGTATCGAAAGACGGCTTCAAGGCCACCACCGTCCAAAAGGTCGAAGTAGGGATCAACAAGGTCAGCACAATTAAGGTGGCTCTGGAGCTCGGCGCCGTCACGCAGACGGTCGAGGTTGTGGCCTCCGCCGTCTCCGTGGAGAGCCAGAGCACTGCGGTGACCGCCGACATTACCGATACCGTTTATCAGAATCTCCCGTTGGGACGCAGCATCACCAACGTGTTCTACGTGAGCCCCGGCGTGGCTTCGGGCCTGGGCAGCGGAACCATGAATCCCGCGATCTCGGGAGGCTCGGGCCTGGAAAACGCCTACATCGCGGACGGCGTGCTGCTCAATGACGCGGCATTCGGCGCGCTGGGCGTGTACCAGCGAACCTATGGCGGGATCGGCGTTGGAATTAATGCTTCCTTTGTGAAGGAAGTGCAGGTGAATACCGCCGCCTTCGGCCCGCAATATGGCCATACAACTGGCGGCGTCATCAATATGGTGACGAAATCCGGAGGCAACGCCTTCCACGGCGTCGTGGCAGGATATTTCCAGTCGCGCGGAATGAGCGCAGCCTATGCGAACAATCAAGATTTTAACCCGGTAAACAAGCTGGGGAGTTTTGTGGCGCCGCAAGCCTACGAAGGCGACTTTGAACTCGGCGGATACGTGCCCCTCGGATTCCTCAAGAATCACCTGTTTTTCTTTGGCGCCTTCAATCCCACTTGGAACGACAATTACGTTGCGCCGGCCATTGGATCGGGTCTTTTTACCTCCACCAACGGCCTGGTGGATCGCAAGGACACGATCTGGGATTACAGCGGCAAGGTCACCTTGCAACTGAACCAAAATCACTCGATTGAGGCCTCGGTCTTCGGCGATCCGACGCACAGCAATCTGGCCCCTTGGTCCACGCTAAACATTGACAACACTTCGGCAAATTCAGCGCAGACTTTTGGGTCGCGAAATCTGGCCGTTCGGTATAACGGCACGTTCGGTTCGAGCTTCGTCCTGGACGGCGCTTTCACGATGAACTGGAATCAGTTCGATGAAAACCCGCTGAATATTCCCGAAATTGCCGATTTGACGCAAACCGGTACTGGCCAGCGAGGACAGTTCAGGGCGCAAGGATTCGGTGCGGTTGAGACCTATGACTCAGTTTCCAAGGGAATCCAAGTCGACGTTCACAAGACCGTGACGATTCTGGGTCAGCAGCACACCTTCTCCGCCGGCTACATCTGGAACTTCCCAACCTATGACGACAACCTCGGCTATAGCGGAGGAAAAGTACCGATCCAGACCACCAACGTGGATGGCCAGCCGATCTTTACCGGCACCGGCGCAGCAGCCGTGGCCGGGCAAAGCCAGGAGTTCGCCCTGCAATTGATCCTTGCCTCGTCGGCAGCTCCCGGAGCGACGCCCGGAAGCACAACGTGCACGCGGTGCCCCTATGTGAACATCGACGGAACTCCTCAGCAAGTGGTGTTGCAGGAGACGCGAGGTCAATTCAGCGGCTTCACCAGCGTGAACACCAGCAAGTATCACGCTGCGTACGTGAACGATGACTGGGAGATGAGCAAGTATGCAACGCTGAGCATGGGCGTGCGGTGGGAGCAGCAACGCATGTCCACCGGCGGCGGCGTGACCCAAGTGATCGGTGACCAGTGGAATCCCCGAATCGGCTTCAGCGTGGATCCCAAGGGCGATCGTAAGTCAAAGATCTACGCGAACTTTGGCCGCTATGCTTGGGTCATGCCCCTGGACGCGGCGATCCGCGAACTGAACGTTGAGAACGAAGTGGAAAACATCTATTACGCTCCCGTCTCACCGAACTGCAGCGGCGGAGTTTGCGGCCCGGCAAGCCCGTCCAATCTGGCGACACTGGATCAATTCAACACCGTGACTTTCGATCCCGCCAATGTACTCAACAACGCGACCGGCGGAATCACCAAGAATCCGACGGTGCTGCTTATCTCCGGGTCTGGCTTGTCCTCGCCCTTCGCGCCGAAAACGAGGATGGAATATAACGACGAATTCGTGGTGGGCGCAGAGCACGAATTCCGCGGAGGGATCACCGCCTCGGTGCGCTACATCGACCGCCGAGTTAAGCGAATCATTGAAGACTTCACAGGCATTTCCATCGAGCAGTCCCTCGCGGGGCAGGCCGGCGCATATTTTATCGGCAACCCCTCGAAAACAACGGACGTGACCGTAAATCCGAATCCGGTGAAATTCACCGGCAGCGCCCTGCCGGCTGCATGCGTGGATTCGAATGGCGTCCCAACTCCATATAGCGCTACCAATCTCACGACGTCGCTGGGAGCCGCCCTCGGCAGCATTTGCTACCCGTCGGTCAACGAGCCCAACACCTGGTCGGTTCCCTGCGGTACCGCTGGCACTACAGGCGCCTGCACGGCCGGAAGTTTCGTGGTTGACCCCAACGCGCTGTTCGGCGGCGAGGGCCAGCCGGATGGCACGCCCGACGGCTACCCGAACGCGACGCGTAACTATCAGGCCATCGAAATCGAAGTGAATAAATCCCTCAGCCACAACTGGTCCTTGATTTCCAACTGGCGAATCGCGCGGCTTCGCGGCAATTTCGAAGGCGCCTTCCGGAATGACAACGGGCAGAACGATCCAGGAATCAGTTCTCTCTACGATTTCACTCCCGGCGTGCTCGGAGAGCTTGGCTTCCAGTTGGCTCCCGGTCCCCTCAATGCGGATCGTCTGCACATCGTGAACGTCTATCCCACGTATACCTTCGACAAGACTTTCCTGAAAGGGTTGATCGTCACCCCCGGCGTCAAGATTCAATCGGGTCTGCCGTTTACGACGTTAATCGCTCAAGAGCCGTATGTGAACACCGGTGAGGTGCCAATCTTCGGTCGAGGGGACCTCGGCCGCGGACCGGTTACCGGCACGGTAGACGTGCACTTGGATTATCCGTGGCGAATCAGCGAATCGAAGTCGCTGCACTTCTCCGTTGATTTGATGAACATTGCGAACAGCAAGAGGAATCTGACGATTGACCAGTTCGCGGACGTCACCTTCGGATTAAAGAGCGCCGACTACCAGAAGCCGGGGTACTACCCCTATCCATTCAACGCCGCAGGGCAGAACCTGACCACCGGTTTTATGGAGCCCTTCAGCGCCCGCTTCCACGTGGCCTTCAATTTCTAACCAATGCAAGTGAAGCCCTGTCCGGGAGGACGGCCCGCGCCGTCCTCCCGGCATCGCTTCGCATCAGGAATTGCAGTTGCGCGGTAAAAACGCAGCATGAAATTCTCTATCCTCTCTCTTCCGCGCCTTCTTTTCTTCTTCAGTTTAATCTTTACGCCGGCGATTGCCGGGGCCTCTCAGGGCCCAAGCAACTCCGGACCAGGCGAGCTGCAAGGACAGGTGCAGCTTGCGGACGGATCGCCTTATCGCGACGGCGCTTTGGTGAAAGTGGAATTTGACATGGGCGGAATGTCGGCCCAGGTCGTCAGCGATTCGCGCGGAAGATTTAGCGTCGCGGGTTTGCAAAAGTCCCGTTACACCGTCACAGCCCATGCGGTGGGATTTCGCGATGCCACGGCTGACGTCGATCTAGATAGCTTCCCGCGGGCTACGGTCCAGCTCACCCTGCGCGCGCTGCCCTCCCCGGCTGCAGCGTCCCCATCCGGCACCATCTCGGCGAATGACCTGAATGTTCCGGAAGGCGCCCGCGCGGAGTTCGAGAAGGGCCGCGCTCTGCTGCTGGAAAAACATAAGTCTGCCGACAGCGTTAAACCTTTCCTCAAAGCTATTCAGATGGCTCCGGCCTATTCGCAGGCCCATTTTCTGCTGGGCACCGCGTATCTGGAGATGGGCAGGCCTGCCGACGCCGAAACCGAGTTGGCCAAGGCCATCTCACTGAATGACAAGCTGGACGCCGCTTATCTGGCGCTGGGCTCCAGCCTGATCGAGCAGAAGAAATTCGCGGATGCCGAAAAGCCGCTGGTGCGAGGGCTTGAGCTGCTGCCGGACTCGGCCCCGGGACACTACGACCTCGGACGCACCTATTACGCGTTGAATCGTTACGAGGACGCAGAGACGCACGCGCGGAAGGCGATTGCCCTCGCACCGGATTTCCCGGAGGCTCATCTTTTGCTCGGAAATGTTCTGTTGCGGCTGCGCGACGGGCCGCACGCGCTGGCGGAGTTTCAGGAATATCTGCGATTGGCGCCGAACGGCGCCTTTGCCGGCCCCGCGCAGGAGCTGGTAAAAAAACTTCAGGCGGCATTGCCCGAAGCGCATTGAAGGATTTTCATACACCCGCCGGATCTACTGCAGGAACCGTCAGGCCCAGAACTCTATAGCGCTTCAGGGGCTAAAGCCCTTGTCTTCCCGGGCCCTGGATGTCGCGGCTGAAGCCGCGACCCACAAAAACAAAGACTATTTACGGCAGGGCTTCTAGAAGAAAAGAAACCAGGAGAGATTCTTCGCTTCGCCTCGGCTCGAGTCCTCGGTGCGAGCGCTCAGAATTACAAATACGAGGAACTTTTTCTGCGGCTTTGAAAACCGTGGTTACCCGTGAGGACTTGGGGCTGCCGGAGGATTCTGCGGTGGCTGAACTACCTTTGCGGGCGCCTCTCCCGGCGGAGCGATTTCCGGCACGGTAGGCGCGGTTGCCGGCTTGGCGTCCAGAGTTGTCGGACCTTCTCCGGCTTCGGTCGGAGCGTTGTCGGGCGTGTCCACTTTTACATTCTTCGTCAGCGCCACTTTATCCAGCGGCACGACATTCTGGAATGCTTGAATCGGTTTGCCGTCCAGCGCGCCCTGCATGAATTCCAGCCAGATCGGCAGCGCGGCCACCGCGCCCGTTTCCGGCTTCCCTAGTGATACCGATTTATCGTCATAGCCCACCCACACGCCTGCGGTGATCTCCGGCGTGAAGCCGATGAACCAGGCGTCGGTAAAATCGTTGGTGGTGCCGGTTTTTCCGGCCGCCGGGCGTCCCAGAGCGCGGGCGGGAGTTCCGGTGCCACGCTCGACAACGTCCTGCAACATGGCCGTCATGCTGCGTGCCACCTCGGGTTCCACAACATCGTGAACAAGGGGATGCGCCTGCTCGAGCAGCGCGCCGTCATAAGTGGTCACGCGGCGAATCATGTGCGGATCGATGCGGATGCCGTCATCCGGAAACACGGTGAATGCTGAAGTGTGCTCCAGCAGATTCAGATCGGCCGCGCCCAGCGTGATGGGCAAGTACGGCGGCAGCGGGCTGGTGATGCCGAAGCGCCGGGCCATATCAATCACGCTGTTCATGCCTACCTTTTCGGCGAGTTTTACGGCGGGAACGTTGCGCGAGCCGTCCAGCGCGCGGCGCAGGGTGATCACGCCCTCGAATTTCTCGTCGTAGTTGTGCGGCGAGTAGGGCTGGCCTCCGCTCATGGTGGTGAACGGCGCGTCAAGAATCGTGTCAAACGCCGTGAAGCCCTGCTCGACGGCCGCGGAATACACGTAAATTTTGAACGACGAGCCGACCTGCCGCTGCGCCTGCGTGGCGCGGTTGAATTTCGATTCATCGAAACTGTAGCCGCCGACCATCGCCTTGATCTCGCCGGTGGGGTTATCGATCGCCACCATGGCCGCCTGCGGGCCGACGTTCTGCTCCAGCTGAATGTGCGCCACGGCGCCGTTGATGTCCTTGATGTTGACTTCGACCAGGTCGCCGGGTTTCACCAGGTCCGCGGGAGATTTTCTGCCGGTCCACGCAAAATCGGGCGGCGTGAGCAACGCGTGCAGAGGCCCGAGCTTGACGGCCGCGGCTTTCGCGTCCACCGCTGTGACCAGGCCCTGCACGTAATCTCCCTTGTTGATTGGCCAGCGCCAGTCATCGTCCTCGTAGGAATCCAGCGTGTCGGTCTTGTCGACCAGGATGTTGTCCAGTTTCCCGCGCCAGCCGTGGCGGCGGTCATAGGCATGCAGGCCGTCGCGAACCGCGCGATTCGCCGCCTGCTGCATCGTGACGCTCAGCGTGGTGTACACGCGCAGGCCGCGCTGGTGCACCATTTCCGTTCCGTAGGTGCTTTCCAGATATTTGCGGATTTCCTCCACGAAATAAGGCGCCAGCGTGTTGCGCGGCGCCTGTGGATGGAGTCCCAGCGGCTGCGCGATGGCCTGCTTGGCCTGGGCCGCAGTGATTTTTCCGTTGTGCGCCATCAGCTCCAGCACCAGGTTGCGGCGCGCCAGCGCGCGTTGCGGGTGCAGGATCGGCGAATAGCTCGGCCCGCGAATCATGCCCGCGAGCAGCGCCGCTTCCTGCACGTTCAATCGTCCAACGGTTTTTCCAAAATAATATTCCGATGCCGCTTCAAATCCATAATTGCCGTGCGAGAGATAAATCTGGTTGCAGTACATGGTGAAAATCTGCTGCTTGGTATAGTGCCGCTCGATCTGCAGCGCCAGCAGGGCTTCCTGTACTTTGCGGCCCATACGGCGATCGGAGCGGTCCAGGAAAAGCGTTCCGGCCAGCTGCATGGTGATGGTACTGGCTCCTTCCACCACGCGATGCGAAACCAGATCCTTGTACGCCGCGCCGGCCACGCGCGTGAAATCCACGCCCCAGTGCTCCTCGAAATGCTGGTCTTCGGTGGTGAGAATCGCGTCCTTCAGGATTTGCGGGTATTGCTCGTAGGTCAGCAGCACGCGGCGCTGCAGCGCGAAATTGCCGACGATCTGGCCGTCGTCGGCGTAAAGTTCGGTGACCACATCGGGCTGGAAGTCCTCGAGAGCGCGAATTTGCGGGAGATCGCTGGAGTAAACGAACAGCAGGCCGGCGAGGCCGCCGATCGCAATCGCGGCCAGCAGCAGCAGCGAAAAAGCGACGCGCCCGACAACCTTGCGGCCGCGCAAACGCAGCGTAATCGGCGGCAGCTCTACCATGGGAGCATCATTCTAACGCAAACCGGGGCGGCAACGCGCGGATCAGGAGGATACTGTGTCCCGCCGTTTCTTAATCAGAAATGCTCCGACGGTGACGGCCAAGGCCAGAACCAGAAGGCTGCTGTCGCGAATCAAAGTAAGCGGGCCGACTTTCTCGTTGTTGCCAAAGCAGCCGCACATGATCTCCAGCTTCAAAACATAAGCATGGACCATGGCCACGATGAACACGGTCATCAGGCCGCTGGCGAACAAGCCAGCCCAGCGCAACGCGACGCCGGAAATCAGCGTCACGCCCAGAATCAGTTCCACCCACGGCAGGCTCCGCGCCATCCACTCGGCCAGCGTAGTAGGCACCAGTTTGTACGAATCGATGGCCATGGCGAAAAAGAAATGGTAATCGCCGAAGTGCCAGGCGCCGTCAAAATGCAGCTTGGTATACGCCGCGATCACGAAAATCAAGCCCAGCAACACCCGCCCGACCATCAGCAGAGTGCGCGGCCAGGCGGCCGTGCGTGGAGCGGTTTCCGGCGAAATCGCGGTGGTGGCCATGATTTATTGGCGCAGCAGGTAGTCGAAATAGCTTTTCAGCAGCTTGTAGTCCACGCCGCCGCCGGGAAGAGCTTCGGTCTTGCCGTGCGACGTGATGTAAACGGTGGGGGTCTGATTGACATTGCGCTGAGTGCCCATCGCCCGGTCGCGCTCGATGGAAGCGTTGATTTCGTTCATGTGCTGCGATTCAAACGATTCAATTTTTTTGAACTCCACGGGAGGAAAGTACGAAGCGACGACCTCGTCGATGTTCCCTTTCGTGGACCAGTCATCCTGGTGGTCATAGAGGGCTCGTTCCATGGCCTCAAACTTGCCAAATTCTGCCGCGGCGTTTGCCAGGCGCGCTGCCTGCCGCGCATAAGGATGCATCTCCAACGGGAAATCACGGTGCACCAAATAGACCTTTCCCGGGATTACGTAGTCGTCGATCACCTGTTTGGTCGTGCCTTCAAAAAATCCGCGGCACGCCGGGCATTGAAAATCGCCGAACACTTCCATGGTGATCGGAGCACTCGGATTTCCGATGGCCTTTACGAAGGTCGGATTTGCCGCGGCGGCCGCCGTCGTCTTGGCGCTCGTGGCGGGCGGTTTCGTCTGCGGCTCGCGGGCGATTGCCGACGACGCGAGTGCGCAAAGTGCGATCCACATGAGGAACCCAGCCGGGCGTGCGAGTCGCGATTTCACTTGGCGATCTCCTTGGGATTTTGTGAACACGACATTGTAACCCCAAAATGGGTGACTCTGCATACTCATAGACGTGCGAGCCGAGCCCCTGGTTATCGATCTTGCCTTGGTAGCTTTTCGGCAAGCTTTGCCGGCGATCTCGGGAACGCGAATCGTTGACTGCCCGACGCTCATCACATGACCGAAATACAGGCTCAGCGGTGGCAAGTGGAACGGGGTAATGACCTGAAACGCCAGCAGAACATAGCCAGGAAGGCGACAATACCTCGATCAAGTGGTTCATAGTAAGCAGGATATAACGATATCAAAATACTTGACAATAACACACTCAATGCGTATACTGGCCCGGTCAGCGGCAATTATGCCGGATTTATCGGGCGAGTTTTCGAGGAGGGGAGTCAGTTATGAGTAAAATTATTGGAATTGACCTGGGAACCACCAACTCCGTGGTGGCCGTGATGCAGGGGGGCGAGCCGGTGGTAATCCCAAACCAGGAAGGCGGGCGCACAACCCCTTCGGTAGTGGCCATTACCAAGACGGGCGAGCGGCTGGTCGGCCAGGTGGCCAAGCGGCAGGCGGTTACCAACCCGGAGAATACGGTTTATTCGATCAAACGTTTCATGGGCCACCGGTTCGACGAAGTCTCCGACGAGACCAAGCGCGTTCCTTACAAGGTCGTCAAGGGCCCGCACGACGATGCGCGCGTGGAGATTTTCGGCAAGGCATACACCCCGCCGGAATTGTCGGCGATGATTTTGCAGAAGCTGAAGACTGCCGCGGAGGATTTCCTCGGCGAGAAGGTGACCAAGGCGGTCATCACCGTTCCGGCATATTTCAATGACAGCCAGCGCCAAGCCACCAAGCAGGCCGGTGAAGTCGCGGGCCTGGAAGTCCTGCGCATTATCAATGAGCCGACGGCGGCGGCGCTGGCTTACGGCTTGGATAAAAAGAAGGACGAGACCATCGCCGTGTACGACCTTGGCGGCGGCACGTTCGACATTTCCATCCTGGAAGTGGGTGAAGGCGTGGTGGAAGTAAAAGCCACCGCTGGCGACACGCACCTGGGCGGCGATGACGTGGACAACCGCGTGGTCGACTGGCTGATCGCCGAATTCAAGAAAGATCAGGGCATCGACGTCAGCAAGGATCGCATGGCGGTGCAGCGCCTGAAGGAAGCCGCGGAAAAAGCCAAAATCGAACTGTCGCAGATGCAGGAGACCGACATCAACTTGCCGTTCTTGACAGCAGATGCGTCCGGACCGAAGCACCTGCAACTGAAGCTGACGCGCGCCAAGCTCGAGCAGTTGATGGAAGACATCCTGCAGCGCACGATTGGACCCACGAAGCAGGCGCTTTCGGATGCCGGCGTCACTCCGGACAAGATCGACGAGGTGGTACTGGTCGGCGGCTCAACGCGCATCCCGCGCGTGCTGCAGATCGTGAAGGACCTGTTTGGCGGCAAGGAACCGCACAAGGGCGTCAACCCCGACGAAGTGGTCGCGGTAGGCGCGGCGATTCAGGGCGGCGTGCTGGGCGGCGAGGTGAAGGACATCCTGCTGCTGGACGTGACGCCGCTGTCGCTGGGCGTCGAAACCCTGGGCGGCGTGATGACCGTGCTGATTCCGCGCAACACCACGATTCCGACCCGCAAATCGGAAGTGTTTTCGACCGCGGCGGACAACCAGCCGTCGGTGGAAATTCACGTGCTGCAGGGCGAACGAAAAATGGCGCCGGACAATCGCACGCTCGGCAAATTCCATCTGATGGGAATTCCGCCGGCGCCGCGGGGGTTGCCGCAGGTCGAAGTCACGTTTGACATCGACGCCAACGGCATCCTGAACGTCTCGGCAAAAGATCGCGCGACGAACAAGGAACAGAAAATCACCATCACCGCTTCCACCGGACTGAGCAAGGAAGAGGCGGAGAAGATGCGCTCCGACGCCGAAGCGCATGCCGAGGATGACAAGAAGAAGCTCGCGGAAATCGAAGCCCGCAACATTCTCGACAACCGCGTGTACCAGGTCGAGAAGCTGATCGCCGACAATCGCGACAAGCTTTCCGAATCGGACACCAAGCCCGTCGAAGAAGCGGTCGCGGCGGCCAAGTCCGCGCTGGCCGGCGGCGTCACCGAGCAAATTCAGTCGGCAACGCAACAACTGGACAGCGCTTCCCACAAACTGGCCGAGGTGCTCTACAAGACCGCGCAAGCGGCCGGAGCGCAGACGGGTGGCGGGCCATCGGACGGAGCCTCGGGCGGCGCAAGCAGCAGCGGACCGGCTTCCGCGCCAGAAGGCGAAGTGATCGACGCCGAGTACGTGGACGTCGATGAAACGAAGAAGCCGAATTAAGAACCGGAGACGGGTGTAGCGCCCGCCTTCAGGCGGGCATCCTGCGCGGCCGCAGCGAATGCGCGTCTGAAGGCGGGCGCTACACCGACTTCATCCGGCAAAGCTTCTAAGGAGTTCGCGTTGACGACGTACGAAGGCATCAAGCGCACCGGACCGCCGCACGCCATTCAAAAGCTGCGGGACGATTTGTACATGGTTCAAATCATCCTGTCGGAAACGCCGACGGCGGACTGGAAGCGGCTGTTTTACGAAACGCAGCAGGCGCCGCCGGCCGATTTTCCGCCGCGCGCCGTGGACATCAGCGGAGCGTTCATTCGCTTCCGCTCGGACGTCCCGAGCGTGGCCGCGAGAACGGCATGGATCGACCGATGGATCGATCGCGCCAATCAGAAGGAAGCGGCGATGGGCGGAAAACTGGACGAAGAGCGCAAGCGCCGTCGCGACGAGCACCAGCGCGAGCAGCAGGAACTGGCAGCAATCAACGCGAACTGGGCGAAGCTGTAGACAGCAACGCGCTCGAATACCGCGGGTGCCGCACCCTTTGTGCCTTTCAAAGGGTGCGAGGGTGAAGTTCAGGGCGACAGGGCATGCTCGATTGGGGTTGCGAAAACCCGCTGTAGCGGTGGACGGGCGGTTGGAACCACGGATACACGCGGATGGACACGGATGAAGGAAGAGATTTGAGATTTGAGATTTGAGATTTGAGATTTGTGAATCGTGGCGAGTGGAGCAGCTTCCGTCGAGATTGTAGTCGCACGATTTGCGAATCACGAATGACGATTTACGAGTCACGAATCACGAGTCACCGGTCACCGATCTCTTATGGCCACCACCACCAAACAAGACTACTACGAACTGCTGGGCGTTTCGCGCAAGGCGGCGCAGAAGGAAATCCGGCAGGCCTATAGGAAACTTGCGCGCAAATACCATCCTGATCTGAATCCCGGCGACAAGTCCTCGGAAGAAAAATTCAAGCAGGTGCAGGAAGCCTACGACGTTCTGTCTGACGCCAAGAAACGGCAGATGTACGACCAGTTTGGCTTCGAGACACCAGGAGCGGGCGGCGGAATGCCCAACCCGGGAAATGCCGGAGATGTGCACTTCGATTTTGGCGGATTCGATTTTGGCGGCGGTGGCGGCGGCGCGGGAGCGGGCGGATCTGGGCCAAGTTTTCGCGACCTGTTCGGCCAATTTTTTCGCGGCGGCGGCGCGGCGGCGGAAGCCCATCCGGAAGCGGAGCCAGGATCGAGCCTGGAATATCAGATTGAGATCAGCTTCTGGGAAGCAGTTCGCGGCACGGTAAAAAAACTGACCATTTCGCGCCTGGACACATGCACCGAATGCCACGGCACTGGCGCCGTCGGGCAGCCGCAGACTTGCACGGCGTGCGGCGGCAGCGGGCAAGTCACGCAGACCAGCGGCAAAATGCGCTTCAACCTTACGTGCTCGCGCTGCGGCGGCACCGGCCGGACGCGCAACATGTGCCGCGTGTGCGGCGGCGAAGGGCGCGTGCGGCGCGCGGATACCATCGAGATTCGCATTCCCGCGGGCGTGCAAACCGGTTCGCGGGTGCGCGTTCCAGGCCGCGGAAACGCCGGAACGGCGGGAGAGCCGCCGGGCGATCTCTACATCATCACCGACGTGCAGCCGCACCCGTATTTCGATCGCCGCGGCGACGACATTTACACCACGGTTCCGATCACGGTCACCGAAGCGGCGCTGGGCGCGAAGATTGAGGTGCCCACGATCGATGGGCGCTCCATCCTGCGCGTTCCTCCGGGAACGAATAGCGGGCAGAAGCTGCGCCTGCGGGAGAAGGGTGTGCCGTCGGTCCGCGCGCACGGGCATCGCGGAGACCAGTACGTGGAATTGCAGGTGATTGTGCCCAAGCCGGTGGACGAGCGCGTGCGCGAACTGTTGAAGGAACTGGAAAAAATCGCGCCGGAAGATCCGCGGAAGGATCTCTTCGACCGGGCCAAGGCGCAGTAGATAGTGGGACTTTGTAGCGCCCGCCTTCAGGCGGGCATTGTGGCGTAACGCAGATGCCCGCCCGAAGGCGGGCGCTACAAGATGCCAGACTCCTGAATACGTTTGCTGAGAGGCGCAATGATGGCGCGCGTAAACGCAAAACGAAAAAAAGCCCGCGCGGGATACATGATTTCGGCAGTCGCGGAATTATACAAACTGCATCCGCAAACTCTGCGCCTTTACGAACGCGTGGGATTGCTGAAACCCTCGCGCTCGGACGGAAACACGCGGCTCTATACGGACTCCGACCTGGAGCGCCTGGAAGTGATCCTGACGCTGACGCGTGAAATGGGCGTCAACCTCGCGGGCATCGAAATCATTTTGAACATGCGCGAGAAAATGGCGGAAATGCAGCACCAGATGGAAGCCTTCACGACGTTCGTCCAGCAAGAGCTCTCGCGCGGTATGCGCTCGGCAGGTAGCCACACGCAGGGCGACGCCCTGGCGCGAATTCCTCCTCCGAAAGTCATCCGCGTGCATAAGTAGCGTGATTCGTGATTCGTAATTTGTAATTCGTGGAAAGCGAAACCCAGCCCACGATCACGAATCGCCAAATCGAGCGCCGGTTTTGCACGGGCCACGGTTCACGGGCCACGATTCACGAATCACTTTTTCAATTTTCCACATCGCTCGCGCTTTCCACAGCTCCAGACGGCTTGCGCAACTTTCGACGCGCGCCTATGCTGGTTTTATGGCGCAACCGGATTGCCCGCTTTGCGGCGGCACAGGATGGAAAACCGTCGAACGCAGCGCGGATGAAGAGAAATCATCCCGCGGATCAAGGGAAAAGCCCATTGCAGGTGCCACTGCAGCCAGGCGCGCCTGGGCCGTGCCCTGCGATTGCACCGGCAAGGATCGCACGGCGCGAGTGCTGGCGCGCGCGCGGATTCCCACCCGCTACGAGCATTGCGACTTCAATAACTTTGACAAGGGCCTGTATGAGCCGGCCAGCGGCCCCGAATGGGCCTCGTGGAATCGCAACCTGGAACAGGCCAAGCTCGTGACCGAGGGCTTCGCCCGCGATTATCCTTCGGGAAACGAGACCGGCCTGTTGATCATCGGTCCGTGCGGCGCGGGCAAGACGCACCTCGCGGTGGCCGCGCTGCGGCAAATTGTTTTGCGCGGGCACACCGGACTTTTTTACGATTACCGCGAACTGCTGAAGGAAATCCAGGGCAGCTACAATCCGGAAAGCCAGACCAGCGAGCTGAGTGTGCTCGAACCTGTGCTGACGACCGATGTTCTGCTGCTCGATGATCTCGGTTCGAACAAACCGTCGCCATGGGCCATGGAAACCGTAGGGCATATTCTGAACGCGCGGTATAACGAGAAGCGCGTCACGCTGCTGACAACGAATTATTTCGATGCCCCAGCTTCCGCATCGTCTCCCACGCCAATGCCCTCCGCCCGCCGTTCCCAGCTTCCATCCGGCCAGGCGGTGTCCGCCGCGCGCGAGGATTCGCTGACCGATCGGCTGGGGATGCGCGTCCGGTCGCGCCTGTATGAAATGTGCCGTACCGTGGAACTGTTCGCGCCTGACTACCGCCGCGAAGTTCGCCAGGCCGGAAGAGTGCGCTAGAAGCGCCGCGCACGTCTGTGCACGGTGGCGCATGCTTTAGCTTGCGGAGTTTCACGACGCTCACGGAAAAAGCCACCGGCTGAACAGGCTGCGGAAGAACTCAAAACGTTGTCATTCTGAGCGAAGCGAAGAATCCCTCCTTGGGTCCTTGCTTGCACTTATATCGAAGAGAGATTCTTCGCTTCGCTCAGAATGACAACGGCAAAGCGTTGCTCCGCAGCCTTTGAAGCCTGTGCCACAACAATCTGCCCGAATTAGACGATCTGCGCGCGAAGGGCGTCGTGCGCTGTAAACACGGTTCCGTCCAGCGGAACAACGTGATGCGTGGGCGCAGCCTCGAGCAGTCGGGAAATCCTCGACTGTGAAGCCTCGAAAGCTTTCGGGTTCAGTGCGCCGCTGTTCACCGCATCCAGAAGATCTTGCGCCAGGCTGGCGATGCGTTTGGTATCCGTCCAGTGCGCGGACATCATGATAAGATCGCAACCGGCTTCCAAGGCCCGCACCGCTGCGCCGGGCTTGCCGAACAGCTCCGACACGGCGCCCATGCCGGTGTCGTCGGTCGTAATCACTCCCTGAAAACCAAGCTCTCCCCTCAAAACCTCGGTCAACCACAGGCGAGACATCGTTGCCGGGAAAGCCGGATCGATTCCCGGATAGAGAATGTGAGCCGACATGATGATTTTCGCTCCTGCCTGCACCATCGCCGCAAAGGGAAGGAGTTCGCGCGCACGAAGCTCGTCGAGGCTTCGGTTTACGACCGGCAAATCGTAGTGGGAATCCACGCTGGTGTCGCCATGGCCCGGAAAATGCTTTGGGCAGCCGAGCACGCCTTCGCGCTCGATGGCCAAGAGAAAATCGCGCGCGCATTCGATCACGGTTTTCGGATCGCTTCCCAGGGCGCGCTTGCCGATCACTGGATTCGCGGGATTGGTATGAACGTCGACCACGGGAGCGTAGTTCAGATTGACCCCCAGGGAGCGCAGTTCGACTCCCATTGCCGCGCCCACCTCGGCGCTTTGCGACGCCCATTTCGCAGCCGAACCGAAATTAGTGATCGGAGGAGGAGGCCGAAAGACCGGGCTTCCTTCATGATCGATGGAGATCAGCAAACTTTCCCGTTTGACGCAGGAGCGCACTCCGTCAATCAGTTCCTTGTAGGTGGGCAGCCACTCCTCGTACGGGACTTCGCGCTGGAAATTTTCGCGAAACAGGATAATTCCCGCTGGTTGCAGCGCGGTGAGCAATTGAGCGTCGTGTTCCGTGAGCCTGGCGGACTTCTGCAGTCCGATCAGGAAGTGACGCCCAACGGTGGCTAGGTCCGCAGGAAACTCCTTCATCCGCCGGAAGCTCCTCTAATCGTTGAACAAATAGACTCTCACATTTCGCGGAGCGCGGTAAGCGTCCGGCGAACAGCAGTTTCCTCCGGAAGTATCCGTTTCCCGAACATGGGGTAACGCAGCTGACGCCCCGATGAGCCGGCTTTTTGTATCTTCCGGGCGTTCCAAAACGGCCACCCAGCGGCACGGCACAAGCTTCTTAAGCCAGCATGCAGGCAGCCTTGGAAAGCTCCCGTACGCCCCGAGCTTTCATTGACATAGGCCATAAAGCGCGGGTATCATCCCCACGGTGCGGCACCTGGGTGGGAAGCCGCGCCTTCCTTCCTTGCACCTCCCCGTGACTCGGAAGATAACCCGGGCGTTACCTGTTGGTGCAGAGCAGGGACCTCATTGGAGGCAGTTCGATGTTTTCCGATACTGAAAACCCCGGCGCGGAGCTATCCGCCGGGCAGAACGCAACCGCCGCGACAGCGGCGCCGACGCAAACTACAAACGAGCAAACCACTCCGGCCGATTCCGCAGACGTGTCTTCGCAACCGCCGCTCGCGGTAGCTTCCGAACCTGCCGGTGAGCCGGCCGTCGTTACAGAGCATCCCGTCGCACCCGTCGCGGCTCCTGATGGCGTTTCCGCCGTGGAGCATTCGAACGTGGCCGAAGCGGTGGATGTCGCTCTGGAGACCGGCGAGGCTCCCACGGAATCGAACGCCGAGATGGAACAGCTCATGGAACAGTACGCCGTGCCGCACCAGGCGCCGGCGGAAGGCGAAATTGAATCGGGCCAGGTCGTGGCGATTACCGATCTCGGCGTGGTCGTAAATCTCGGCGGTAAAACCGAAGGGTTGATTCCCGCGCAGGAATTCGCGGAACTGGATGGACCGTTCCCCCTGGTGGTTGGGCAGCCTGTGGAAGTGCAGCGCACCGGCGATCGCAAGGAAGGCATGGTGCTGCTGTCCTACCAGCGAGTGAAGCGGCGGCGCGCCTGGTCGAAGATTGAAGAGGCCTATCGCACCAAGGCCGACATCAACGGAAAAATTGTGGACCACATCAAGGGCGGCCTGGTGGTGGACATCGGTGTGCGCGCGTTCTTGCCGGCTTCGCAGGCGGACCTGCATCCGGTGCGGGATCTTGACGAGTGGAAGGGCCGCGACCTGACCGTTCGCGTACTGAAGATGAACCGCAAGCGCGGCAACGTGGTGGTCAGCCGGCGCGCGATTCTCGACGAGCAGCAGGCGTCACAGCGCCAGGCCATGCTGGACTCGATGGCCGAAGGACAAATCGTCAAGGGCGTGGTGAAAAACGTCACCGGCTATGGAGCGTTTGTGGACCTCGGGGGCATCGACGGCTTGCTGCACATCACGGATATGTCCTGGGGCCGCGTGGCGAGCCCGCTGGACGCCGTTTCGCCCGGCGAGGAAGTGGAAGTCAAGATCCTGAAGTATGACAAAGAAAAAGGCCGCGTTTCGCTCGGCCGCAAGCAATTGCTGCCCGACCCCTGGGCCTCGGTAGTGGAGCGCTACGAGAAGGGCAAGAAGCTGAGCGGCAAGATCATGGGCCTCACCGACTACGGCGCGTTTGTGGAGCTCGAGCCGGGCATCGAAGGGTTGGTGCACGTCAGCGAAATGAGCTGGTCCAAGCGCAAGCAGCACCCTTCGAAGATCGTGAAAGTAGGCGACGACGTCGAAGTGATCGTGCTGGGCGTGGACTCCAACGAACGTAGGATTTCGCTGGGAATGAAGCAGGCGCAGTCCGATCCGTGGCAAGTGCTCGCGGAAAAATATCCAGTGGGAACGGTGGTCAGCGGAAAAATTCGCAACCTCACCGAATTCGGCGCGTTCCTGGAAATCGAGGAAGGGTTCGACGGCCTGATTCACGTCAGCGATATTTCCTGGACCGGGCGCATCAAAACGCCATCCGAGGTTTACAAGAAGGGCGACACGGTCGAAGCCAAGGTGCTGAAGATCGACCAGGGTTCGCGGCGCGTTTCGCTCGGCGTGAAGCAGGTCAACGACATCTGGTCTTCCTGGTTTGAGAAGCACAAGGTCGGCGACCTGGTGCGCGGAAAGGTTTCCCGAGTCACCACCTTCGGCGCGTTTGTCGAGCTGGCCGAGGGCATCGAAGGCCTCTGCCACATTTCGGAAATTGACGACCGCCGCGGCAAGGGCGGCGACAAGCCGCAAGGCCCGCCGCGTCCTGGCGTGCGCCAGAGTGGGCTGCTCGATCCCGGCCGCGACTACGAATTCAAGATTGTGAAGATCAGCCAGGACCAGCATAAGATTGGTCTCAGCTACCGTGGCGCGCAAAAGCAGGCGGAACGCCGCGACATGGAAGATTACCGGTCGACGAAATCATCGGCGAAAGCCACGATCGGTGATGCAATTATGGCCAAGCGTTCCCTGTAATCGCTCTCCGGCGTTCCCCCGAGCCGGAGCGTAAATACTATTTCCCTTAAGCCTCGTTTGGTGATATGGAAATGCCACCAAAGGCAGCCCGTTGGGGAAGTTTTCCTGGCGGGCGGGTGGCGCGTTCCCGAGGCGCGTCCAAGCCAATTTTTAGGAGCAGGCGGAGCACACATCAATGACCGATTCCACCGTGACAAAGGCGGACCTGGTAGAGGAAGTGGTTCGCGTCACCGAACTACCGCGGAAAGAGTCCGAGGCCGTGGTCGAAACCATTTTTGAGAGCATCATCGGCGCGCTGCAGGGCGGCGACCGCATCGAAATCCGCGGCTTCGGCAGCTTCCGCACGCGCCAGCGCCGCGGCCGCACCGGGCGCAACCCGAAGACCGGCGCCAAGGTCGAAGTGCCGCCCAAGAAGATCCCTTTCTTCAAGCCGAGCAAGGAGTTGAAGGATCACGTCAATACCGGCGCGCCGTCCGCCCCAGCAGGTCCCGGCAGCACGCCGGTCGTGCCGCAGAGTTAAGCTCGCGCGGGGCTCCGGGCTCCGCGCCGCTCGTCATTCGCAGCTCATACTTCCTATGGATTACCTCTGGACTCCCTGGCGCTACCGGTACGTTGCCGAAGTCAAGAACCAGACAGGCTGCGTCTTCTGCAGCGCTCACAACGCAAATAACGATGAAGAATGGCTGATCGTTCGCCGCGCGGTGAAAAATTTCATTATTCTGAATCGCTATCCGTACACGTCGGGGCACGTGATGATCGTGCCCTACGCGCACACCGCCGATTTCGCCGGACTGGAGCGTGAAACGGCCGCGGAAATGATGCTGCTCTCGCAGCGCGTGCAAGAGGCGCTTGATGACGTTTACCACCCGGATGGCTTCAACCTGGGAATGAATCTAGGCCGCTCGGCCGGCGCCGGAATTGCCGATCACCTGCACATGCATCTCCTGCCCCGCTGGACCGGCGACACCAATTTCATGACCACGGTAAGCGAAACGCGCATGGAGCCGGAAGAGCTTTCCGTGACGTACACCCGGCTGCGGAAGGCGCTGGCGGAGTAGCATTGAGTAGGACAGGCTTCAGCCTGTCAGGTTTAGATTCAAGAATGACGCCAATCTAAACCAGACAGGCTGAAGCCTGTCCTACGGGATTCGGAATCCCTTGAATTTCTCTCTCACTGACGAACAGGAATTGCTGCAACGCAGCGTGCGGGAGTTCGCCGAAAATGAAGTAAAACCTCTCGCCCGTGAACTGGACGAGACCGGGCATTTTCCCCGGGAGACGTTCCGCAAGGCCGCGGAACTCGGGCTGACCGCCGTCGCGATTCCCGAATCCGAGGGCGGCGCTGGCTTCGACCACGTCTCCTACTCCATCGTCATCGAAGAAATTTCCCGCGTGTGCGCCTCCACCGGCGTGATTCTCTCCGTGCAAAATTCGCTGTATTGCGATCCGATCCATCGCTTCGGGACAGAAGAACAGAAGAAGAAATTCCTCTTGCCGTTCGCGCGCGGCGAAAAAATCGGCTGCTACGCGTTGACTGAACCGCAGGCGGGATCGAACGCTGCCGCGCTGACGACGCGAGCCGTGCTGGTTGGCGACCGCTACGTGATCAACGGCACGAAAGCGTGGATCACCAATGGCGGCGTCGCGGATGCGGCCATCGTGTACACGAACACAGACCCGGCGAAAGGCGAAAAAGGGATCACCGCGATCGTCGTGGAGCGCGGCACGCCCGGCTTCAAAGTGGGCAAGGAAGAAAGGAAGCTCGGCATTCACGCCACCGCGTGCACGGAGTTGTCCTTCACCGATTGCGAAGTTCCAGCGGGCAACCGCATCGGAAATGAAGGCGAGGGCTACAAGGTTGCGCTGTCGACGCTGGACGGCGGGCGAATCGGCATCGCGGCGCAGGCCACCGGAATCGCGCAGGGAGCGCTCGAGCAGGCATTGTCCTATGCCAAGCAGCGCCAGGCCTTCGGCCATCCCATCGCGGATTTTCAAGCGATCCAATTCATGCTGGCGGATATGGCCACGGAAATCGACGCCGCGCGTTTGCTCACCCGCAAGGCGGCGTGGAAATCGGATACCGGCGCGCGCTTTTCCATGGAAGCCTCCATCGCAAAATTGTTTGCCTCGGAACTGGCCACGCGCGCCGCGCACAAAGCAATGCAGATCCACGGCGGCTACGGCTACAGCGCCGAATACCCGGTCGAACGAATGTACCGCGACGCCCGCATCACGGAAATTTATGAAGGCACGAGCGAGATTCAGCGGTTGGTGATTGCAGCGTGGGTGTTGAAGAATACCTAAGCGGCCGTCAGGTTTTTCAATGGCAAATCCGCAAAGATTTTCCGTCGCTCCGGGAGTTCGCGCCGTTTGGAGGCTCCTCGCCGTCGGCGCAATCGTTTTTGCACTCTTAGCGTTATTTGCCTGGGCGCTTGAGGTTGTTCACCCCGCGCCGGGCGCTTACCTGCCCCACTACGGCCAGTACAGGTCGCCCTTCTCTGAAGCCATTTCTTTTTCCTTCTGGGCCTTCGCGGTTTTTATTTGCGCTGTCTACGGATTGCTGTGGGTGGCGCTGGGCGCGCGAAGGGCCCGTGAACTCAGCGTCCGAAGCCTCGGATGGATGATTGGAAGGGAATGGCGCGGCAAGTAGGATTTCAAATTTGAGATTTGAGATTTGAAATCATAGCTCCGGCGGCGTCCCATTTTTATCTTTCCGCGCGCATACGCCCGTCGTATTCTGAGGAAGTACTGCGAATCTATACTGCCATCACAGGTTTCGAGTCGCGAATTACGAATCACAACTCACGAATCACGGAACTTGATGCAAGAACTCGATTCCACCGCTGAATTCGATCCCGCGCACGACGGCGAATTTTTCTCCGCGCTGCCGGCGCTTCCCGCGGTGTTCTCCGTCGAGCCTCGCGCGGAACTCCCTGAAGCGAAGCCCTACTTGCTGCGCACGGCAAATCTGCGGCAGCGCCTGAGCCGCTTGCTGGGCCCTCCCGATCCAGCTTCAAAACGTTTGAACTTGCGGGACGCCGCGGCGCGCGTGCGTTACCGCGTGGCGGGTTCGCCGTTCGAGCTCAGTCTTCTGCACTGGCAGCATGCGCGGCGGCTCTGGCCCGGGTCGTATCGCGAGCGGGCGCGACTGCGCCCGCCTGCGGTGCTCAAAGTGAGCCTCGCCAACGCTTACCCTCGCTGCTACGCCACGCGGCGCATCAGCTCCAATGGATTTTATTTTGGGCCGTTTCAGTCGCGGCGCGCGGCCGATACATTTGCTTCCGCGTTTCTCGACCTCTTCAAGATCCGGCGGTGCCAGATCAAGATTCGCCGCGATCCCGCTTTTCCCGGCTGCATTTATTCGGAGATGAAGATGTGCCTCGCGCCCTGCTTCGCGGGATGCACGAAGGAGGAGTACGACGCGGAGGTGACGCGGGTGGTCTCGTTTCTGGCGACCGGCGGCGGGTCGCTCACCGCGGAACTGGAACGCGAGCGCGAGGCGGCCAGCGAGGCGCTGGATTTCGAGCGGGCCGCAGCAGTGCACCGCCGCGTCGAGAAAGCGGCCGAAGCGCTGCGCGGATTGCCCGACCTCGCGCGGCGAATCGACGACCTCAGCGCCGTGGTATTGCAGCGCGCGGCGGAGGAAAATACCGTGGCCGTGTTCGTGGTGCGCGCCGGTCGCATCGATGAGCCGCGCCTGTTGCGCTTTGCCGAGTTGGCCAGCGAGCCCCGCTCGGTGGAACAAATTCTGCGCGAGTGGCTCGAGGGCGCTGCGGCGCCGGCTTCCCTTCCCGCAAAAGTGGCGTCTTCGCAGCAGAGCTTTCGCGAACTCGAGGATCAACTCGCGCTGCTCGCGCGGTGGTTCCATAAGAAGCCGCGCGCGGGAGAAATTTTCTTTCGCGAAAGCACGGCGCGGTCGGGGGCTGCGGCGGCGCAGGACGAAGCCAGCGCGAGGCGTAACAGCGAGTGGCCGTATCGCCGCATCCTGCGCGCGTGTTCGCGGCTGCTCGCGCCACCGGCGGAAACGCCGGCGGCGGAAGCTTAAGTGGCACAGGCTTCAGCCTGTGGGGCTTGGTCCTTGCAGGAACAATCCATGAGGGCTGGGAGTCGACGTCGGCAAATCGTCGGCGAGCAGGCCAGCGGCTAAAGCCGCGTTGATCTGCGCGCTTAACGGCACGGCTGAAGCCGTGCCCTACAAAGATTAGACCTGTAAACAACCAGCCCGGTCGAACGCGAGAAAACGAAAGGCATCACCTGTTGCCGCTACAAAGCGGTGCATGTGCATACAAGCATTTGGAATTGTCGCCACAGGCTGAACAGGCTGACAGGCTGAACAGGCTGCTGAAGAATATCTGATCGTGTCATTCTGAGCGAAGCGAAGAATCTCTCTTCGATTTCAGTACGGGCAAACAAACAGAGAGAGATTCTTCGCTTCCCTCAGAATGACAACATCCTTCCCGGTAGATTCACATATAATCGCGGCGCTCACCGAAGGAGAAGAAATGGCCACGTTTGCGACACCCGATGGCACCAAAAAATATGCCGCGCGATTTGCAGGGCGCGCCGCGGCTGGACATTTTCGCGAGCAGCAGGGCTTGCTGCTCTCTTCGCTGGGAATTGGCACTTATCTGGGAGAGCCGGACTCGCAGACGGATGTGGGCTATACGGACGCGGTGGTGGAGGCGGTGCAGTCCGGCGTGAACGTCATCGATTCGGCGATCAATTACCGCTTCCAGCGTTCCGAGCGGTCGGTGGGCGCGGCGGTGGTGGAGTTGATGAAGCGCGGCTATTCGCGCGAAGAACTGGTGGTCTGCACCAAGGGCGGATTCCTGACTCCCGACGGCGACATGCCCACGGATGCCGGCGAATATTTCAATCGCGAATACGTGGAGACAGGGGTGCTGCGCGAGGGCGATGTGGCCGCCGGATGCCACTCGATGGCGCCGAAATTTATCGCCAACCAGCTGGAACGCAGCCGGCGCAATTTGAATTGCGAAACGATTGACGTCTACTACCTCCACAATCCCGAAACGCAGTTGGGCGAAGTGCCGCGCGAGATGTTCAACAGCCGTGTGCGCGCGGCATTTGAATTTCTGGAATCCGCAGTGGCCGCCGCGAAAATTCATTTCTACGGCCTAGCCACCTGGAACGCGTTTCGCCAGACAGACACCGCGCAGGATTTTCTGTCACTGGAGACGGTGGAGTCGATCGCGCGGGACGTGGCCGGAGGCTCGCACCATTTCCGCTTCGTGCAGTTGCCGTGCAATCTGGGGATGACCGAGGCTCTGACGCGCTCCAACCAGCCGCTCGACGGCGCGCGCGCGCCGATGGTGGGAGCCGCTTCCAAGCTGGGGATCACGCTGGTGGCGAGCGCGGCCATGCTGCAGGGGCAACTCTCGCGCGGGCTTCCTTCGTTCGTGGGCAATGCGCTGGGAATGAATTCAGACGCCGAGCGGGCCATCCAGTTTGTGCGCTCGACCCCGGGGATTACCACGGCTCTCGTGGGCATGAGCCGCGTGGATCACGTGCGCGCGAATGCGTCGATCGCCGGCGTGCCGCCGGCTTCGCAGGAGCAATTCTCAAAATTGTTTCAGCGGTGAGTAGGACAGGCTTCAGCCTGTCTGCTTTTGATTTTTGTGGCGTGCGGACATCTAAACCAGACAGGCTGAAGCCTGTCCTACTTACCGCTTCTGCTCCATCAAACCCGCGATCGTTCCCATTACGTCATATTTGGTAATGATTTCCAGCCGGCCGTTGCCCATTTTCACGAACACCGCGGGCTCTTCGTGGCTCAACAGATAGGTTAGCCGCTCGACGGGCGACTCGCAGGAGATGGTGGGCAGCGGATCGCTCATGACTTCGCGAATCACCATTTTGCGCAGATCCTTGCCCTGCAGCGCGAGATTCAGGATCTGGTCTTCGTAGATCGCGCCGACCGGCTGCTGCGTTTCAAACACGGGAAGCTGAGAGATGTCCTGCGTCTGCATGGTGTGCAGCGCGTGGAACACGGTCTGGTCTGGTCCGACGACAATCAGGTCGCGATCTTTGGCGACTTTATGCTTGGCGTTAACCACGTCCTCTACCGTGAGCGGTACTTCGGAATCGACATAGCCGCGCTCGCGCATCCATTCGTCGCTGTAGACTTTGCTGAGGTAGCGCATGCCGGTGTCCGGCAGAAACGCGACGACGAACGCGCCTTTCGGCAGCGTCTTCGCAACTCTTAGCGCGCCCGAAACGCAGCCGCCGCCGGAGCCGCCGGTGAAAATTCCCTCCTGCTTCACCAGGCGCCGCGCCCAGACAAAACATTCCTGGTCGTTCACCTGCACCACGTCATCGACCGTCTTGAAATTCATGGTGGCGGGAAAAATATCTTCGCCGATGCCTTCGACCACGTAGGTCTTGGCCTTGCCCACTTTTCCGGTCTTCGCGAATTCGTAGTACAGGGAGCCGATGGGATCGACTCCGATGATCTGCACGTTGGGATTTTTTTCTTTCAGGTAGCGCCCTACGCCGCTGATCGTCCCGCCCGTGCCCATGCCGCAGACGAAATGGGTGATTTTTCCTTCCGAGTCTTCCCAGATTTCCGGGCCGGTGGTGCGGTAATGCGCTTCGGGGTTCATCGGGTTTTCGTACTGGTTCGGGTAAAAGGAGTTCGGGATGTCCTTGGCGAGTTTTTTCGCCACGGAATAATAACTGCGCGGGTCGTCGGGCTCGACGGCCGTCGGGCAGACGATGACCTCGGCGCCCAGCGCTTTTAACAGGTCGACTTTTTCCTTGGACTGCTTGTCAGTGATGGTAAAAACCAGTTTGTAGCCGCGCACCGCGCCCACGAGGGCCAGGCCGATTCCCGTGTTGCCCGAGGTTCCTTCGATAATGGTGCCGCCGGGCTTCAGCAAGCCCTTGCGCTCAGCCTCGTCGATCATGGAAATGCCGATGCGGTCCTTCACCGAGCCGCCGGGATTCATGTAGTCGACTTTGACGTACACTTCGGCGGCGAATCCGGCGGTCAGACGGTTCAAACGGACCAGCGGCGTGTGTCCGATGGCTTCGAGAATGTTATTGCAGCGCAACGAGCGGCTCCTTCAACCAGCAATCAAGCTTACGAGGGTTTCAGACGCGTTGTCCAGTTTCTCAACACGCGGAGGTTCGTGGCAGAATAGTGCTCCATTTCAAGATCGGAGAGCACACCACTATGAAGCGAACCAACATTTCGACGGGAACGAAATACGAGCCGATCATCGGCTATTCGCGCGCCGTGCGCGTGGGCGATACGGTGCACGTGTCCGGCACAACGGCGACGGGCGCGGACGGCAAGATCGTGGGCGTCGGAGATGTTTACGCGCAGACGGTGCAAACGCTGCGCAACATCGAAACCGCGCTGCACAAGGCCGGCGCGCGCATGGAAGACGTGGTGCGCACGCGCATGTTCGTCGTAAACATCGCCGAGTGGGAGAAGATTGGCCGCGCGCACGGAGAGTTCTTCGGCAACATTCGCCCGGCGACGGCTATGCTGCAGGTCGGCGGCATGGTGTCGCCGGAAATGCTGGTGGAGATTGAAGC
>DATGJQ010000071.1:0-44863 GCA_035295105.1 Candidatus Acidiferrales bacterium | reverse complement strand
CGGCTTCAATCTCAAATCTCAAATCTCAAATCTCAAATCTCAAATCTCAAATCTCAAATCTCAAATCTCAAATCTCAAATCTCAAATCTCAAATCTCAAATCTCAAATCTCAAATCTCAAATCTGCTCTCCCTACCAGAGCCTTGTTTGGACCTTACTCGCGGCTACTTTCGCCTGGTGAAATCTGGCATCATTCAATTGGGGGCTTGATGCGCGGATGAATTCATTTCTGGACGTGGCGGTGGAAACGGCGCGAGAGGCTGGGGCGATTTTGCTGGCGGAGTTCGACCGGCCAGTGAAGATCAGCTACAAGGGCGAAGTGGACATTGTGACCCAGGCGGACAGCCGGGCCGAGCAGGCCATAGTTTCGCGGCTGCGCAGCCATTTTCCGAAACATGCGATTGTTGCGGAGGAGGGAGGGGGATCGGAAAGCGACTCTCCCTTTCGCTGGCATGTCGATCCGCTCGACGGGACCACCAATTTTGCCCACGGCTATCCGTGTTTCGCGGTGTCGCTCGGTCTGGAGGAGGCTGGCGAGCCGATCGTCGGCGTTGTTTTTCAGCCGGTAAGTGGAGAACTTTTTACTGCCGTGAAAGGGGAAGGGGCTTATCTCAATCAGAAGAAAATTGAGGTGTCCCGGATCGAATCGCTGGCGACTAGTTTGCTCGCTACCGGTTTTCCCAGTGTGAAGCGGGCACAGAATCCCAATATTCACTACTACTGGGATTTTACTTTGCGCTCGCACGGGGTGCGGAGGGACGGCTCAGCGGCGATGGATCTGGCGGCGGTGGCCTGCGGCCGGTTTGAGGGCTTTTGGGAATTCGGCTTGCACACCTGGGACGCCGCGGCGGGCATCCTGCTCGTTCGGGAAGCAGGCGGCGTGGTGACGCAATTCGACGGACGGCCATACCGGCTGGGCGACCGGGAGATGATGGCGTCCAACGGCCGAGTGCACTCGGAAATGAAAGCAGTCGCCGCAGGCGTTGCGGAACGAGCGGCGACGCGCGAGCCGCTGACCTGACCACTTGGGCGCGACTTGAGAATGTAAAACCTTCGGCTCACTCTGGCTCAGGCCGGACTCATCGCGCCGTTTCAGTTTTGCACACGAACCCCTAAATCGCTGGATTGACGCGGCTTCCAGCCAGTGCTAGGCTCGATAGAGTTACTGGTTATTGACTGAGGGATGATGGGAAGCAGTCTTACTTTTCCCGTACCGGGGACCTCGGGAGCTGGCGATAAACTGTCACGGTGGCTGGGCCGTTGGCGCCAGGGCGGTATCGAGCAGTACTCCGCGGACACGACAGTGAAGCCACGCTCGGCGTGGCGCATCGGCGATCGTTTCTCCGTAAACGACGAGCGCATCTGGCTGGACCCGCTCCCCAGCGCGTTCCACGGCCTGCGAATCGTACAAATTTCCGACATTCATCACGGCTTGTTTCTTCCCAAGGAATGGCTATCGGCGGCAGTGCGCCAGGCCAATCGGCTGAATCCTGACATTATCGCGCTCACCGGCGATTTCGTGACCTATTCCCGGCAGAATATCGGTCCGGCGGCCGAGCTGTTAGGACGGTTGCAGGCGCGCCACGGGGTGTTCGCGGTGCTGGGCAATCACGATTTCCGCGTGGACGCGGATGCGATTACCCGCGCGCTCAGCCGGCAGCACATCGATGTTCTGCGCAACCGCCATGTGCCGCTGCGGTTCGGCGGAGAGTCGATCTACCTGGTCGGCGTCGATGACTACGGTTACGGGGCGGATTTGCGGCGGGCCATTCGCGGAGTTCCGCGCGAAGCGGCGACAGTCCTTTTGGCGCACAATCCGCGAGTGATCCATCTGGCTTCGCGGAACAATGTGAGCCTGGTCCTTTCCGGGCACACGCATGGCGGGCAGGTAAACCTGCCCCTGCTGGGCACCGTCTACGGGCGTTCGCCGGAGCGGTTGCGCTACAAGATTGGCTGGGACCGCATGGGGGCCACGCAAATTTATGTAAGCCGCGGCATCGGCACGATCGTGCTGCCGTGGCGATTGCGCTGCCCGGCCGAAATTACTCACCTTGAGTTGTTCCAGGGCGCCGCTGGCTCTTCCCACTCAGCAGCGGCGGATTGACCTTCCCAATTGATCTCCCCAAGACATGCGCGCCGTTGACCTGATTCGCCGCAAGCGGGACTCGGGGGAACTCGCTCCCGCCGAAATCCAGCAGTTCATTGTCGCTTACACCCGCGGCGACATTCCCGACTATCAGATGTCGGCGTGGCTGATGGCTGTGGTGCTGCGCGGCATGAGCCGTCCGGAAATTGCTGCGCTCACCGAAGCCATGCTGCACTCCGGCCGCGTGCTCGATTTTTCCGATCTGGTGGGCTGCAAGGTGGACAAGCATTCCACGGGCGGAGTGGGCGACAAGACTTCGCTGGTCATCGCGCCGATCGTGGCCGCGGGCGGTTTGAAGGTACCCATGATCAGCGGGCGCGGCCTGGGCCACAGCGGCGGCACGCTGGACAAGCTGGAATCCATTCCTGGATTTAACGTGAACCTGACGCTGACCGAATTCCGGCGCGTGCTGGCCACTTGCGGCTGCGCGCTGATCGGGCAGACCGCCGAAATCGCCCCCGCCGATAAAAAAATCTACGCGCTGCGCGACGTGACTGGAACGGTGGAAAGTCCCGCGCTGATTTGCGCCTCCATCATGAGCAAGAAACTGGCCGAGGGCATCGACGCGCTGGTGCTGGACGTGAAGACGGGATCGGGCGCGTTCATGAAAAGCCTGGAAGATGCCGCGGGCCTCGCGGAATTGCTGGTGGAAACCGGGAAGCGCATGGGCAAGAAAGTGGTGGCCCTCCTGACCGATATGAACCAGCCGCTCGGGCGCAAGGCGGGCAACGCCATGGAAGTTGCGGAGTCCATCGACGTGCTGGCCGGAGCGGGGCCGGCGGACTTGCGCGAGCTTTGCCTGGAACTGGCGGCGTGGATGTTTTTTCTCGGGGAGCGCGTGAAGACGCTGGACGAAGGCAAGAAACTTTCTGCGGACCTGATCGCCTCGGGCCTGGCGCGGGAAAAATTCCGCGAAATTGTAGGCTTGCAGGGAGGCGACGTCGGCGTGATCGACGATCCCCATCGCCTGGCGCATGCGCAGCAGACACGCGACGTGATCAGCGGCGCACGCGGCTACGTTTCTTCCATCGCCTGCGAGCAATTGGGCGTGGCCGGAGTGGTCCTCGGAGGCGGCCGGGAAAAGAAGGAAGACACCATCGACCCTGCCGTGGGCCTGGAATTTCACAAGCGCATCGGAGATTCCGTGGAACGCGGCGAGCCGCTGTGCACGCTGCACTACAATTCGGACGCGCGGCTGGCCGAAGCGCTACACCTGGCGGAGACGGCGTACAAAATTGGTCCGGAAAAACCGAAATCCCTGCCGCAACTCATCTATCGAGTGATTGACAAGCGGGCAGAGTGAGGAACTCCGTTCGTTCAGCCGCTCAATCCGGTCCCGAAGGCAGCTTGCGTAAATAGTGAACCAAATTCCAGATGTGTTCCTGCGTTTCCACCCTAGCGAATGCGGGCATGCCGCTCAATCGAATCCCGTTGCTGATGATCGTAAAGAGTTCGCGGTCGGAATACTGCTGCGTTTCCGGCGCGATCAGGTTTGCCGCCCTCGGGTACATCCACCGGCCCATGTCCGTGGGTGATTTGCCATCGAGCCCGTGACAATCGGCGCACTCGGTTCCGTACAATTTGTCGCCTTCTTCCGTGCTGGCGGACACGTCAGCGGGAGGAGGCGGGATTTGCTGAGACCTCGCCGCGCGATGAATGAGCATGCGCCTTGCCTTGCCGGCGATGTATGTTTCCGCTCGACCTGGCTCGGGTAGCGCGCTGAGACTGAATTGCATTGCCAGCGCGAAAATCAACAGCAGGGCCAAAACACCAAGACAGACTAGGGCGCCGGTACGATTTTTCATCGTGGAAGCCTCGAATTCGATGGGTGGGCTGAAGAGTCCGGGTGGACTCGTTAGGACGTGCCCGCCTGGCGGGCGCTACACGAGCGCACGCGGAAGGACCGGCCCTGGGTAGCCGGTCCTCTCGCCCGGTGACTACGATGAGGATTTGATATCCGCGATGTGAATGGTTTTGGTGGCCTTGTCGTAAGTTCCCGAGACCTTGACCTTTTCGCCGGCAAACTGCGCGGGCTTGGTTTGGTCATCCAGTTGATAGATGGTCTTGGTGCTGGCGTCGAACAGGACATACTTTCCGCCGCCCTTGACGCAGCCGTTGGTGCATTCTTTTTCGGTTTTGATGTCATGCTTCTTCATCATCGTTTCGTGCGAGCCGACTTTGGCGCACTGGCTGTCCATGATTTCACCGCTGAAGGTGCTGTCTTTCGCACTGACGAAACCAACGCTCAGTAGCAAAAGCGCGAGTACCCCCATGGTCCCCACCGCAAATGACTTCATTTTTCGCGTCTCCTTTTCAAGTAGATTACGGACAAAAGTTGCAACAGCTGGAAAAGTTCTGTGGTTCTTAAACCCGGCCTTTCAAACTTCCCCAAGGCTGGTTTCGTTGAGGCGTTCAAGGACATTCCGAACGACGCGATCGCAGCGGGTGGCATGAAAAGAAAAGGCTTCGCTGCCGCAGGCGCCGATCTTCATATACAAATGTTTGCGAAGCAGGGCGCGAGCGCGGTGCAGCCTGGTCTTGACCGTGTCCGCGCTGATCTCCAGCGCGATGGCGGTGCTCTCGGTATCCATATCCTGGACGTCGCGAAGCACGAACACGCTGCGGTAGAGGTCCGGAAGGCCGTCGATGGCCTGCTCCAGAAGACGCCGGGTCTCCGAGGTCGAAACATGCTGCTCGGGATTGGGTATGGGCGATTCGAATCGGTCCATGGTGGTTTCTTGTTCGTCGGACATTGGCCGGGGCTCCTCGTAACGATTTCCGCGCAATCTGCGTTTGAAGGCTTCGTTGACGGCGATGCGGGTAATCCACGTGGAAAATTGGGAGCGGCCGGCGAATTGGCGCAAATTTTGATAGGCGCGGACGTAGGCGTCCTGCATCACATCTTCCGCTTCCGCGTCTTCGCGAAGGATGGCGCGAGCGGCTCGGTAAACCAGTTGGTTGTGCCGGCGCATTAAGACTTCGAACAGCGCCGTATTTCCCTCCAGAACCTGGACCACCACCTCTTCATCACTCAGGCGGAATCCCGGCCCGAACACCTGGCTAGCCATCCTGAACTCTCCTGCTTATTGGAGCGCCGACGCAGCCAAAGGTGACAGAAAAGTTTGGTGTTCGCGAAGTTCTCCGCCATGCTACTGTGACGGGCATTTCCCGGGCTGGCCCGGGAGGCGAGGTGGCGTCGAATGGGCCGATTTACGGGCGTCCTGGGATTGCTGACGATGTTGGGGTTGGCCTACCTGTTTTCCACCAACCGGCGCGCCATCAAGTTGAAACTGGTCGCGTGGGGCTTGGGATTGCAGATCGCCTTCGCGTTTCTGGTGTTTTACTGGACGTTCGGGCAGATGCTCTTTTACCGCGCCGGTAATGCCGTAAATCACCTGCTGGCGTACGCGTTTGTGGGATCGGAATTTGTGTTTGGCGAACTGGGCAAGCAGCGGTCGTCGATCGGATTCATTTTTGCCTTCCAGGTGTTGCCCACGATTATTTTCATCGCTTCGCTGTTTGCGTTGCTCTATTACCTCGGCGTGATGCAGGTGGTGATCCGTGGGGCGGCCTGGGTGATGCAACGGGTGATGGGCGCGAGCGGGGCTGAGTCGCTGAATGTGGCCGCCAGCATTTTCATGGGCCAGACCGAAGCGCCGCTGACCATTCGCCCGTTTCTGCCGGACCTGACGCAATCCGAATTGATGACCATCATGACCAGCGGAATGGCCCACGTGTCGGGCGGCATCATGGCGGCGTACATCGCGTTTGGCGTGGAGGCGCGGCATCTGCTGACCGCGGTGATCATGACCGCGCCGGGGACGCTGCTGATCTCCAAGATGCTGGTGCCGGAAACCGAGCAGCCGAAAACCATGGGCGTCGTGCACATGGAACACGTGGAGCACGACTCGAATTTTCTGGCGGCCATCGCGCGCGGCACGGGCGAAGGACTGGCCATGGCCATTAATGTTGGAGCCATGTTGATTGCTTTTCTGGCGCTGATCGCGCTGACCAACGGGATCATGGCCTCGATTCACAACTGGCTGGCATGGTTTCCTACTAGCCTGCAACAGATTTTTGGCTGGGCATTCGCGCCCGTGGCGTTCGTGATTGGCATCCCGTGGCAGGATTGCGTGCAGGTCGGGAATTTGTTGGGCACGCGCATGGTGGTCAATGAACTGGTGGCATTTTCCATGCTCGGGCCGATGAAGGGTGTGCTCGATCCGCGCTCGTTCACCATTGCCACGTTCGCGCTGTGCGGCTTTGCGAATTTCAGTTCGATCGGGATGCAGATCGGCGGCATCGGCGCTCTGGCGCCGAACCAGACATCGCAACTGGCGAAGTTCGGCATCCGCGCCATGCTGGCCGGGACCATGGCCAACCTGATGTCCGCCTCGATTGTGGGGATGTTTTTGAAATGAGCGAATCCGGGGCGGCCAAAACAAAACACAGCCAGGAGTTCGTGCGCGCTTCGGCCGCGGCGAAATTCATTCTGTCAAAAACGAAATTGCGCCCGCGGGTTGGACTGGTGCTAGGCAGCGGCCTTGGCGCGTTCGCCAACGAAATTCCAGACGCGGCGCGCATCGATTACAAGAACATTCCAAACTTCCCGCGCTCCACCGCGATCGGGCATGCCGGGCGGATGGTGATCGGAAAAGTGGCCGACGTGCCGGTGGTAGTGATGCAGGGCCGCGTGCATTTTTACGAGGGCTACTCGATGCGCGAAGTGATTTTCCCGATGCGCGTGATGGCGCGCATGGGGATTCGCGCGGTGATCCTGACCAACGCGGCGGGCGGAATCAATCGAAATTTCAAGCAGGGATGCCTGGTGGTCCTGCGCGATCACATCAATCTTCAGGGTACGAACCCGCTGATCGGTCCGAACGACGAGGGTTTCGGCGTGCGCTTTCCGGACATGACCCAGGTGTACTGGAAACCGTACCAGGCCGCGGCGCTGCAGGACGGAAAACGCATGGGCATCGAAATCGCGGAGGGCGTTTACGCCGGGCTCACCGGACCGAGCTATGAAACGCCGGCCGAAATTCGCTACCTGCGCACCATTGGCGCGGACGTCGTGGGCATGTCCACGGTGCCGGAAGTAATTGCGGCGGCGCACCTGGGGATTCGTGTGCTGGGAATTTCGTGCGTTACGAACATGGCCGCGGGAATTCTTGACCAGCCCATTACCACCGAGGAAGTGATGGAAACGGGCGAGCGCGTGAAGGCGGATTTCGTGGCGCTGCTGCGCGCGGTGATTCCTCGCGTGAATAAGGATCTGCCATGAAACGGACCTGCCATGACCGTTAGTGACGCTGGCCGCGACGCGTTGATTGCCGCCGCGCGCGCTGCGCGCGAGCACGCCTATGCGCCGTTTTCCAATTTCCGCGTGGGCGCGGCGGTGCGCGCCCAGTCCGGCCGGATTTTTTCCGGCTGCAACGTGGAAAATGCCACCTACGGCTTGACGTTGTGCGCCGAGCGCGTGGCCATCTTCAAAGCAGTTTCCGAAGGCGAGCGCGGATTTGACGCCGTTGCGGTGGTTGCCAACACCGATACACTCACGCCTCCGTGCGGGTCTTGCCGGCAAATCCTTTGGGAATTCTGCGGCGATGCGGAAGTGTTCCTCGCTAATCTCAACGGGAAGGTGGATCGCTACCGGATGCTGGAACTTTTGCCGAAGCCGTTTGATTCGTCGTTTTTATGAAGAGGGAATCAGTCCGTGATTTGTGACCCGTGACCCGTGATTTGTGCCTCCTGGCTGCTCCGCGGAACATTTGAAATTTCAAATTTGAAATTTCAAATCGACCTGCCCGGAATTTCAAATTTCACTTTTGAATCAGAAGGGCTCTTTTTTGTGGCTGCGGCTGTATTTGCACGCAGGTTTTTTGACCGCCACTATAAGGGCCACTTCTTGTGGCAGCTTTACAATTGCTTACGGCGCGCCTTTCGCCGGGGCTCAGGGTACACAGTCGCTGTGCTACTCACGACGAACTGCGCTGCGCGGAGCGCTGGCGCTGCAGGCGCATGGCGGCGGTGCGCAGCGTGTCGGAGACGTTTTTGTTGCCGGTCAGGAATTTCAGGTCGGCGGGCTTCAGGTGCGGCAGCAGGTGCAGCGTTACTTCCAGCGGCGATTTGGGGTTGAACATCAGCGCGCGCTGGATGGTGTAGTTCTTGCGGTATTTGCGGTTGCCGGCGATCAGGCGGAGCGTTTCGTCCGTCAACGTAGCCATGTTGGCGAAGGATTCCACCTCCTGCTCGGAAAGCTGCGGGGATTGCAGGACGGCGCGCTGCACCACTTTGCACGGGTCGCGGATCAGCAGAAGGCGCTCGCCGCGGCCGCCCTTCAGCGCCAGTTGCACGCGGTCGACGACACGCAGGCGGGACAATTTTTGCAGCAACGTCTCGCGTTTGGCGGCGTCCGGCTCGGCTTCTTCCAGGGCGCCGACGAAGGCGTCGATTGCTTCCGGCTCGGTTTTCTGCAATTCGATCAGCTGGCCGCGCTGCTCGGCATTGACCACCGCGGAGGCGATGAGCTCGGCCACCAAAGCGGGCGAAGTGCTGAGGCGGTCGAGATCTTCAAACAAGTCCTGCAGCGCGTTGACCGAGAGATAGCGGATAACCGGCCGAAGGGTTTCGATCGGGCAGGTGAGGTTTTGCGCCAGGGCATCGGCCACGCCGGGCCGGCGCGGAAATTCCGCGGCGCAATAGGCGAACATTTCCGGGGCGCCACTGGGCTTGGCCAGCGCGGCTAGGACGTATTTCAGCGGTTGAGTCAGCAGAACCGCGGCGGCTTTGTCGCGGACGGCGGCGTTCGCATCAGCGGCCAGAATGCAGAGGGTTTCGACGCGATCCTCGGGCTCGATCGCCGCAGCCTCGTCGCAGATGGAAAGCTTTCGCTCCGGCGTGGCGTGGCCTGCGCGAATCTCTTCCTGCAGGACGGCGTTAATTTGCGCCTCCCGCAGCCCCCTTCAAGGCATCGCGCGTCAGCGTGATTTTCCCCGAATGGCCGGACGGGCCGATCGGAGCCAGCGCCTTTCCGTTGAGATCAAGGTGCACGGCGCCGGCATCTTTGGCGGTGATTTGAAAATGGTCGGTGGCCGAGAAGAAATGATTTTCGCCGGCCTTCATCGTTCCGTCGAAGACCACGTCGTTGTCGGCTACGACCATAACCTTGGTCCGCTTGCCGGTCTCGATTTTGAGTTTAATCGGATCGGACGGAGCGGAATCCGACGTGGTGGCAGGCTGGGCCGCGTTAGCGTCCGGATTTACGGGGGCCGCTGCGCTGCTGGTCGAGCTCGCGGATGCCGGATCGGCCGCGGAAACCGGCGTCACGGGGCTGGCATCGGAGGACGAAGGGGTTTCAGGAGCTTCCGAGGCGCTTAGTTCGGCAGAGGGAGCCGCGCGTTTCGCGGCGCGCCAGGCGAGCAATCGGCGCGCGCCGAACCAGCCTCCAGCCAGCAACGCTAGAATAACTACGGCGCTGATAATCCATGCCAGCCAGGGCTGTTCCGGTGTGACGACGGGAGGACTGCCGGTCCAGACCGGCACTGTGGGGCGGTCGCCGACGGCGAGAGCGTATTCCGCGACGAAATTTTCCTCGTCCAGCCCGAGATAGCGGGCTACGGCACGGACGAACCCGCGATTGAAGACTCCGCCCGGGAGCTGATCCCAATCTTCGGTTTCAATGGCCTGCAGGAAGCGGGTGGCAATCCGCGTGGCGGCGGAAATCTCTTCCAGAGTAACGCCCCGCATTTCCCGTTCGCGTTTGAGACTCTCGCCGAAAGTGCCCTTTGTCATTGTTCCTTTAGCGAATCGGCCGTCTCAGCGAATATAGGCGGGCGGCGGAGGAGTGTCAATGCGGCGGGCGCGGCCGCGGTGTCTAATTTTTAAAAGCGGCGGTGCGGCCCCGGCTGCCAGGTGGGAGCGGCCATCACTTTCAAGCAACAGTCTCCGAAGTCGCCGTTGCACAGATTGCAAAGTGCTGACTATAATTTCCAGTGCCCCAACACCTTCCGGGAAACGGAAGGCGGACTCGCGACAGACTCTGGCACCGGTGTTTAACCAGGTTTTAACTAGGGTTTTCCGTGACCACAACTGAGAATTTTTCCGGGATCGAACGGCGCCGCGGCTCGGCCGCGCGGGGAGAACAGCGCGAGGCGGGCGAAATCGCGGTTTTCCACGAACTAGGCAAGGCCCTCACGTCTTCCCTGCAGCTGGACCAGGTTCTCCGCACCATCATGGAGAAAATCGACGAATTTCTGCGCCCGGATACCTGGTCGCTGCTGCTGGTCGATGACGTCAAGCAGGAATTATATTTCGAGCTGGCCGTCGGGAAGGGCGCGCAGGCACTGAAGGATGTGCGCATCAAGATGGGCCAGGGAATCGCCGGGTGGGTGGCGCAACACGATGAAGCCGTGATCGTGGCCGACGTCAGCAAGGACACGCGCTTTTTCTCCAAGATCGACGAAAAGACCAAGATGGAAACGCGTTCGATCGTGGCCGTTCCGGTGCGCTACCGCGACCATTGCCTGGGTGTTATCGAGCTGATCAATTGCGTGGAGCGCGAAGGCTTCATGGAGCGGGACATGGCGCTGCTGGAGGCGCTGGCCGATTTCGCGGCCATTGCCCTGGAAAATGCGCGCCACGTCAAGCGCATCCACGAACTGACCATCACCGACGACTGCACCAGCTTGTATAACGCGCGGCACATGGATTTCATTTTGGAGACGGAAATCTACCGCTCGCAGCGTTATGGCTACGAATTTTCGGTCGTGTTCATCGACCTCGATCACTTCAAAAGCATCAATGACACGCATGGCCACCTGGTCGGATCGAAGCTGCTGGCCGAAGTCGGACAGATCGTCAAATCCGCGTGCCGCCGGATCGACTTCGCGTTCCGCTACGGCGGCGACGAATTCGTGATCGTGCTGCCGCAGGCCACCAAGGAAAACGCGTTTGTGGTGGCACGCCGCCTGCACAAGCTGATTGGCGAGACCAGTTGGCTGAGCAATGAAGGGCTGGACGTGCATTTTACGGCCAGCATCGGCGTGGCTTCCTATCCCTCTGATGCCAAGTCCAAGGTGGAGTTGCTGCACCTGGCGGACGAAGCCATGTACGCCATCAAGAACTCCACCCGCAACGGCGTGGCGGCGGCCAAAGTCGGCGTGCTGCCGTAAGAAAACTTCGCCGCTGGCGCGATTTCCACAGCAACTTCAGAGCCCTCTTCCCGCATTCCCCGGTTCGCCATTGATTCACCACGTATGCCATGCTAGTCTCAGCGCTTCCCGGTGACACGCCGCAGTGTGAGTGGAGTGAAGGTCCCGGGCGAGCCGAGACGAGGAGCGCATGTCCAACGAAGCATTAGGGATGATCGAGACCAAGGGGCTGGTCGCTTCGATTGAAGCCGCGGACGCGATGGTCAAGGCCGCCAACGTCATCCTGATCGGCAAGGAATATATCGGCTCGGGATATGTCACCGTGATGGTGCGCGGGGATGTGGGCGCGGTGAAGGCCGCGACCGATGCTGGAGCGGCCGCCGCGCGGCGCGTCGGCGAGCTGGTTTCCGTGCATGTAATTCCTCGCCCGCACGAACACGTGGAAAAGATTTTGCCGGGCGGCGCGGCCGGAGTGAAAAAGTAGCTGTAGCCCGCCTCTTCAGAGGCGGGGTTCTGTGTGCATCGAACATCTAAACACTCGCCTCTGAAGAGGCGAGCTACAGCAGCGAGCTACGGCAGATTTGATGTTTGTCGGAGAAGGTAAAGCGTTTTGAGCCTGCGCGACCGCGACCTGATCTCCATCCAAGAAGCCCGCGAACTGGCGGCCCGCGCCGCCGCCGCACAGAAAAAATTCTCGACATTTTCCCAGGAACAAGTGGACGCGATCGTGGAAGCGTGCGCGAAAGCGGCCGCGGAAAATGTTGAGCCGCTGGCGCGCGTCGCCGTCGAAGAGACCGGTTTCGGTAATGTCCCCGATAAAATTGTAAAGAACTCGCTGGCCGCGGTGAACGTGCCGCGCGCCATTCGCGGCATGCGCACAGTGGGAATTCTGCGCGAGGACCGCGAAAAAGGAATTGTCGAGATGGCCTCGGCGATCGGCGTGGTGGCGGCAGTCATTCCGTCCACGAATCCTACGTCGACGGCGATTTACAAGACGCTGATTTCCATCAAGTCTCAAAACGCGATCGTGCTGAGCCCGCATCCCTCAGCCATCCGGTGCATTTGCCAGGCAGCCACGCTGCTCGAGCGCGCGGCGCTGCAAGCGGGCGCGCCGGAGGGATTGATCCAGTGCATGCAGCACACCACGCTCGAAGGGACGCGCGAACTCATGCGGCGCCCCGAGGTGGGAGTGATTCTGGCAACTGGCGGGACGGGACTGGTGCGCGCCGCTTACGGTTCGGGCAAACCGGCGTACGGCGTGGGACCGGGCAACGTTCCGGCGTTCATCGAACGCACCGCCGACGTGCGCAAGGCTGTCGCGGACATCATTGCCGGAAAAACTTTTGATTACGGAACGATTTGCTCGTCGGAGCAAGCCATCGTCGTGGAAGAGGCGGTGCGCGAACGGGCGCTGGAAGAATGCCAGCAGCAGGGCGCATATTTTCTTTCGGCGGAGGAAGCGGAAAAAGTCGCGCGTCTGGTGTTCCTGCCCGGATCGCACACGCCGAATACAGCGATCGTGGGGCGCGCCGCGACGGTCATCGCCGGGATGGCCGGGATTGCGGTGCCGCCCGCGACGCGGGTGCTGATCGCACGGCTGGAACCGGAACACGTGGGGCGGGCGTTTCCGCTTTCCGCCGAAAAATTGTCGCCGATCCTGGCGTTTTATTCGGTGGCCAATCTCGCGGCGGGAATCGCGCTGTGCCGGCGGCTGCTGGAATTTGGCGGGCTGGGACACACCTGCGCGATCCATTCGCAGAATCGTTCCGCAATTCTGGAATTCGGCGCGGCCATGCCGGCGTTTCGCGTGGTGGTGAACAGCGCTTCGGTACACGGGTCGATCGGCTACTCCACGAATCTGTTTCCCGCCATGACGCTCGGATGCGGCGCGCCCGGCGGAAACATCACTTCGGATAATATTGGCCCCCTGCACTTGATCAACGTGAAACGCGTTGCCTGGGAAACGCGCGCGGTCGAGCACCGGACGGTGCCCGCAGCGCAGCGCATGGCGGGGGCAGCGAATTCGCCGGAGCCGGCGGCGGTGCAGGAAAAAGTGAATGTGGCCGCGGCGCCGGCGTCCGCGGCAGCGCACGCGACAACGCCGCTGGCAACGTCCGCGCTGGAGCCTAAAGTGGAACAAAACAAACCGAAGCAAGACAAAACTGCGGCGGACTCCGCCGCATTCGCGCGCGCGACGGTCACGGGCACGGCTTCTACTGGAACCGTGGAGCGCGCTGCAATCGCGCGCGTTGTCGAACAGGTGCTTTCGGCGAAAGGCATTGCTCGCGGGCAGGGCGCCTCGAAGCCCGCTGATGCGCTCGCTGCCGTTCCAGTGTCCCCGGCGGGTTCTGGTGCCGGGGCCGTGCCGGCTGCGAAAGAAATTCCGAGCCCATCCTCGATCGCTTCCGAAATTGCCAATCGCTTTTTTGGTTCGCTGGAAAAAGCAAAAGCCGTAGACGGCGAAACTCCGGCTTCAGCTCCGGATGAAACAGTCAAGGATGTGCCGGCGCCCGCGGCCGCCGTTTCGGGTTCGACTGCGGTCAAAAAAATCGAACCGTCCAAAGCCGCGATTGACATTCAAGTGTTCGTCAGCGAAAACGATGTGCGCCGCGCCATGACCCGCAGCGAAAAAATCTTCATTGGCCGCAAGACCATCCTCACGCCTTCCGCCCGCGACCTGGGAATGGAACACGAAATATTTGTGGAGACGGAAGCGGGATCGATCCGCTAGCTCTCCGTCGTCAGAGATCTTCAGGTTTCAGGCCAGTGTGTTTGGCGATACGGCGAAGCATGTAGGGGCCGATCTCGACGTCATCATGAAAAGCCCAGGTGTAGGCGATGCTCTTGTCTGGATGAATCAATTGAATGTGAGACGAGCCTTTGCGGCTACCTGGTTTGGGCGCCCAACCGAGGCGGAGCAACGCGCGATAGACTTTTCGAGCTTTCGTGCTGGGCCAGTCGCTCAACGCGCACGTGCGAGGGATACACTGAACTCCCGCGAGGGAGACGACTTGGCGCGTTCAATCCGGTCCGCTAAGACGCGCAGAGCCAGCGCGCGAACCGAACGTAGCGCGTCTTGTTTGGTCTTGCCGTAGACCAATACTCCGGGAAGCCTGGAGATCTCGGCGATCCAGCGGCCGTCTGCTTCCCGCTCGATTTCGATTTGGAAACGGTAGGACATATCCAGCTAAGTTGAACTCCATCATTGTAACATGCACCTCCGGCGTGTGGGTTTGTTGCCTGAACGTGAGCCTACGGAGTTAACTAGACTCGCAAGACTCGTACAGCTGAGAGTGGTTGTGCTACTCAAACCGTGCTTTTCGCTGGATTTGAAGTTGGTGTATTGTACCGCTGGCTTCGCCGGTCTTAACTCAAAACTAAGCGGGGAAAATTTAGATGCGAAAATATTTCGTCGCCGCCGTTGCCCTCAGCGCGGTTTTTCTCTGCGCGCAGCCCGCCGCGGCACAGACGCCGGAGGTTCGTGTGCTGGCCTCCAACGGCATTAAGGCCGTGGTCGAGGATCTGCTGCCGCAGAGCGAGCGCGCGATCGGCCACAGGATTTCGGTGGAGTACCGGCCGACGGCCAATTTGAAACAGGAAATCGATGCCGGCGCGACGTTCGATGTGGTGATCGTCACCGCGGAAAGCATCGCGCAGATGAGCAAGGATGGGAAGACGCTTGGCGGCGAGGGCACGCCGATCAGCCGCGTGGGCGTAGGCATCGGCATCCGCAAGGGCGCGCCGCGGCCGGACATCAGCACGCCGGAGGCGCTCAAGCGGGCGCTGCTCAACACCAAGGCCATTGCCTACGGTCCGGTGGGGGCGAGTTTGCCGTACATTTCGCGGATGCTCGACACGCTCGGGATTGCGGACACGATGAAGGCGAAGACTCTTCTATTCGATACTTCGGACGGAACGAACGGTGCGGTGGCCGATGGCAAAGCCGATTTTGGCATGACCCTGGTCAGCGAGATTCTGCCGGCAAAGGGCGTGGAACTTCTCGGGCCGTTTCCGCCGGAGTTTCAGGGCTACGTGCGATTTTCGGCGGCGGTCAGCGCCAGCGCCAAAAACCCAGAGGCCGCGGCGGCGCTGATCAAGTTCCTGGAGGGCCCGGAGGCGGTGGCTTCGATCAAGGCGCGCGGGATGAAGCCGCATTAACCGCAACGTGAACGCGCAACGGCGCGCTTTGCGGACGGCTTGCATGATAGAATCGCGGTAATTCAGCTTTGGTTACGGGCAGGTTCCCATGATCGGCATTCAATTCGCTTAGAGACATTCGGCCACGGCTTCCGAATCGGGGAAGCCGGAGGGAGGCGATTCATGAACCGACTTTGGAGTGCGCTGGCAATTCTTGTTTTGTGTGGCGGGTTTGCCTACGGCGCGACCGACGCGACGATTTCCGGCGTGTTGAAGGATCCCTCCGGCGCTGCGGTGCGCGGCGCGTTTGTGCGCGCGCAGAATGTGCAATCCAAAATTTCCGTGAATGTCTTGTCGGACAGCCAGGGCCGCTACCGGATTCAACATCTGGCGCCGGGCGAATACCAGGTTCGCGTCACGGCGACCGGTTACAAAGCCGATCCGCGGACGGGCGTGAAACTGGCGGCCGGCGATTCTCCTTCGCTTGATTTCGCGCTGCAACCGGGCACCGTGCGCTGGAGCGATCTTTCCCTGTATCAGGGCATCACGCTGATGCCGGAGGGAAAGGGAAAAGAGATCCTGACCGGGCAGTGTTTCGCGTGCCACGGATTCCAGACGCGCATGGCCGGCGTGAAGCGCGATCGTGAGGGCTGGACGGAAGCCGTGAATTTCATGCTCACCACGCGCCACGCGCGCCTCGGCAACCACATTAACGATCAGGATGCCGCCGTGCTCGCCAATTATCTGGATGAAGCGTTTGGCGTGGAAGCGAAGCTGCCGAAATCGCCGGTGGACATGCCGGGATATAAGGCGACACTTCGCCCGGTGAGCGATGACGGGCTGAAAATTGTCTTCACGGAATATGAAATGCCTGGGCCAAACCGTATGCCTTTCAGCGCCGCGCCGGACAAAGACGGCAAGCTGTGGATTCCGGACATGGGTTCGGCTAACACACTGGGATTTCTCGATCCAAAATCTGGCGTGGTTCAGGAGTACACGGCGCCCAATTCGTTTGCCGCCGGCATTCACTCGGCGGTGCCCGCGCCGGACGGTTCGGTGTGGATTTCCGAACAAGCCGCCAATAAAGTGGGCCGCTGGGATCCCAAGACGAAGCTGATTACCGAGTATCAGGACACCTACAAAAAGGGACTCGAAGGGTACGAGGACGGCGGTTCGAAACACACCGTGCGGGTGGATCCGAAAGGTCGCGTTTGGGGAACCGCGGTGTTCGCGAACTTGACGGTCTACGATCCGAAGAACAACGAGTTCTCGCATTTCCCGGACGTGTTTTCGCCTTACGGCGTGGAACTGGATAAGAGCGGCAACGTGTGGTTCGCGGAATTTTATCCCGAGGGAAAAATCGGGATGGTCGACGCCAATACCGGGAAGGTGACCAAGTGGGCTCCGCCGACGATGGGTGGCTGGCCGCGGCGCATTGAAATTGACGACGAAGGCATGGTGTGGTTCGCCGAATACAAGGGCGGAAAAATTGACCGGTTCGATCCCAAGACGCAAACGTTCAAGGTCTACGAATTGCCCGGGCCGCAAGCGACTCCTTACGCATTGGGAATCGATCGCAATCACAACATCTGGTACTCGTCGGATGAGATGGACGTGATCGGGCGGCTCAATCCCAAGACCGGCAAGGTCACCGAATTTCCCTACGCGCATTCCGAAAATATGATGAAGGAATTTTTTCTCGATGCGCAGGGACGCATGTGGTACGGCTCCGCGCCGAACAATGAAGTGGGATATTTCGTGCCGTCAGATCTGGATTGAAAATCAGAATATCCCGCATGCGAGATCGTCATCTCCTGATTCTGCTCGCTTTCAGCCTGGCTGCCGCGGCGCTTTCCGGCGCGGCGGCCATTGAGCCAATCGCATTTCACACCAATGCAAATTTTTCAGTGGACCGCGAGGCGATGGCGCTGTCGACGGCGGTCGCCACCATTGAGCCCCGGCTCGGCGCGGCCGGATATTCATGGCTGCGCATCAACTTTTATTCGTTCGCGGTAGAGGCGAGCGATCTTGCCGGCATTTTGAAGGGCGACGTGAGCTCGATGGATAAAAAGCGCAGAGGGAAGGTTGCGGAGGAATATAACAAGTCGTATGCGATGATCCAGCTTTCCGTGGACCAGAATGAAAAAGTTTGGCAGGTGGACATGACGGTTCCGGGCCACGGATGCACCATTGCGCCGTTTGAACGGGACGTGGCCCAATTTTTGCAGGCCTACCGATTCGACGGGAAAAATCTCACGTTGAAGAGCAAGGGTTCCTACGCGTGCGATATGAAATTCATGGGGATTCCGAATCAAACATTTGCCTGGGATATCGATCTCAGTACGCAGGTATTTCCGAAGGCTAAATAATAAATCGCCGGCCGGCGAAATCCACGATGAAAGCGCTCTTCAGACCCGGAATTGCTATTGACCTGCGGGAACTTGTCCGGTGTATCATTTATGAAAATAGAATCTCCTATTGGCAATTTGAGAAGCGGGGAGTGTCGATGCGAAACTGCCTGTCGTGGATTGTCCTGGCATGCCTGATTGCTGTAACCGTTCCCTGTAGTGCTGGCGCCCAGAGCAAACCGCCGGCCGCGGTGCCGGCATCCGCAGGCGCATTCAATCCGCACGATCTGACCGGGTTATGGAGCCAGGATCATCCGCGCACGGCTCCAGTCGTGGATCGTTACTGGAATTATGAATTCAGCCAGGAGCCGCCTCCGATGACTGCCTGGGGACAGGCGCAATTCGACGCCGCCAAGTCATCGTTTGGCTTGCACACCTACCCGCTCGCGGAGACCAACGACCCGCTCTATCACAGTTGCACTCCGCCGGGCTTGCCGCGCGTCTACCTGCATCCGTTTCCGATGGAAATTGTGCAGACGCCCGCCGAAATTCTGATTCTGTTTGAATACGATTCCTTGCGCCATCCGATTTACGTCGATGGCCGCGCGCATGACGAGACGCTCGGCCCGCAGTGGATGGGCGACGCCATCGGGCATTGGGACGGCGACACGCTCGTGGTGGACACCAAGAATTTCAACGATAAGACGTGGATCGACCGCGTCGGGCATCCGCACAGCGACCAACTCCACGTCGTCGAAAGATTCCGGCGGCTCGATCACAACCACCTGGTGGATGACATTACGATCGAAGACCCGAAGGCTTATACCAAGCCCTGGACCGCGCACCTGGATTTTGTGCTGCGGCCGACGTGGACGCTGGGCGAGCAGTTCTGCGAGGACGAGCACAGCTTTGAAGATTTCGATAAAAGCGGGGCCGGGGCCAAGTAGTCTCGCGCTCCGCGTCGGGAAGGGTTGAAATTTTGAAGCGTGGCCGCGGGTTGACGGGCCCGGATTGCACGGGTTGACACTTCTCCACTGCCGATGGGATATTTGGAATAGAGATTTTCGCTGTCGTTCCTTTGGGCCAACGTCATATTGAAGATCGATCCGATCCGTTCTTCCGGGAGGATTTAGGAATGAGGAAGCTGGCGCTCGTTCTCGGTTTGGGCCTGGTTGTTCTTCTGGCATCGGCGCCGCTCCTGGCGCATCACGGGGAAGCGAACTACGACACCGATAAAGTTGTCTCCGTGAAAGGAACGGTGTCGGGATTCGAGTTTATCAATCCGCACACATTGATTACGCTGGATGTAAAGAACGAAAAGGGCGAGATCGAAAAGTGGAATTGCGAGGCGCGGAGTCCGGGGATGCTGGTGCGCGTCGGAGGCTGGGACAAGAATACGCTGAAGCCGGGAGACGTGATCACGGTTTCCGGTTACCGCGCCAAGAACGGATCTCCGGTGATGCGGCTGCAGAAGATCACGCTGGCTGACGGCACGGTCAAGGATAATCTGTGAGTGAGTAGGACAGGCTTCAGCCTGTCTGGTTTTGTCCAGCGTCCTGCGTGAATCTAAACCTGACAGGCTGAAGCCTGTCCTACTGAGACGCTAGAAATCAAGTTGACTTGTTCGAACCTCCGCGGGGTATCATCCCCACACTGAATTCCTGGAAATAAATTCGGGGAGATTTGTCCGATGCCGATTCGTAACGTGGTGGGGCTGGCGCTGGCGATCATCTTGAATTTCTCGCCGGCGGCGTTGGCTCAGGATAGGGACAAGAAGCCTGCCGAGGCCTCGAAAGCTTCCACTCCTTCTGCAGCGTTTGACCCGCGTGATTTGTCCGGCGTCTGGTTTGACGACCATCCACGGCCGATTACCGTGATGCAGCGGTACTGGGCTTATAAATTTACCGAGGGCGAGCCGCCGATGACCCCATGGGGTCAGGCACAATTGGACGCCGCCAAGCCGTCTTTCGGGCCCAACGCGTTTCCCCTGGCGCAGACCAACGATCCGGTTTACCACACTTGCGATCCGCTCGGCTTCCCGCGCGTTTTTCTATATCCGCTGCCGCTGCAAATTGTGCAGACGCCCGGCGAGGTGATCATGCTGTTTGAGTACGATTCCCTCCGCCATCAAATTTTCACCGATGGCCGGGCGCATGACACCAGCCTCGGCCCACTATGGATGGGCGACGCCATCGGACACTGGGAGGGTGACACGCTGGTCGCCGACACCATGAATTTCAACGGCCGGAGCTGGCTGGACCGTGTCGGCCACCCGCACAGCGAAGCGTTGCACGTAGTCGAGCGCATTCGCCGCGTCGACCATGACCATATGGTGGACGATCTGACCATCGAGGATTCCAAGGCCTACACCAAGCCCTGGACCGCGCATCTGATGTACGTCCTGAAACCGAAGTGGACCCTGGCGGAATCGTTTTGCGAGGACGAAGAAAGCTTTGCCGGCATCGACGATGACGCGGCGGCTCCCGTGAAAAAGTAGCCGCTCCCGGCAGCCGCCGGCCGAGCGATCTTGCGGTAGTAGTGGCAGCTTCGACGACATCGAAAAGCAGGAAGTTACGCCCGCGAAATAGCGGGTTTGGGATTGACAGATGCATAATCGGGGTGGAATATTTGCCTCAGTCACTTTCCAAGAGTCGCGGTTCCCGGTGGATGTGTGTCCACGTTGATTCGGTATTTGCGGGAGGCTTAAGAAATGAAGAATCCGGCGCTTTCCCTGATCCTCATCATCGCCGCGCTCGCGATTTCAACGCCGCTCCTGGCGCATCACGGAGAAGCGAATTACGACACCGATAACCTGTTCACGATCAAGGCTACCGTGACCAAATTCGAGTTCATCAATCCGCACGTGCAAATTTACCTGGAAGCCAAAAACGAAAAGGGCCAGACCGAGAACTGGACTTGCGAAGCGCGCAGCCCGGCCATGCTGGTGCGCAACGGCGGCTGGGACAAGACCACGCTCAAACCCGGCGATGTGATCACCGCCATCGGTTTTCGCACCAAAAACGGCACGAATATTTTGCGCCTGAAGAAAATCGTTCTTGCCGACGGCACGGAACTGCCCGATCTATAGGAATCGATCAACAATGGACGAGGGTGGCGCATGAAGCTCAGGCTGGCAACTCTGATCGTGTTTTTCACGGCGCTTTTCGCGGTTAGCGGCCCGTTGTGGGCGCACCACGGAAATTCGGCGTATGACGAGGAGCACTGGATCACCATCTCCGGCACGGTCACGGAATTTGTGTGGGCCAATCCTCATTGCCAGATTTTTCTGGACGTGAAGGACGATAAGGGCGCGATGGTCAACTGGGCCATCGAGAGCCAGAGCCCCGGCATCATGAAGCGCAACAACTGGACGCGCACCACGCTCAAGGCCGGCGATCAAATTACGGTGACCCTCGCGCCCGCCAAGAATGGCGCGCCGGTCGGTTTCTCCGGCAACAAGGATGGCAAGGTCGTCTTCGCGGACGGTCACGTTCTGAAGATGGACATGCGATAGATTGGCAGTGGTTTTCCTTGCGAAGAGGTTTACGTTGCGATTCTGCTCTTTTCGTTTTCGTTCCGGCGCAGCGCTCCTGACGGTGGGGCTTGCATTTCTTGTTTCTGTCAGCGCGAATGCCGCTCCGCAACAGGTAGCGGCAAAAGCCACGGCAAACTCCAGGCCCGCTCCGAAGCGAGACCTCAGCGGCGTCTGGCAGCTCCAGGGGAATGCCGGCGCGGCTCCCATCGCCGAGGACAAGGACATCCCGCCGATGACGCCCTGGGCCAAGACGCGCTTCGACGCGCAGAAGCCCGGCTACGGCGTGCGCGGCGCGCCCGGCGGCAACGATCCCATCCTGCAATGCGATCCGATCGGCTTCCCGCGCGTCATGCTGATGCCCACGCCGATGGAGTTCGAGCAAGCCCCGGGACGCGTCCTGCAATTCTGGGAGCGCGAGCACGAGTGGCGGCCCATCTGGACCGATGGCCGCGCGCTGCCCGAGGATGCCGACCCGACATGGTACGGCTACGCGACAGGCAAGTGGGAGGATGACTACACGCTCGTCGTGCAATCCTCCGGCTTCAATGACAAGACCTGGCTTGGCCCCACGGGCTATCCGCACAGCGACCAGATGCGCGTCATTGAGCGCTATCACCGCGCGGACTACGACACCATCGAGTACGACATGACCGTCAACGATCCCACCGCGTACACCAAGCCGCTGGTCGCGCCTCATCGCATCCTGAAGCTCAAGCCCGGAGAGGAAATCAGCGAGCAGCCCTGCGTGTGGTCGCAGGAGCAGGAATTCGCGCAGAGAATTCGCAACCCCGCTACGCCCAAGCCGTCCAAATAACCGGCATGAACTTTGATTCGGTAGTGGAACGCGTCACGCGCCTTGCACGAACTCGCGCGGGCTTCCGTCTATTGAGGTTCGTTCGTGCTCGATCGGTTGTTGCTGCAACCAACCCCCGCAGACTGAAGTCTGCGCCACTTGCCTTACTCGTCGCCTTGTTTCCCGCACTTGTATACGCGCAGGGGCGGCCCGCGCGGGATCTCTCCGGGCTGTGGCACTACGAGAGCTCCGGGGCTTCCGAACCCGTCGCTCCGGACAACCTGATTCCGCCGATGACTCCGTGGGCAAAGGCGCGATTCGACGCCGAAAAGCCGGGCTACGGCCCGCGGCGCGCCCCGGGCGGCAACGATCCGATGCTGCAGTGCGATCCCACCGGTTTCCCGCGCATCATGTTCATGAACACGCCCTTCGAGTTCGTGCAGCTGCCCGGCCGGATCATCCAGTTCTTCGAGCACGAGCACGAGTACCGCACCATCTGGATGGACGGGCGAAAGCTTCCCGCCGACGCGGATCCGGCGTGGTACGGCTACGCGATTGGACACTGGGAGGGAGACGACACGCTGGTGGTGGATTCCGACGGCTTTCGTGACAGCACCTGGCTCGGTTCCACCGGCTACCCGCACAGCGAAGACATGCGCATCACTGAGCGCTACCGGCGGGCGGACCACGACACTATTCTCTACGACATTACAATCACCGACCCCAAGGCCTACACGGCGCCGATTGTCGGTCCGCACAGAATCATGAAATTGCGACCGCACGATGAAATGGTGGAAGAAATCTGCGTGCACTCCGAGGAAAAAGCATTCGCGGATCGGGTGGCCGATCCAGCGACGCCTGCGCGCGCGAAATAAATCGGGAGAAAGCGGAGCGAACTACTCACTTCGTGTACGTTCCAAATTTCTGAGCTACGGGTTTCAGCGTCGGATAAAACTGCACGAAGGTGTGTTCGACCGCGGCGTTGTCATTGTGGCATTGCCAGCATTGCGCTTTGGGCAGCGCCTCCGCGCTCGCGGCGTCACCGCGAAAACTGAAGTACGCCCACTTGTCCGCGAAATGCGTTTCGTCCTTTACTTCCACCGCCAGCCCGTTGAGGTCGGTCTGAAAGTGTCCGGACTTGTTGATGGAACCTTTGGATTCGGCCGCGCGTTCCTCGAGGACGAATACAGTTTTGTCCGGCCATTTCCCGCTGGCTAGAAACGCCTGGTAGGCCGACTGCGGAACGAAAGAATTCGTGAACTGATCCACGCTGCCGGCGGCCGGGTTGTAGTTCATTCCCAGGCCGGAGGACAGAAACACCCACTCGCGATAGCCTTCGGGACGCACCAGCTTCGCGCCGTCGTACCTGGGCAGCGTGCCTGGCGTCTCCGCGGAATGAATTTGGCGTCCCGTGGAAAGCGCCGCGAGCTCAACCAGCCCGCCGAGTGCCGCGACGCAAGCAAGGATCAGTGCGCATCTCACGAGATACCTCCTTCGCACTTCATAGCGGGAACGCCGGTTCGCTGCCTGCTCAGAATCCGTACAGCCGCGCCGGATTATCCACCAGGATTTTTTTGCGGATCTCGGGATCGGGCGCCCATACCGGAAGCTGGTTTAGCAGGCGGCCGTCATCGATGGAAAACAGCGGCATGATGTCGGTCTGCTTCCGTCCGGGGTACGGCGTCGAATCGGGATGCGGCCAGTCGCTGCCCCACAGGACGCGGTCGGGGTTGGCTTCGATGAAGGCCTTGGCGAAGGGCACGACGTCCGGGTAATCGGGGCCTTTCGTCGACGCGCGATAGGCGCCGGAAATTTTCACATAGGCTTTGCCGGACTTGATCAGCTCAAGAAGATCGGCGAAGCCCGGCTGCTGCATACCGAGATCGGCCTGCACGCCGCCGAAATGATCGAACACCGTCGGCACCGGCGAGGCGTGGACCAGATCCTTGAGGGCCGAGGTCACCGCCAGATTCACGTACAACTCAATCATCCAGTTGTGATTCTTGAAGCGGTTCATGGCCGCCTCGTAGATCGGTCGAGCGGATGCCGGAGCGGTAGGGCCGGTGACGCCGGAGATGATTCGCGCGCCGCGAATGCCGGCGCGGTACATGGAATCGAAATCGGCCTCCGGAGTCTTGTCATTCACGACGGCAATGCCGCGGGCGTTCGCGCCGCGCGCCTTCATGCCGTACAGCGTGGCCGAGTTGTTCGTGCCGTAGGCGCTGGGCGTGACGATGACCACTCGCTCCATGCGCAGGGCGTGATGGAGCGAAGCCATCTCCGAAGGTTGCGTGCCCTCCGGCGTGTTGACGCGCTGTGGCGAAAGGGGAAATTTTTGCGGATCGCCGTAGTAGTGGGTGTGGCAGTCGCAGGCGTGCGGCGGAACATCGAAGTTCACCGCCGTGGACGGTTGGGACGCCTTGGCGAATGCCGGATCGGTGTGCAACAGAGCTCCTGTGGCGATGGCACCCGCTACAAAATCGCGTCGCGTCAGCATGGGCGTCCTCCTGCCGAGCGATAATCTATACCCGGTCGCGCGGGGGCGCAATGCTTGTAGGACAGGCTTCAGCCTGTCTGGTTTTGGTTAGCGTCAGGCGCAAATCTAAACCAGACAGGCTGAAGCCTGTCCTACTCGATTCGACGCGCCTACCCGGAAGTGATTTTTGAACTTCGTGTCTCCGCGCGATCCTGCAAAAGCTGATCGAGCGTGGTGGCCAGCTGGTCGGCCGTCGTCGGCTTCAGGACGAAATCTCGAATCCCAAGTTGCTGCGCCTTCACCTGATCCTCCGGGCGCACGTAACCCGAGGTGATCACCACCGGAGTGCCCGGCCGGATGGCCAGCACTTCGCGCGCGAAGTCGAGGCCGGTCATCTTGGGCATCGATAAATCGGTCACCACGGCATCGAACTCGGAGGGCCGGGAGCCGAACTCGTGCAGCGCTTCAGCCGCGTCGATGAATCCGGTGACGCGAAAGCCCAGCCGCGTCAGCAGGCGGTTGGCAAACAGCACCAGCGCCTCTTCATCGTCGAGGTACAGGATGTGCCCGTGCCGCGTTCGCGGGGCCTGCGGAGTTTCCGGCGGGCGCGCCTTCGCGGGTTCCGAGGCGGCGGGAAAGTAGAGATTAAATTGTGTTCCGCGGCCGACGTCGCTATAGACGGTGAGGGCGCCGTCCAGGCTGGAAACAATGCCGTGCACCACGGAGAGGCCGAGTCCCGTGCCCTGCCCAACAGGTTTGGTGGAGAAGAACGGATCGTAGATGCGCGCCAGCGTTTCGCGGCTCATGCCGCAGCCATTGTCACCCACGCACAAGCGCACGTAGTTTCCGACATGCAGGCCGGGAGCGCGGCCCACGTCTGCGGGGCCTACTTCACAAGAATCCAGCCGCAGTTCGATCACTCCTCCGCGGTCTCCAATCGCGTGCGCCGCATTCGTCGCCAGATTGACAATCACTTGATGAATCTGCGTCGCATCGACGGCGACCGCCGGCAGGTCCGGCTGGAACTGCATCTTGATTTCGATATTGGCGCGCAAGGTCGCCCGCACCAGCTTCACCGCTTCTTCGACCACCGGCTGCATGGGCTGCACGTCGCGTTTCTGTTCGGTGGGGCGGCTGAAGGCCAGAATTCGCCGCACCAGGTCGGCGGCGCGCGCTCCGGCCTTGGCGATTTCTTGGAGGCTTTCCTGGACAGGATGGTCTTCGGGCAGATCGGCGATGGCCAGTTTCGTGTTGCCGTTGATGGCCAGCAAAATATTGTTGAAGTCGTGAGCGATTCCTCCGGATAGCGTCCCGAGGGATTCCAACTTTTGCGAGCTGAGTTGCAGAGCCTGGGCCTTCTTGAATGCGGTGATGTCCTGGTTCATTTCCAGAATCCGGCTGGGCTCTCCCTGGGCATTGCGGTGCAGAATCCACTTGCTGGCGACGGAAACGCGGCTGCCGTCGCGCCGGGTGTGGATGAGTTCGCCTTCCCAACCGCCGCGCGCATACAACGCCCGCTCGATCTGCGCGAGAGGCATTGGATATTCGGTCTGCAGCAACTCGCTGGGACTGCGGCCGATCGCTTCCTTCTGGGAGTAGCCGTAAAGTTGCTCGGCGCCGCGGGTCCAGAGAACGATGTGCTTGTCCATGTCCCAGGACAGTACGGTGGCGAGACTCAAGAGCGAGGCCTGCTGGCGCAGTTCCTCCTCGGCTTTCATTCGCTCGGTAATATCGCGCAAGATCACGGTGAAGAGTTTTTGTCCGCCGACGGTCACCTGGGAAATCGAGGCTTCGATGGGAAACTCCTCGCCGTTCGTGCGCAGCCCGTAGATCGAACCCATCTCCGACATTTTCCTTCGGGTGGCATTAGTTTCCGCAAATTTGCGGATGTGCTGCGTGTGCGCGCTGCGGAATAGCTTGGGTAGAAAAGGGTCCAGGGGTTGGCCAATCACCTCGTCGGACTTGCAGCCGAACATGCTCTCCGCGGAGGGATTGAACAACGTGATGTTGTGCTGCTCATCGACGGTGATGATGGCGTCCATGGCCGAGCCGATCACGCTGGCGAGGCGCGCTTCGTCTTCCTTGATGGCGCGCTCGATCCGCTGGCGCTCGGTCATGTCACGGGTCACTTTGGCGAAGCCGTATTCGCGCCCCTGCTCGTCGCGCAACGGCGTAATGACCACGCTGGCCCAGAACCGCGATCCATCCTTGCGGTAGCGCCAGCCTTCTTCCTCGAAGCGTCCCACGGATCGAGCGATTTGCAATTCCCGCTCGGGCTTGGCGTCTGCCACTTCCGCCTGGGAATAGAAAACGGAAAAATGCTTGCCGATGATTTCTTCCTCTTTCCAACCCTTGATCCGCTCCGCGCCCAGGTTCCAGGTGGCGATGTTGCCGTCCGTGTCCAGCATGAAGATGGCATAATCACGCACTCCGACCACCAGCATGTGGAAGTGAGCCTGGCTGACCCGGAGCTTTTGTTCCTGCGATTTCTGTTCGGTCACATCCTCCAGGACGCCGTGCCACAGAACGCTGCCGTCGCTCTCGCGCTGCGGCAGGGAACGCCCGGAAGTCCATTTCAGGGTTCCATCCGGACAGGAGATCCGGAATTCATCGTGCCAGAGGGTGAGGTCTTCGGCGGACTCGATGATGCTCTTTCTCACATGTTCGACGTCTTCGGCGGGGATCCGCTGGAACAGCAAATTGCCGTCTCGCGCCAGCTCTTCGGGAGAAACGCCATACATCTTTTCGATCGACGGGCTAACGTAAGGAAAACTAGTTCGCCCGTCCGGCCACTGCTGGAACGAATAGATGGCTCCGGGGGCGTTCGCGGCGACTTTGGCCAGCTTTTCCTGGCGTTCCAGCCGGGTCCGTAGTGATTTTTCCGCTTGCCGCTGCACGCTGCAATCTCGAAACAGCAGCACCACGCCAAGAACTTTTCCGTGAGCGTCGACAATCGGAGATCCGCAATCGGCGATCGGCGTTTCCCGGCCGTCGCGCGCAACGAGCAGCATGTGATTGGCGCGCTTGGTGGCCTTGCCTGACCGGAGGATCGAAACGGCCGGGTCCTCCATCGCCTTGCGCCCGCTTTCTTCCACGATGTGGAACACCATGGACAGGGCCGCCCCCTGGGCTTCAGCGCCGCGCCAACCCGTGAGCCGTTCAGCCTCGGCATTCATGTAAGTGACGCAGGCATATTCGTCCGTGGCGATGACGGCGTCGCCGATGCTGGCCAGCGTCATTAACTGCAGTTCGGTGCGCGCCTTCAGCGATCCATTGGCCTTCTGCAAGTTCCGGCGCGCGCGGTGCAGGGATTCCGAAAGCGTGCTGACCAGCGCGCCGGCCGCCACCAGAGCGCTCAATCGGCCGAAGTCGGCGGCATTTTCGATCTTGAAATTGTGAATGGGGACCGCGATGAAATAATCCACCATCAGCACGCTCAGGGCAGTGGACAACAGCCCTGGACCGAGCCCTCCGAGGAATGCGCTGACGACGATCGGAAAGACAAAGAGGATGGGCGCGCCTTGATTTCCGATGTGGCTGGACGCCGCCAGGTAGACCAGCAAAGTGCCCGCCGTCGTGGCGGCGGCCATGGCGTAGTCCGACAACCCTTTTCGTCGCGGCGCCGGCATGGGAACTGGCTGAGGCAGGCGGCCTGACGGTCCGGACGTGCCGGATGAAGCTACCGTTTCTGTAGTGTTCATGGACTTCACAGTCTCCGCGAAATGGTGACGGATCGCAGGCAAGCTTCAAGGTGCGCAGCTTACCGCCGGAAGGGGGGCTGAAAACGCGTTTACTGAAAACAGAAATAAGAAGGGGAATTAAATTATGACTCAGAGGGACGAAAAATCAAGGAAACAGACCGGGCAGATAGCGAACCTGCCAAGATAGCGTTTCCACGATAGCGCATTTTGTGCGCGGGGAGAGCAAAAAGCCAGATTTCAATAAGGCCGTTCTCCAGGCGTTGACTTAACCGATTCATAGAGGGCGAGGAGTTCGCCTCTCAAGTTCGCAACTTGGGATAATGTTTATTCCTGGTCTGCGCAGAGGGCCTAGTGCGGATGAAAAACGCCTGCACCGCTGTTTCATTATTGCTGACCTTCTGTTTTTCCTCCCTCTTGGTGGGCTGTTGGCCGCAAACTTGGCATCTGGCTGCGAGCAAAAGCGGTAATACCGTTCAGATTTGTCTCTCAAACGAATCGACGTGCCCGCAACCCGGCGGAGTGAGTCCCAGCAGTATTTCCGTTTATCGCTGGGATTCGATGCATGACAACGAGCTTGTTTGGGACGCAGAACCGGACAATCCTGAGACGAGTGGCAGAATTAGTGGATTGCTTACCTATGGAGTACCACCGAGTGGCTGGAGCAATAAGACGGTCCCGCCGCCATTGGTCTGCGGGAAGGCTTATCAGGTGAACCCCGCCGCAGATAAATTATTCGGGCTTAAATGCGACGGGTCCATCATCGTTATGGATTTTCCGCACCTGGAATATTTTTTCCGGAACCTGGAGCCTCCGGATGGATGGGAAAAACGTTGAGGCAATTCAACCATCTGTATCGGTTTGAGCAGGGTCTGCCTGCCTCCATTTAATGATCCCGACCATGAGAACAAAGGGGGTAAGACCCAAGAGGACCAAGCCGAGACCGAACAGAAAGACCTTCCCCCAGAAGTTGCCGTGACTATCGAAGGAATCAACTAAGAGAAAAACCCCACACAAGCCGACAAAGATCGCAGCTCCCATGAAGAACAAAGGTAAGCACACCCGAAAGAAAAGGGAGCGTGAGACCGGCATTAATTCCTCCGACCGTTGGTGGAAAGGCGTTTCCGTGTCGATTCAGCTGAAGTTGGCTCCGGGAGGTCGGTGTGGTGCACTACAGCTCCGGAGGCTCTGTGGGCCAGACTTTTCACTTCCGCACTGCACTCCTGGTCATATGCCCGCAACGGTCGCACAAGTACATGATCAGGTGCTTTCCGGCTTCATCCTTCATCTTTTCGGAGTGAATGAGTCCACTGCAAGCCGCGCCATCATTGCGATGCTCACGGGGATATTCCTTACCGGCAAGTGTTTCGCACCCGGCGCAACTTCTATCCCCGTCACGATGCGGCCTTCCATCGGGATTGAACCGAAATGTCCTGTCCATCCTGGCTCTCCGATTGCCAATACGGTTGGATACAACAATCATATCATTCCGTATAAAATCGGTGAAGAATCCGTATTAAAACTCATTGACCAGCGCGCGGGCCGCAAGGCATCAGAAGCTGGGAGCGGCCATTTTGCCGCCGCCGCACACGATCCCGACGCGCAGTTGTTCGCTGCCAACGCCTCCCCTATACTCGGCGTCTAAGCCTTCGAGGCTCTCGAAAAGATGCGAAACAGCGAAGCGCAAAGATACGCGCGATGGTCGCTCGCGGCGGCTGGACTTCTGGCCGTGGTGGTGGCGGGTGTCTATGGGCGAAACGCGTGGCTGGCCAGACAGGCGGCCAAAAAGGCGCCCCCCGCTGTTCCGGCGACCGTCGAGCAGCAATCGAATGAGTTTTCGTATTCCAAGGTGGAGGGCCAAAGAACGATTTACACCGTGAAGGCTTCGCGCACGACGGCCTTCAAGGAAGGGAGCCGGAATCTCCTTGAGGATGTGGATATCGTGGTGTACGGGAAAAAAGGGGAGCGCAACGACACGCTGCGCACCAAGGCTTGTGATTTTATCTCCAACACCGGAAGGATCAGCTGCGCCGGGGAAGTCCAGATCAGCTTGCAGCCTGCCGGCGCCGCGCCGGGAAATCCCAACGCCATCCAGGTGGCTACGTCCGCGCTGACATTTGACCGCGATTCCGGCGAGGCGCGAACCGAGAAGCCGGTTACCTTTCGCTGGCCGCAGGGCGAAGGCCGCGCGGTGGGCGTGAACTACGACTCGAACAATGGAACGCTAGGGCTCGCGCACAATGTGGAATTGAATCTTTCGACGACGTCGGCAGCGCTTCCCGACAATCTCGTGGCTTCGGACGGGAAACTTGACGGAAAAATTGTGCACGTGGCCGGTGACAGCATGTCCTTCCAGCGGGATGCGCGCGTTGTAACGGTGAACGGAAACGTTCATGCGCAGCAGGGGTCGAATGAACTGCACGCGGGAAAATTATTGCTGGAGCTGGACGCCCAGTTCCAGGCGCGGAGGTTTGTGGCCAGCGGCCAGCCGCAGCTCCGGGAGCTGAATCCGGAAGGGCCGATCGAGCTGAGCGCCGATGAAATTGTTTCGCGGCTGCGGCCCGATGGATCGGTGGAGTCGGTGGTGGGCACCGGAAACGTGCACGGCACACGCAACACGCAAGTGGGAGGGGATGGAATCGATGCCGGACGATTGGAACTGACGCTGGCGTCCGCCGAAAACTTGCCACAGCTATTGACCGGCAGTAACGGAGTGAAATTAACGTCAACAAGCGCGGCGTTTAATGGCGGAACGCGCCACGTGGAGAGCGATGCCCTGGAAGTCCACTTTTTGAGTGCCGCGAATGGCGGGCAAACTACGGTTGAAAGTGTAAACACGCTGGCCCCGGCGCGAGTCGATTGGCAGAGCGTGGCCCTCGTGAACGGCAAGACCGTTCCGCAATCGACCCGCATGACCGGCAAGCAAATGAATCTGAAATTCGGCGGCCAGAACCAACTGCAGCAACTGGTCAGCACGGGTGGCGTGGAAGTCACGCGCAAACTCGGCGACGCGCCGGACGAGATCACCGCTTCGCGCGAACTGATCGCCAATTTCGACAAGACCGGGGAGTGGTCGACCATCGACCAGACCGGCGACGTCCACTTTCACGATGCCGTGCGATCCGGACAAGGGGACCGCGGGCATGTCGAGCGGGCCTCGAATACGGTCACGCTGGACGGCTCGGTGATCGTTGCCGATGCCAACACGCGCACCACCGCGCAGTCCGCCTCCTTCGCCTCATCGGCCAATACGTTGCGCGCCGACGGGCACGTGCAGACCACCGATCTGCGTGCCGTGCAAACCAGTATCGCCAATCTGGCGCCGGAGCCGGCGCACGTTTCCGCGGACCACCTGATGGCGGATACGGTGCGCGGCCATGCCGTCTATTCCGGGAAAGGAAGACTCTGGCAGGGCCCGTCGGTAATCGAGGGAGACACCATCGAACTCGACAGCGCCGCGCATACCGTGGTGGTGAAAGGGAAAGTGCGCGGGGTTTTCCCGCAGGCCGCGTGGAATCCGAAATCGGGCGAGGGTCCCGGCCGGGTCTTGAGCAAGCCCCCGAAAACGGTCGCCGATAAGATGGCCAGTCCATCCGGGCGCAGCGCTCCGCAGTTGGGCCATGTCCGCGGGGGCCTGCTGACTTATTGGGAGAACGAGTCGCGGGGACGGATCGAACAGGACGCCCGGGTGGACTCTGAGCAAGGCTCGCTCCAAGCCAATCAGATCGATCTCTATTTTTCCGACAGCGGTGCTGCAAGCGGCACCAAGCAGCTGACGCGTTCGGTGGCCAGTGGAGACGTAACCGTCCGGCAGGACGATCGCCGGGGGACTTCGGATCGCGCGGAATATACCGCTTCCGAAGGCAAGTTTGTTCTTTCCGAGGGCAAACCGACTTTATATAGCTCAACTGGCGACACCACGACGGGGCGTCAATTGACCTTCTATTTTGCTGATGATAGGATTCTTGTAGATTCGGCGGATGGTTCGAAAACTGTGACTCTGCACCAGGTCGAGAAATGACGGGGCATGCTCAAGTTCCAGGCCGTCGAACTTAGCAAATCATATCGCGGCCGAAAAGTCGTCGATGATCTCAATCTGGAGATCAGCCAAGGTGAAGTGGTAGGGCTTCTGGGCCCGAACGGCGCTGGGAAGACGACAACGTTTTATATTCTGGTGGGTTTAGCCCGGCCGGATTCCGGGCGCGTCCTGCTGAACGGGGACGATATTACCGACCTCCCTATGTACCTCCGGGCCCGCAGCGGGATCAGCTATTTGCCGCAAGAACCTTCGGTTTTCCGGCAACTTACGGTCGAAGAGAACCTGATCGCGGTCCTGGAAACGCTGCCCCTGACTTCCGAGCAGCAGCGTGACCGTCTTGAGGAGCTATTGGCGCAGATGAAGCTGCAAACAGTAAGAGCGAATGGGGCTTATACGCTGTCCGGAGGCGAGCGGCGCAGGCTGGAGATCGCCCGGTCCCTGGTTTTGGAGCCGGCCTTTATCCTGCTGGACGAGCCTTTTTCGGGGATTGACCCCCTGACCGTAGTCGATATCCAAAAGATTATCAGCGAGTTGAGCCACGAGGGAATCGGCGTTCTTGTTACGGACCACCAAGTGCGCGAAACTCTAAGCGTAACCAATCGCGCCTACATCGTCCAAAACGGCAAGGTACTGGCGGCCGGGACGCCCGAGGAACTGAGCCGCAACGCGGAAGTCCGCCGGGTTTATTTGGGCGATCATTTCCGTTTGAACTGACTTTGCTTGAACCGACGCTGGATTGATTTGAATCGACGCATATGAGCTGGCTGCAGCCAAAACTTCACCTCCGGGTCGCACAGAAGCAGATCCTTACCCCGGGTTTGGTCCAGATGGTGAGTGTTCTGGCGCTGAATCGTCTCGAACTGCGCGAGATGATCAACCAGGAAATGGTCGAGAATCCGGTCCTCGAGGAATTGACCGAAGAGAGCGTTACCCCCGAAGATTACAGCGACGAAACCTTCCTGAAAGCAGAGACCGAAAAAATTCCAGAGAAAGACGTGTCGAGTCCTTTCGAGGAATTCGACGTGGCTTCGTTCTTCAACCAGTATCTCGATAGCGGCGGCGGCAATCCGGAGCGCGGCGAATCGGAAGTCATCGAGCGGCCTTCCTTCGACAAATTTCTTTCGTCGGCGCAGGGGCTTACCGAACACCTCACCTGGCAATTGAGCGTCACGGTGTGCAATGACGTGGTGCGCGAGATTGCGGAGACGATTATCGGAAATCTCGATGAAAACGGCTACCTGAGCGCGTCGCTGGAAGAAATTTCCTCCAACGGAAAGTACTCGATGGAAGACGTCGAGGAAGCGCTGGCCGTGGTGCAGGAATTCGATCCGCTGGGCGTCGCTTCGCGCAACCTGCGCGAGTGCCTGATCACCCAGCTGCGCACGCTGGACGGGCAGAACGCGCTGGCCATGCAGATCGTGTCCGAGTGCCTGCCGAAACGCCCGCTGGCTGCCAGCGAAGCGGAGGAACTGAACCCGGAAACGCCGCTGGCGCGGTTGCTGCAGGCGAACCAGTTGAAGGAAATTGCCCGCGCCCTCAATCGTCCGGTGGAGCTGGTGAAGCGCGCCGTGGACGTGATCAAGAAACTCGATCCGCGTCCCGGCCTGCGCTACAACAAAACGCAGCCGCGGCTCGTGGAGCCCGACGTTTATTTCCGCAAGGTGGACGATCAGTGGCAAGTCTTCATGAACGATGATGACGTTCCGCAGTTGCGGCTTTCTCCGGTTTACCGCCGGCTGATGGCCCGCGATGCGGCCGACCGCGAGGTGCGCAACTACGTAAAAGAGCGCGTCACCGCCGCGATGCAATTGATGAAAAGCATCGAACAGCGCAAGCACACCATCCTGCGCGTCTGCCAGATCATTATTCAGCGGCAGGGCGAATACCTCGATCACGGCGCGGACCATCTGAAGCCGATGATGATCAAGGAAGTGGCCGAAGAAGTGGGCGTACACCCGTCCACCGTAAGCCGCGCGGTTTCCAGCAAATACGCGCACACGCCGCAGGGAGTGCTGGAGCTGCGCTCGTTCTTCTCGGAATCGGTGAATGGTCCCGAAGGCAGCAACATGTCGCTGCAGACGCTGAAGCGCCTAGTCAAAAAAATGATCGACGAGGAAGACACTGCCCACCCGCTCACCGACGATCTGATTGCCAAGAAACTGGACGACGCCGGAATCCACGTCACCCGCCGCACCGTAGCGAAATATCGCGAAGATCTCCGCATTCCAAGCACGCACCAGCGCCGGGTCAAGGCGTAGGCTGGTCCGCATGAAGCGCCGCAAAGCGCGCGACGCCCGCCAACTGGTGGTTCTCACCGGACTCAGCGGCTCGGGCAAGAGCACCGTTCTGAAGACCTTCGAGGATCTCGGCTTCTACTGCGTTGATAACCTTCCCGTCGCTCTGATTCCCACATTCAGTGAATTGCACATGCAGGTTGGCGGCGCGATCCAACGCGCGGCGTTGCTGGTGGATGCGCGCGAGGGCGGCCAACTGGAAAAATTGCCGGAAATTCTTCTGCAGTTGCGCGGCGAGAATCCGGTGACGCTCGTTTTCATCGAAGCGAGCGAGGACGCTTTGCTGCGGCGGTTCAGCGAGACGCGGCGGCCGCATCCCCTGGGGCATGACCGTCCGGTGCTGGAGGGACTGCGGCGCGAGCGCGTGCTGATGGAGCCGATCCGCAAGCTGGCCGACGTGGTGATCGACACCACCAAGTTCAACGTGCATGAATTGCGGCAGTTCATCATCCGGCGGTTTCAGAAAGCGGACCGCCGCCCGATGATGGTTTCCCTCGTGAGCTTCGGGTACCGCTACGGGCTTCCCGCGGACGCCGATCTGGTGTTCGATGTGCGCTTCCTGCCGAATCCGCATTTTATTCCGAAGCTCCGTAAATACTCAGGGCGCGATCCGCGCGTGGCGAAATACATTCGCTCGTTTCCTCAAACCGGGGAATTTTTGCGGCGAGTTGAAGGCTTGCTGGTGTACTTGATCCCGCACTACATCCGGGAAGGGAAGAGCTACCTGACGATTGCGTTTGGCTGCACCGGCGGGCGGCACCGCTCGGTGATGCTGGCGGAAGCCGTGCGCAAGACCCTGCACGACAAGGGATATGCATCCAAGGTAGTTCATCGCGACCTGGCGAAATAATTGCCTCGAGCGAGGCGGGTTTACGGAGGTCGGGACTTCAGTCCCGACAATGACTTTTTGCGAGTTGAGGGCTTTAGCCCCTGAAACTTCAGCGGCTAAAGCCGTCAACAATCGCTGCGAGTACGGCCGAGCTAAAGCTCGGCCCTCCTAAAGGCTGACGAACAAAGGCACGCGTGCAGGGGATGGAGTCTCGTCGCGTGGCGGCTTGACAAACGCGGGGGCGATTCGTAGCGTACCAAGCGCGCGAGGTTCGTCGCACTCACGGGGGATCATCTACTTCTTTGAAGAAACGGGAAGAACTCGGCCGTTTGTTACGCTATGTGATGCCGTACAAGATACGGCTGGCCGCGGGCGTTGTTTGCCTCTCCCTCGTCGGTCTCGCAGAAGGCCTGATCGCGCTGATGTTCACCCCGATTTTCGACCGCGTGCTCAATTCCAACGCCCCGGACAACAAGCTGCGATTGATTCAAAATCCGTTCACCCACCAGACGATTTATCTGAACTCCTTTCTTCCCGCGCGGATTCACAGCGTAGGCACGATTTTTTCCATCGCGATTCTGACGGTATTCATCGGCAAGGGAGTCGCCGAGTATCTGGGCAATGTGCTGGTGCAGTTCGCGGGAATTGCCGGCGTCACCGACCTGCGCAACCGCGTTTACGCCAAGGTGATCCGCCAGCCGATCGGCTTCTTCCAGCACCATCAGACCGGGCGTTTGCTATCCACCGTGATTAACGATGTGGAGCGCGTCCGCAATGTGTTCTCCGAGTACCTCTCGCTGGGATTCCGCCATGTCTTTACGCTGTTTTTTCTGCTGGCCGTATTGCTGCTGACCAGTTGGAAGATGACGCTGGGTTCGGTAGTGCTGCTGCCGATGGTGGTGTGGCCGGTGCGCACTTTGGGCAAGAAGATTCGCCGCTCCACGGAGAAAATTCAGACCGGAGTCGGCGAGTTGTCGCAGATTCTGGAAGAGACGGTCAGCGGCAACCGCGTGGTGAAGGCGTTCGGGATGGAGGACTTCGAGATCGCCAAGTTCCGCGAATCGTCGCGGCGCCTGCTGCGGGAAAACATGCGCTGGATTCGCGCCGCGGTGGCCACATCTCCGCTGATGGATTTGCTGGGCGCGGTGGTGATCGTGCTGGTGCTGATGTACGCTCGCGTACAGATTAAGATGGGCGCGATGACGGCGGGAGTTTTCGTCACGTTCATTTACGCCCTCTTTAAGTCCTACGAGCCGGTGAAGGGATTGGGCACGGTCTACCAGCAATTCGAGCTGGCCTTCGGCGCAACGGCCAAGGTGTTTGAATACATCGGCAGCGCGGACGAACCGGAGGTGGAACCGGGACTGAAGGCGCTGCCGCCGTTCTCCCGCAGCGTGGAATTCGACCGCGTCGGATTCGGATACGATCCGGACTTGCCAATCCTGCGCGAGATTTCCTTTGAGGCCCGCGCCGGTGAAGTGATCGCCATTGTCGGCTCGAGCGGCGCGGGGAAAACCACGCTGGTGAACCTGCTGCCGCGATTTTATCCGGTCACGTCGGGCGCGCTGCGGATTGACGGCGTAAACGTGCGAGAGGTCACCCTGCGCAGCTTGCGCGAACAGATGGCTATCGTGACCCAGGAGACGATCCTGTTTAACGACACGGTGTGGAACAATATCTGCTACGGGCGGCCCGGCCTGCCGAAGGAGCGCGTGGAAGCCGCGGCCCAGGCGGCGCTGGCTCACGATTTCATTCTGGAATTGCCGCAGGGCTACTCCACCATGCTGGGCGACCGCGGGCAGCGGCTCAGCGGCGGGCAGCGCCAGCGCATCGCCATCGCCCGCGCGATTCTGAAAGATTCGCCCATTCTGATCCTCGACGAAGCGACTTCCGAACTGGACTCCGAATCGGAAATGCTGGTGCAACGCGCGCTTTCAAACCTTATGATGGATCGCACCGCATTCGTCATTGCGCACCGCCTGTCCACGATCCGGCGCGCGGATAAGATCATCGTGCTGGAAGACGGATCGATTGCGGAAACCGGCACGCACCAGGAATTGCTGGCGCGCGGCGGAATTTACGCGCGGCTGTACGAAATGCAATTCGCGGATGTGGATGACGCAGCCACTCCCGCGCCAAAGGCTGACCGATGAAGGCGACAACGGCGATGACGGGAATTTATTCGATGACCGGTTTCGCGCAGGCCCGCGTGGAGCGCGATGGCGCCTCCGTGCGCATCAACCTGCGCAGCGTGAATCACCGCTTCCTCGATCTTCACCTGCGCATGCCGGATGGATTTGAAGTTTTCGAGTCGCGCATCCGCCAGGCCATTCGCAACCGCCTGCGGCGCGGCCACGTGGATGTGAACATTTATTTTGAAGCGGGCGCTACGGGCGCGATCGAGCTGAACCACGAAATGGTCGACTCCTACATGAAGGCGGTGGGGCGATTGCGTGAGGAGTACGGAATCAAAACGGAGCCGGACCTGGTGGCGCTGTTCCGCCTTCCGGGCGTGGTCGCGGCGCCGGGATCCACCAGCGATCTGCGCAGCGAGGAAGAGCAGGAGCGGCTGGGCGCGCAGGTGGAGACCTGCCTGGAGCAGGCGCTGAACAAATTGGAAGCCATGCGCCGTTCGGAAGGGCAGTCGCTGACCGCGGAAATGCTGGGACTTCTGGACAAGATTGCCGCGCGGACCGCGGAAGTTGAAACGCTGGCGGAGCGCGTGCGGCCGGCCATCGCGCGCCGCCTGGCGGAACGGCTGGCGGACCTTTTGAAGGGCGTACAGCTCGATCCGATCCGCCTGGCGCAGGAAGCGGCGATGCTGGCCGAGCGCAGCGACGTCAGCGAGGAACTGGCGCGGCTGCGCAGCCACGTGGAACAGTTTCGCACTCTGCTCGCGGGAGCCGGCGAAGCGGGAAAGAAACTGGATTTTCTGCTCCAGGAAATGCAGCGCGAGGCCAACACGCTACTGTCCAAGACTCCGGGCGTGGAGTCCGAGGGATTGGCGATCACCGGGCTGGCGCTGGAAGTGAAATCCGATATCGAAAAACTGCGAGAACAAGCGCAGAACGTCGAATGACGCTCGCAACCGCACAGCAGCCTCTCGTTTTCATCGTCTCCGGCCCGTCCGGGTCGGGGAAATCCACGCTGGTGCAAAAAATGTTGGAAGTGCCGGGGACCATGTTCTCTGTATCGTGCACCACGCGGCCGCCGCGGGACACGGAAAGTAACGGAAAATGGTATGATTTTATATCCGAAGAGGAATTCGACCGCCGGGTGCGCGCCGGGGAGTTTCTAGAGCACGCCCGCGTCTTCGGCAAGCATCAGTACGGCACGCCGCGGCGCTGGCTGGAAGAAGCGCAGCGTAAAGGCCTGGACCTGGTGCTGGAAATTGACGTGCAGGGCGCCGAACAGGTAAAACAAAAGCTCCCGCACGCAGTGGCTATCTTTATTCTTCCGCCGGCAAAGGAAGAATTGGAACGGCGCCTGCGGGCGCGCGGGCAGGACCCGGACGAGGCCATCAAACGCAGGTTGGAACGAGCCGGGCAGGAGATTCAGCGGTATACGGAATACGATTTTCTGGTGGTGAACGACGAAATGGAGCGCGCCGGCCGCGAAATTCAGGCCATTACCGTGGCGGCCCGGTGCCTTCGCAGTTGCTTGAGTGCACGCGCACTGAAGATTCTGGAATCTTTTGGAGGATAACGAACTCATGACGGCCGAGAGTCAGGCACCGGACAGCAAGTTTGCATTCGTAGTGGTGGCGGCGCGGCGCGCGAGGCAGTTGATGCTCGGAGCGTCGCCGCTAGTGGCGAATCCCCGCTCGCTGAAGTCGACGCGTATCGCGGTTGAGGAACTGGGCGCGGGCGTGCTCGAATACCAGTTGCCTGAAATTCCGGGCGATCTGTTGGATAAGGACGGCAAGCGGCGCGAGAAGTAGCGCCGCGAGATTCCCATGCGCGTGGCACTCGGTGTTTCCGGCGGAGTCGCCGCTTACAAGGCGGCGGAACTGGTGCGCAAGCTCCAGCAGGAAGGCATCAACGTGCAGGTGGTGATGACCAAAAGCGCGCAGGAATTCATCACTCCGCTCACATTTGCCGCGCTCACCGGGCAAAAAGTAATCACAGAAATGTTTTCCGGAGACGCGTCCGGAGCCGGCGCCAATGTGGAGAGCGCGATTGAGCACATTGCCGTGGCCCAGCGCATCGATCTGCTGGTAGTTGCTCCGGCCACCGCCAACGTAATCGCCAAAATGGCGCGCGGAGTGGCCGACGATTTTCTGACCACGTTGTATCTTGCCACCACCGCGCCCGTGGTGGTGGCTCCCGCGATGAACGTCAATATGTGGGAACACGCGGCGACGCAGGAAAATGTTGAGACGCTGCGCGCGCGCGGCGTTCACGTGGTGCCGCCCGAGGAAGGCTACCTGGCGTGCGGGATGACCGGCGCGGGGCGGCTGGCCAGCGTGGATGCCATCGCCGGCGCGGTGCTGGCTCGGCTGGGAATCGCGCACGATCTGCAGGAAGAAACCATCGTGGTCACCGCCGGACCGACGTGCGAGGACCTCGATCCAGTGCGCTACCTGACCAATCGCTCCTCCGGGAAAATGGGATACGCGTTGGCGCAGGCGGCGGCGCGGCGGGGTGCCCGCGTGATTTTGGTTAGCGGGCCGACGCGGCTCGATCCGCCCCAGGACGTTGAATTTGTACCCGTGCGCAACACCGAGCAGATGCATCGCGCCGTGCTCGAGCATTTTTCGCGCGCAACCGCCCTGATCATGGCGGCGGCCGTGGCGGATTACCGCCCGGTAGCGCCCGAGAATAAAAAAATGAAGCGTGGCAGCGGCCGGTTCAACCTGGAGCTCGAGCCCACCGTGGACATCCTCGCCGATGTGGCGCGCGGCAAGGGCGATCGCGTGGTGATTGGATTTGCCGCGGAGACCGAGAACGTGGCTGCGCACGCGCGAGGCAAGCTGCAATCGAAACAGGCCGACCTGATTGTGGCCAACGACGTGACCGCGGAAGGCGCGGGATTCGATCACGACACCAACGTCATCACTCTGTATTTCCGCGACGGCAGCGAAAGGGCTTTCGCACGCATGCCGAAGATCGACGCCGCGAACCGCATTCTCGACGCGCTGCGCCCTTTGCGGCAAGCGCGAGAACAATCGGTTGAACCGCAACGGGCGCGCTGAACTGCTGATGGATTCCCCTCTCACCACGACATCCCGCGAAAAATTGGAAGCCTGGCTTCGTTATTACGAAGACCTGAATCTCGGCGGGTTTTATACGGACCGGAGAACCATGGGCAAACTTTTGGAGAAAACCGCCGCTGCGCAAGCGGCTGCGAGGGCGTCCGCCGCCGGCAAGGTGGTTGCTGCCGACCGAGGTGCTGAGCCGGTCAAAGTTGCGGCTCCGGTTGAGGTCGCGGCGCCGGCGAAAGTTGCCGTGCCCGCGCCGGTGCTTCCGCTGGTCAGTGCGGAGTCGCTGTTCGAGGCCATCGACCGCGTCGAAAACGATTCCCTGGAGCGCATCCGCGAAGATCTGGGCGAGTGCACGCGCTGCCGCTTGAGCAAGCAGCGAAACAAAATCGTCTTCGGCCAGGGCAATCCGCGCGCTGAGCTGGTGTTCGTTGGAGAGGGCCCGGGTCACGACGAAGACATGCAAGGGCTGGCGTTTGTCGGCCGCGCCGGAAAATTGCTGACGCAGATGATCGAGGCTATGGGGCTGCGCCGTGAAGACGTTTACATCTGCAACGTGGTCAAATGCCGCCCGCCGGAGAATCGCAAGCCCGAGGACGATGAGGTTGCCACCTGCTCGCCCTACCTGTTTCGACAGCTGGACGTGATCGCTCCGAAGGCCGTCGTGTGTCTCGGAGGAACCGCGGCGCAGGCCCTCCTGAAAACCAAGGACTCCATTTCGCGATTTCGCGGCACCTGGTTCGACTATCGCGGTACGAAGCTGCTGGCCACGTATCACCCCGCATATTTGTTGCGCAATCCGGCAGCGAAAGCGGACGTCTGGAAAGACCTGCAAAAAGTAATGGCCCATTTAGGTCTGAAAGCGAAGAAGGCCTCCAACTAGCTAGAGGTAGGACAGGCTTCAGCCTGTCTGGTTTAGATTTGTGGCCTGCTATGCTCTAAACCTGACACGCTGAAGCCTGTCCTACTCAAGACGCACATGCCTCCCACCTATTGCGAAGTCGCGCTGCCCGTGCCGCTGCGCTCCCTGTTCACGTATGAAATTCCGGAACGGCTGGCGGGATCGGTCGCCGCGGGTAGCCGCGTGCTGGTGCCGTTTCGCAATCGCGCGATGACCGGTGTGGTGGTCAACGCGCCCGTCCGGCGGCCCGATCCGAAACTCATAAAAAATGTGCGGGAGATTGCCGAGTTGCTTGACGCGATTCCGGCGCTGCCGCCGAATCTGGTGGAGCTGGGCCGCTGGGTGGCCGGCTATTACGTGGCGCCGCTCGGAGAAGTGTTTCGCGCCATGCTGCCTCCGGAAATCGATCTGCGCCACGAACGTGAATATGTGGTGACGGATCTGGGCCGCGCGCGGCGAGCCGAACTGGACGCGGGCGGAAATCGCAGCGAATCGGAAGTCGCGGAGCTGGCGCTGCTTTCGCTGATGGAAATCGAGGGCCGCCCGGTGCGCGCGGATCGCGTCCACAAGCTGCCCGGAGGCGAAGCGGCGGCCGAACGCTTGCTGCGCCGCAAACAACTCGAAGGGCGCGAGGTCGCGCTGCGGCGCCAGGCGCGTGTGCAGAAAATTGTCGCCTGGAACGAGGCGCCTTCTGATGCGGTCGCGCTGGCCGGCGAGACTCCCGCATTGCCGGAAAAAGAAGCGCGCGTGTTTCACGTGCTTGCGGAGGAGCGCGGCCCCATGCCGCTGCCGCAACTGGCAAAGCTTGCCAAGGTTTCCCGCCCGCTCGTCGAGCGCATGATTCGCCAGGAAACACTGAAGTGCTGGGAAGAGCCGCTGTCCATCGAGGAGGACCTATTCGACGCGGATTACACGCCGCCTTCCAATGTTTTGAACGTCGATCAGGAAAGGGAACTGGGAGTGATTCGCGGCTGGCTGGACGCCGGCGCGTTCACCAGCGGGCTTTTGTACGGAGTGACCGGCAGCGGAAAAACAGAAGTCTACCTCGGCGCGGTGGAGGCCGCGCTGGCGCGCAACAAGACCGCGCTGATTCTGGTTCCTGAAATTGCGCTCACGCTGTGGTGCGGAAGATTGTTTCGCGCGCGATTTGGCGGAGGCGTTGCGGTCTTGCACAGCGCTCTGCCGGAAGTGGAGCGCGCGCGGGAATGGTGGCGCGTGCGCCGCGGAGAGGCGCGCGTCGTGGTGGGAACGCGTTCGGCGGTGTTTGCGCCGCTCGAAAATCTGGGGCTGATCGTGGTCGATGAGGAGCAAGAAGCCAGCTACAAGCAGGAGGAGACGCCGCGCTATCACGGGCGGGACGTGGCCGTGGTCCGCGCCAAGCTCGAGGGCGCCGTCGCGCTCCTGGGATCGGCCACTCCGTCGCTGGAAAGTTTTCACAATGCGCGCTCGGGGAAATATCAGCTGCTTCAACTCGATTCGCGCGTGGAGAACCGTCCCATGGCGCCGGTGGAGATCGTCGACCTGCGCGAGGATTTTAAAACCACGCATCGCGTGGAGCCGGTGTCATCGAAATTGAGCGCGGCCATCGCGGCGCGACTTGCCGAAGGAACGCAATCGCTCATCCTCATCAACCGCCGCGGCTACTCGTGGTTCGTGCTGTGCCGGTCGTGCGGCGCGGGCGTGCAGTGCGAAAACTGCAGCATCTCCCTGACCTATCACAAGGCGCGGGCGCGGCTCGAATGCCACTACTGCGGATTTTCGCGGCGCGTGCCGGATGCCTGCCCGAAATGCAATTCCGAACACGTTTATTTTTTCGGAGCGGGCGCGGAACAACTGGAAGAAAAGCTGCGCGCGAAATTTCCCTCCGCGAAAGTGGCGCGGCTGGACCGCGATTCGGTGCGCACCAAACGCGCCTACCAGCAGGTGCTGGGAGATTTCGCCACGGGCAAGATTGATATCCTCGTGGGCACGCAAATGGTGGCCAAGGGCCATGATTTCCAGCGCGTCACGCTAGTCGGCGTGATTTCCGCGGATTCGCAGCTGAGCCTGCCGGATTTCCGGGCTTCCGAACGCACGTTTCAATTGCTGACGCAGGTTGCCGGTCGCGCCGGTCGCGGCGATCTGCCCGGAGAAGTGCTGGTTGAGACCTACTACCCGGAACACTACGCCATCCAGCTTGCCGCGCGGCAGGACTACATTTCTTTTTATGAGAAGGAAGTGCAGTTCCGGCGATTGCTGCACTACCCGCCGTTCACGGCGCTGGCCAGCATCCTGGTGCGCGACACCAAAATCGAAAACGCCATTCGATGGTCGCGCCAGCTTTCGGCATTTCTTGCGCCGCAGGAATCGCGCGGCGTGAAAGTGCTGGGTCCGGCTGCGGCGCCGCTCGCGCGGCTGAAACGCGAGTACCGTTTTCAGTTTTTGCTGAAGGCCCCGAAGCGAGCGCAGTTGACGCACGCCGTGACGGAATTGCTGGCATTTGCTGAGGAGAAAGAAATCCCGCAGAAGGCAGTGCTGGTGGATGTGGATCCGCTGAGCCTGTTTTAGGGTTTGAGTGGCACAGACTGAAGTCTGTGCCACCTAGCGGATCATCACCGGCATGGGCATGAAACACAGTAGGAAAATCAGCGCAGCGATCCCCGCCCAGACCAGCCGCCGGCGGTCGAGTTTCTCCCAACGGTTCAGCAGCGGGGGATGCCGGAAGCCGATCGCCAGCAGCAGCACCGCCCACAGGATCCACCCATTCCAAAAAAACACGCCAAGCGGAACGAGCAGCAGCGCGACGCCAAGAGTAATTTTCTTGTGATACTTGCTGGCGACGGAATACAGAATGTGCCCCCCGTCGAGTTGCCCGCCGGGAAGCAGGTTCAGCGCCGTCGCGAAAAGTCCCACCCACGCCGCGCGTCCCACCGGGTGGAGCAGTAAATCTCCCGGAGCCACGCCGGGACGAAGCACCGCGATGAGCAGGCGCATCACCAGCGGCTGCCCGAACACGATCGAAGCATGCGCGTCTGAATACGGCACGCTCCACGAATAAAAAATCGCAATCGCCAGCGCCGGAACCGCGAACAGGAATCCGACCACCGGGCCGGCAAGGCCCACATCGAACAGCGCCTTGCGGTTGTAGATCGGAGAACGAATGCGGATGAACGCGCCCAGCGTTCCGATCAGCGTGGGCGCGGGAAGAAAGTAGGGATAGCTGGCGGAAATTCCGTAATAGCGGCAGGCAAAAAAATGTCCCAGTTCGTGAGCCAGCAGAATGCCGATCAGCGTAAAGGCAAAAGGCGCTCCCGCCAGCAGCAGTTGCGGATGCGTC
>DATGJQ010000070.1:0-9070 GCA_035295105.1 Candidatus Acidiferrales bacterium | reverse complement strand
CGCACCACTCCCGCCGACCAGGTGAAGAAGCGCACGGAAGGATTGTCCACGATTCTGGTCGATCTGCGGCAGGCTGTGGGACACGGGCTGCGCATCCGCCCGATCCGCACGATGATGAATCACGCCACCACGGAATTGTTCTTCGACAATCTGGAAGTGCCGGTGGAAAACCTGGTGGGCGAGGAAGGCCAGGGATTCCGCTACCTGCTGGATAGCCTGAACGCGGAGAGAATTTTGATCGCGTCGGAATGCATCGGCGATGCGCGCTGGTTTCTGGAGCGCACCTGCCGCTACGCGAATGAGCGGGTGGTGTTCGGCCGGCCGATCGGAAAAAATCAGGGCATTCAATTCCCGATTGCCCGCGGCTACGCCAATCTAGAGGCGGCGCGACTGATGGTTGCGCGCGCGTCGCAGTTGTTTGACGGCGGCCAGCCGTGCGGGCCCGAAGCAAACATGGCCAAGCTGCTGTCGGCGGACGTGTCCTGGGAACTGGCCAACGTCGCGGTGCAGACTTACGGCGGATTCGGATTCGCGGAGGAGTACGACATCGAGCGAAAATTTCGGGAGACGCGCCTCTACCAGGTTGCGCCCATTTCCACCAATTTAATTTTGAGCTATCTGGCGGAGCACGTTCTGGGCCTGCCCAGGTCCTATTGATGCGGCCGCTCGAGGGAATCACGGTGGTGTCGCTGGAGCAGGCCGTGGCGGCGCCGTTCGCCACCCGGCAGTTGGCCGATCTGGGCGCGCGCGTGATCAAGATCGAACGCCCCGAGGTCGGCGATTTCGCGCGCGGGTATGACGCGACGGTGCGCGGATTGTCCAGCCATTTTGTCTGGCTGAACCGGTCCAAGGAATCGCTGACGCTCGATCTGAAGCGGCCGGAAGCGGCAGACGTGCTGCACCGCTTGCTCGCGAAGGCGGACATTTTTGTGCAGAATCTCGCGCCCGGCGCGACCGACCGGCTGGGCCTGGCGACGCGGGCTCTGCGGAAAAAATATCCGCGGCTGATCGTGTGCGATCTTTCGGGCTATGGTTCGTCCGGGCCGTACCGCGATAAGAAAGCGTATGACATGCTGATTCAAGCAGAGGCCGGCCTGATTTCCATTACCGGCACGCCGGAAGCGCCGAGCAAGGTGGGCATCTCGGTGGCTGACATTGCCTGCGGGATGTATGCGTATTCCGGGATCCTGACGGCGCTTCTGGTGCGCGCGAGAACCGGCGAAGGCGTGGCGCTGGAGACTTCCCTGCTCGATGCGCTGGGCGAATGGATGAGCTACGCGGCGTACTACACGTTTGGCGGCAGCGCGCCGCCGCGCAGCGGAGCGAATCATGCGACCATCGCGCCGTACGGTCCGGTCATGAGCAGCGACGATAAAGTGGTTTATCTCGGCCTGCAGAACGAACGCGAGTGGAAGAAATTCTGCGAAGTGGTTTTAGAGCGGCCCGAGCTTGCCGCCGATCCGCGTTTCGATTCCAACGCGCGGCGCGTGCAGAATCGTCCGCAACTGGACGCGGCGATGCGGGAAGTTTTTCAGAAGCTGACCGCTGCGGAAATCATTGCGCGGCTGGAGGCGGCGCAAATCGCCAACGCCCGGTTGAATACGGTGCAGGAGTTTGTCGAGCATCCGCAACTGAAAGCGCGCGGGCGGTGGAGCACGGTCGATTCTCCGGCGGGCACGTTGCCGGCGCTGCTGCCTCCGGTGGCCATGGAAGGCGTGGAAAGCGTAATGAACGAAGTGCCCGCGCTGGGGCAGCACACCGATGCTATCCTGAGGGAAATCGGTTTCGATCAGGCAACGATTGACGAATGGCGGCGGGAGAAGATTGTTTAAGTAGGACAGTCTTCAGCCTGTCTGGTTTTGGTTCGCGTCATGCGTAAATCTAAACCAGACAGGCTGAAGCCTGTCCTACATAAATCAAGGAAGGCCCTATGGCGATCAAGGAAGGCTGGACTGGAAGAGTTTTTGAGGACTTTGAGGTTGGCGACATTTACCGGCACCCGCTTGGCCGCACCGTTCTTGCTACCGACAATATCTGGTTCACGCTGCTGACGCAGAATACCAATCCCATTCACTTTGACCGCGCCTACGCAGCCAAAACGGAATTCGGCAAGCCGCTGGTGGATTCGACGTTTACGCTGGCTCTCGTTACCGGGCAATCGGTCGCGGACATTTCGCAGAATGCCATGGCCAACCTCGGATGGGACGAAGTGCGGCTGCCCAATCCGGTGTTCGAGGGCGACACGGTGTATTCGCAAAGCGAAGTGCTGGAGAAGCGCGAATCCAAATCGCGCCCCAACGTGGGCATCGTGCGCTTCAAGACGACTGGGTACACGCAAGAAGGCACGGTGGTGATCGAGTTCAAGCGCACCATCATGATTTACAAGCGCGGCCAGGTTCCGGAAACCGTGAAGGGTCCGAAAATCGAACCGAAGAAATCGTAAGTTGAAGGGCGCCCATGACGGCATCCGGCCCACAAAGGGAAGTGTCGCTGCAATCCAGTTCTGTGGCCGTGCCGGCGGCAGGCGAGCGCGCGCAAATCAGCCGCTGGTGGCGCCTGGCGGGCGGCGTTTCGATGAATCTGGCGCTCGGCACGTTGTATGCATGGAGCGTGTTTGTCACGCCGCTGGAACACGATTTCGGCTGGGATCGCTCGCAAACATCCACAGTGTTCACTTTCGCGGCGGTGATGTTTGCCGCGGGATTGCTGGTGGGCGGCCGACTGCAGGACCGCTTCGGCCCGTTCTGGATTGCCCTCACCGGCGGCCTGTTGTTCACGCTGAGTTTTTTCTTTTTCTCCTACACTTCCAGCCTGCACTTTCTTTATTTCACTTACGGAATCCTGGGAGGAATCGGGACAGGACTCGGCTACGGGATTGTTGTGCCGGTAATGGCCAAGTGGTTTCCGGACAAAATCGGAATGGCCATCGGGCTGGCGCTGGCGGGTTTCGGAAGCGGGTCGGCGATTTTTGGGCCGCTTGCCAATCTGGTGTTGTTCCCGCGTTTCGGGTGGCGAACGTCTTGCGTCATTTTGAGCGGAATTTTTCTGGTGATGACCATGACCGGGGCGTCTCTATTGAAGAACCCCGCCCCACACCGGACAGCAGTGGATGAGAATACGACCGTCTCCCTCACGCCGCCACGACACCAGTTTACGCCCGGCGAAGTTCTGCGCACGGGATCATTCTATCTCCTGTGGCTTGCTTTCGGACTGGGATCGACGGCCGGCCTGATGGTGATCAGCCAACTGATTCCCTTCGCGAAAAATCAAGGCATCAGCAGCGCCACGATCGCAACCCTGGCGCTGATCGTCGGTGCGTTTGGCAATGTTTCCGGAAGAATTTTGTCGGGCGGGCTCTCCGATCTGATGGGGCGGCTCAACGTGCTGAGGGCGGTGCTGGGCTTGTCGGTCGTCGCCATGCCGGCGTTGTATTGGGCCGGGGCGCGCGTCGCCTGGCTCTATATTCTGATCTACTTTGTGTATTTCTCTTACGGGTCGCAGGCCTCGGTGATTCCTTCGACGGTCGCCGATTTCTGGGGCACTCGGCATGCTGGCACGAATTATGGATTGATCTTTACCGCCTGGGGATTCGCGGGAATTCTGGGACCGACCATTGCGGGAGTGCTTTTTGATTGGTACAAAAATTACGGGGCGGCGTTTTATATGGGTGCGGGGCTTTCAGTGGTGGCGCTGATTTGCGGCATGTTGGCCCGGCGGCCAGCGTGGCGCACGCTTTAGCTTGCGGCGTAATGTTGGGCCAAAGTTGACGAGTTTTGCGTTGAAATTGCGCAAGCGAAAGCATGCGCCACAGGATTGCATTCAGGTTCAGTTCATCGTATGTTGCGGACGGAGACACGACCCATGGCGAAATCCAGGAATAATCCAGCTGGCCGACGAGATTTTCTAAAAAGTGTAGTGGTCGGGGCAGCAGGTTTGGCGGCTGCTCCAGTGGAGGCCGTGCCCGCGGCTCCGCAGCCAGTGGGAGAGCGCCCGCTGCGCGCCATGCCGCTGCTCCCGCCGGACATCGAAGCCGACCCGCCTGCCGAAGCCGAAGTGCTGAACATTGACAGTTCCGGCTCCGATTTCATGGTGGACGTCCTTAAATCCCTCGGCATTGAGTACGTCTGCGCGGTGGCCGGCTCCAGTTTCCGCGCGCTGCACGAATCGGTGATCAACTACGGCGGCAACAGCAAGCCGGAATTTATTTCCTGCTGCCACGAAGAGTCCTCCGTGGCTATGTCCCACGGCTACGCCAAGATTGAAAACAAGCCCCTGTGCATTTTCGCGCACGGCACGGTGGGATTGCAGCACGCCGCAATGGCCATCTACAACGCTTACTGCGATCGCGTTCCGGTGTACATCGTGATCGGCAACAATCTGGACGTGACCAAGCGCGATTCAGCCTACGGCGAGTGGCCGCACAGCGTGCAGGACGCCGCGGCGATGGTTCGCGATTATGTGAAGTGGGACGATGTGCCCATTTCGCTGCAGCACTTCGCGGAATCCGCGGTGCGCGCCTACAAAGTGGCCATGACGCCGCCGATGGCGCCGGTGCTGCTGGTGGCGGACAGCGAATTGCAGGAAAAGCCGATTCCCGAGGGCGAAACGCCCCATATTCCCAAGCTGACGCTGGCGGCTGCTCCGCAGGGCGATTCCGGTTCGGTGGCCGAAGCGGCGCGGATGTTGATTCAAGCGCAGAATCCACTGATTGTCGCGGACCGCTACGCGCGGACGCAGCACGCGATCGACCTGCTGGTGGAACTGGCGGAACTGTTGCAGGCGCCGGTGATCGATCAGGCCGGGCGCATGAATTTTCCCACGCGGCATCCGCTGAATCAGACGTCGCGCCGAGGCGCGGTGGTGTCCAGCGCGGACGTGATCATGGGCCTTGAAGCGACCGATTTCTGGAGCGCTCTGAACACCATGCACGACCAGGTGAATCGCACCACGCGTCCGATCATGAAGAGCGACGCCAAGCTGATCAGCATCACCATGGGCGACCTCTACACGAAATCCAACTACCAGGATTTTTATCGGTACACGGGCGTCGATCTGGCGATGGCAGCCGACCCGGAAACAACGCTTCCGGCGCTGATCGAAGAAACCAAGCGGCAATTGACCGCGGACCGCAAGCGAGCGTTGCAGGATCGCGGCACGAAGCTGGCCGCGGCGCATGACAAGGCGCTGGAGCAGGCGCGCAACGACGCCATGTACGCGTGGGACGCCAGCCCCATCAGCACCGGGCGGCTGTGCGCGGAGTTGTGGGCACAGATCAAGGATGAAGACTGGTCGCTGGTTTCGATTTTGCGGCATTTCAGCTGGTGGCCGCTGCGCTTGTGGCCGTTTGACAAGCAGTATCAGTACATCGGCAATCAGGGCGGCGGCGGGATCGGTTACAACGCTCCGGCATCGGTGGGCGCGGCGCTGGCGAATAAGAAGCACGGCCGCCTCTCAGTGAGCATTCAGGATGACGGCGACCTGCTGTTCGCTCCGGCGGTGTTATGGACCGCTGCGCACCACCGCATTCCGCTGCTGAGCGTGATGCACAACAATCGCGCGTACCACGAAGAGTTGATGCACGTGCAACGCATGGCCAACCGCCACAATCGCGGCATCGATCGCTGCCACATCGGCACGACGTTCGAGGATCCCAACATCGATTTCTCGAAGATCGCGCAAGGGCTGGGTATTTACGCGGAAGGTCCGATCAGCGATCCCAATGAACTGGCGCCGGCCTTGAAGCGCGCCATCGCGGTAGTGAAACGCGGCGAACCGGCGCTGCTCGACGTGGTCACGCAGCCGCGCTAGCAAAAAAGTAGGACAGGCTTCAGCCGGTCTGGTTTAGATTCGCGCCCATCATAAATCTAAACCTGACAGGCTGAAGCCTGTCCTACAACTACGCGAACAGGAGCATGCATGAAAATGATTTTCGGATCGATTTCGTCTCGCACCGGCTTCGTGACGCTGGCGATGCTGCTGGCTTTCGGCGCGGCGAGCGTGACGCGCTCCAGCGCGGCGCAAGAAGCGAAATCGCCCAACGCGCCGGCCGGAAACGCCGAGAACGGGAAAAAACTCTTTATGAAGGACGGCTGCTACCAGTGCCACGGGCGCGAAGGACAGGGATCGATCATGGCCGGGCCGCGGATCGCACCGGATCCGGTGCCGTTCGACGTGCTGCTGCGCTACGTGCGCAAACCCCTCGGAGAAATGCCTCCATACACCGCGAAAGTAATTTCGGACCAGGAACTGGCGGACATCTACGCGTACCTGCAATCGCGCCCGCACCCGCCCACGGCCAAGGCCAGCCAGATGCTCAAGTAGGGCACGCTTCAACTTGCCAGGTTTCAATTGCCGGTCGCCACGAATTACTTGTCATCCTGAGCAACGCGAAGGATCTGCTTTTCGCAGCACCAAGGAGAAAGAAAAAGCAGATTCCTCGGGCAAACCCCACCCTTCGGAATGACAGGTGCGAGTTTTTTTGCTGACTTTTGAGGCCGTGCGCTACAAACCCCTTCGCATTGCAAATTCTTTACTTCCGGCAAGCTAAAGCATGCCCCACAAAAATGCGTGCCACTCTGGCGAATCGGGCATACAATCCGGCCACTGCGGGTGAATAAACGGATCGAGTATTTCCTGGAGGGTCAGCGATGAAGTCGAAAATTGCGGAACTCCGAACGGCGCTCGAGGACGGGCGCATCGGCCGGCGGATTGACGGGAGAATTGACCGTCGCGGCCTCATCAAGGCTTTGGGCCTGGGAGCGGCCGCGGCGTTCGCCGCGAGCGTGTCGCCCGAGGCGGCTGCGTGGACTGGCGGCGAAGCGGCGCAGGCGGGAATGGCCGGAACCGTAGGAATGTCCGGCGGGATGGCGCTCAAGGCTGTGTCTTACAACCATATTAATTATCAAGTCACGGACTATGCCAAGGTGCGCGACTTTTACGTCAGTGTGCTGGGGATGAGAGACGTGTGGGACGACGGCAAGCAGTGTTCGGTGGAGTGCGGCAATCCCCCGAATGCCATCTACATTCGCCCACTCACTAAGCCGCTGGACCGCCCGGCGGGCAACTGGTCGGAGCAGATGGGCCAGGGCAACGTCGATCATTTCGCGTTCTCCATCGAAAATTTTGAACTGGAGCCGGTGCGGGCGGAACTGGCGCGGCGCGGCCTGGAACCGAAGCCCGACGGCGCCTACGCCTGGTCGATCAAGGATCCCGACGGCACCACCATTCAAATCTGCGCGATCAAGGGCGTCTTTCCGGGGGCGGCGTCCCCCACCGCCAAGGAATCCGACGGCACGAAAAATCTGAGCGCGATTCCCGGGCCGGACAGCAACAGTTTCAAGTCCTATGCGGTCAGCCATCTGGTCTACAACGTTCCGGACGTCGAGCGCACCCGTGACTTCTACATGAATCTTCTGGGAATGAAGCTGGTCTACTTCAAGCCGGGCGGCGTCTTTGGCGTTGACGCTCCGGGAGGACCGGTGTGCTTCCTGAGATTCGGGGAAAATTTCCTATACCTCCGAAAGAGCCAGCACCCGGATAACAAGCCTTACGTCGCCCATTTCGCGCTGGCGGTGGAAAATTACAACCAGGCGGCGGTCAAAGCCGAACTGGAGCGGCGCGGGTTCAAGCCGCACGCGGACACGAAGTACGCCTGGACTATTCAAGACCCGGCGGGCATGCGGACGGAGATCGCCGGGCGAGGGATGCCGGAGCATGTCGGCGGCGATTGCAACGGGGGAAACGCGGGATGCCCCGGGGGGCCGGATAAGTAAGACGGAAGCTGGGAGACGAGTAGCGCGAGGGTTCTGGCTTTCCGCAAAATTGAGGCAAAAGCAGATCCCTCGGGCAGAACCCGCCCTTCGGGATGACAGTTTTTAGTGTTTGCGAATCTTTATGAGGTTTGCCGCAATGATGCCAATCAAGGTTCTGTCTCTGCTCGCCGCGGTTTGCTTTTTAGCGCTGCCCTCCCATGCCGCTCCTACCGGCGGGACTGCCGACCGGCTGTACGTTCTCGACTGCGGCCAGGGACACGCTCCGGACGAATCGCGGTGGACGGTCGGCGTGAACGTCGGCAAGCCCATCGACATCTCGGTGAGTTGCTACCTCATCCATCACGCTGACGCCTATTTTCTTTGGGACACTGGCATTTCGGACGCCGTGGCTTCCATGGCGGACGGCTGGTACCCGGCCAATAATCCGGCCACGGACATCCACTGGACTCGCGCCAAGACTCTGGAATCGCAACTCGCGGCGATCGGCGTGAAGCCATCGGACATCAAGTTCGTGGGAATTTCGCATACTCACCCTGACCACATCGGCAACGCTGAAATGTTCTCTTCCACGCCATTTCTGATTCAGAAGGCGGAGTATGACTACTACTTCGCTCCCGGAAAGAGCGGAATCGCGAAGCCGCCGTCGGACGCGCGCCCGACGTTTCAGAAAGAGCATCCCGTGGACCTGGTGATGGAAGACCGCGACGTATTCGGCGATGGCTCGGTGATGATCGTTTACACTCCGGGACACACGCCGGGGCACCAGTCCTGCCTCGTTCACCTGGCGAAAACGGGGTGGATCTTGCTAAGCGGCGATGCCGTGCACCTGCAGGACAATTGGGACAATCGTCGAATTCCCTATTTCAGCACGATGCCGGCGGAGCAGAAGATTCAGACGCAATTATCCATGCAGCGGATGGCCGATCTGATTTCGTTCTACCACGCGCAGTTGTGGATCAACCACGAAAAGACGCAGAGCGACAAGCTGAAACACGCGCCCGCCTACTACGATTAGCGGCCTCGTCTGTAGAGTCTCTGTGCCAGGTCAAATTCGGAAAGGTTTTGTAGCGCCCGCCTTCAGTGCGGGCACTGCCGCGTACCACGGATGCCCGCCTGAAGGCGGGCGCCACATTCGGCACCGGGTCGCCGCGCAACCCTGCAGTCGGACCAACGCCCATGTTTGCTGATTAGACACCTGCGCTAAGTCTGCACTCAAGTTGTCCGAAAGTGCAGTTTCTGCGTACGCACAACCCTGCCATTTTACCGTAGCCGCAGCTAGCCCATGCTCCTACAGTGAG
>DATGJQ010000069.1:0-16006 GCA_035295105.1 Candidatus Acidiferrales bacterium | reverse complement strand
GATCTGGAATTGCCATCCATGGAAGAGCAGCGCGAGCAGATTGTGTTGCGCGTCGAGGACGCCATGCGGCAGCCGGACTTCACGCCATTGCAGGCGGGCGATACGCTGGCGCGCGCTGTCGAAGTCGCGGGAACTTCCACGGAGGAAGTCTTGCTGGTGCGCTTTCCGACCGGCCGTTGGGCGAGCATCGCCAGAAACGAATTGCCGGCGATTGCCGACGGACATCCCCCGGAGACGCAACTGCGCGAAGTGCTCTCAACGGAGCGACTGCCGATTCTGCACCCAGACCTGCGGCTGGATGATGCGATGCGATTTATCCAGGGGCGCCCGCTGCTGCCGGTGGTCGGCCGCGCGGGCTCGCGCAAGTTAGAGGGAGTGCTGTCGCTGGCGGATATTTTGGCGGCGTATCAGAGAGTCTCGCCTTGAACGGCTAGGCGTTTCCTGGCTCCACTCGTTATTTTGAATTTAGATGGCGCGGACTTTTTCCTTACGTGCACTTCGTTACAATAAGCCTACACGAACTTTCATCTTACAAAACCGCACAGCCAGGAGTGGCTGTGCCACTCAATGCGCCAAATCCGACGCGTACACCAGCTTCACGCCGTCGCGCTGCGCCTGCGGCAGCATTTCGTTCAGCACTTCGAGCGTGGCGGGATGCGGGTGGCCGATCGCCAGCGCCGAGCCTTTTTCGCGGGCGTCGTGAATGGCCAGCTCGAATTGTTTGCGAATGGCCGGCACCGATTGCTGGTCGTCCAAGAATACGTTGCGCCGGGCGGCCGCCACTCCGGCGGCGTGGGCAGCGGTTTCCGCGACGGTGGCCACCGTGGTGCGGCTGTCGATAAAAAATAGATTGCGCTCGTGCAAGAGCGGCATCAGGTCGTCCATGAGTTTCTGATCGGCCGTGCCCAGCGAACCCTCGTGATTGTTCACGCCCGCGGCGTAGGGAACCGTTTCCAGCATATCGGCGAAAGTTCTTTGCACCGCGCCAGGAGCCATGCCCGGGTGCAGTTCGATGGCCTCATCCTTGTTCCCGGCGTTCGAGGCCATGGGCAAGTGCAGCATCACCTGGTAGCCGCGGCGGTGCGCCTCTTCGGCGATTTCGCCGGAATCCACTTCGTGCGGCAGAACGGAAATAGTCAGCGGATAGGAGAGGCGGAACAACGCGTCCGCCTGCTGGCGATCGTTGCCCAGATCGTCGATGACAATCGCGAGTTGCGGACGGCCGCGCGCGGGCGGCGATGACGGCTCCGGCGCTTTGGCCACCGGCGTAACCAGGTGAATGGATTGCGTTCGCTGGCCATTCATCAGGTAGTCAAAACGCTCAAGGCCGGGCGCGCCGGGACGCACGACTCGCTGAAGGTGATGGAAGTCCGCGACGCGCGCCATTTCGGCTTCGATGGCGTCGCGCGCGGCAAGATCCGGCGCGCCATCTTTGGTGAGAGGAATGGTGATGTAAATCTGGTCCGCGGCGGGCGGCTGTGGCTTGCCCGCCTGGCGCGGAGCGCTTTCCGGGCGCATGCCCACTTCGGCGCGCCCGCCGCTGGCGTTCCGCGCGGCGAATACAAATTCACGGGTGATATTGCGGACAGCCACGCTGGAAATCGGATGGGATTTTTTCTTGCAGCCCAAGGCAAAGGAAAATACGCACGCGAGCAAAAGGACCAGGATGGAATTGCGGACAAATGTAAGAGTAGCGAACGGGCCGAGCGCGTCCGGTCGGCGCTTCACACTTCAGGCGGCCTTCTGAGCCCCGCCGCTTTTCAGCAGTTCAAGCCCCTTGTTGTAAACCGGGTCATCGGATTTGGGCAATTGTCCCTGCCCGAGGGGCGCTTCGTCCTCGGTGTCCGTCGCAGGCGCGGCGGCGGGATCGATGGACTTCGGGTGAACTTCCACGGTGGGCGCCACGCCGTCTTCGACGATGGATTTGCCGTCGGGCGTGGAATAAAACGCGACGGTGAGGATCAGCGCTCCGCCGTCATCCATCGGAATAATTTTCTGTTCGGAGGCGGAGCCGAAGGTGCGTTCGCCAACCAGATCGCCCCGCTTGTTGCCCTTGATGGCTCCGGCCAGAACTTCCGCCGCGCCCGAAGTGCTGGGCGAAATCAGGACATCCACGGAGGAGCGCCAGACGGCCTTGTCCGGTTCGGCTTCAAAATCCTTGTGCGAAACGGTCTGGCCTTCGAGCGAAGTGATCTTTCCGGAATTGAGGAAGAGCTGAGCGGCCACCACCGCTTCCGGAACATCGCCGCGGGTGCAGTCGCGCAGGTCCAGAAGCAGCTTGTGCACGCCCTGCTTGTCGAACTGCGCCAGCTTGTCATGCAGTTCGGAAACGTCCAGCGGCTCGATCGCGGGCATGCGCACGTAGGCCACATCGTCGCCGATGCGGTCCGCGGTAATGTGTTCCGGGCCAATCACGGCGCGATTGATGCTCACATCCTGAGGCTCGGACTTGCCGCGGCGAATCACCGCCACTTTCACGGGAGTTCCCGGAGCGCCCTGCAGCAGAGCGGTGGCCTGGCCGACGGACATATCGCGCGTCGCGAAGCCGGCAATGGATTCCAGAATTTCGCCGCTGCGCATCTGCGCCTTTCCAGCGGGGCCGTCGGGAACCACAGAGACCACCACGATGTAGCCGTAGCGTTTCGATACCGTCATGCCAGTCTCGCCGTGGACGCCGTTTTTCAGGCGATCGCGGTAGTCCGCATATTCACGCGGGCTCAGGTAGCCGGACAGCGGATCGAGCGATTCGAGAAGCCCGTGCATGGCTCCAGCAGTGACCACGGCCATGTTGGGTTCATCGACGTAATCTTCCTGAATGTGCTGCAACACCTCGCCAAAAACGCTCAGGGAGCGGTAGGACTTGTCATCGGAGGTCTTGCCGAGCACGTAGCCCAGCCCGACGTAGAGGAACACGACGACGGAAAGTGTGACGATGCAAATTCTAGCGAGGCGGCTCATTCGTATTGGCCTCAATCGTAAAGATAAAATCCTAATTTATGATAGCACGAGTGCCAGGGCTTGGCGTGCATGGTTTCTAGGCGCCTGGGAACCTGTCCGGCGGGACAGGCTGAGGGCTTCGGTTAGTAGCGTGTATTCTCTTCAATTGGCGCGAGATAAGTGTGAGATATGCGATCATGCCAGCACAGCCGGTCATCATCCCAGAGCGCCCAGATAAATCCCAGGCAACACGTCGCGGCGGAGATGGCGTAGCCGGCGCTGCGCCAAACCATCTGGCGTGAGGTTGGCACGCGGCCGTCAAAGCTGACCACCCGCAAGCCGCGCAGCATCATTCCGGGCGTCGATCCGCCGAAAACGGTGAACAATGCGAAATACTGCGTGTAGAAAAGCGCAAAGGTGGCCGCGGCCAGTGTCAAGTCCACCCTGTTGAAACCGATGCGTCCGCCTAGAACGGAGAAGAGCGCGAGCATGCCGCCATAGCTGAACAGCAGCAGCCCCAGGTCCACGACGGCCGCCCGTCGGCGTTCGGGCAGCGAGGCAGCCGAAGTCAGGGGCGCCTGGGGCAGCACGGCTGGCGCAGCATCGGGCCATGGGGAGTAGCGTGCGGCAGAGGCTGCTTGCAGTTGCGGAATGGCGATTTCGAATCGCTCCGTGCGTTTGGCGCGCGTGCTGGAAGTCTTCTTCGCACGCACTGGCGATACAACTTCAGTAGCTACAGGGGAAGGACCGTCAATTTCAGTGTCGGAACCGGGATCGAAGGGCAGCGCGGTTTGCAATCCGGCGGACGCACCGCCGCGACGGCGCGCGCGATAATCTTCTAGCTTGCTGGAAACCTCGCGGCGCCACTCGGACTGAACGGCCAGATTGCCTTCGGTCAGAGTGGTCACCCGGCGTGAGATGGACGTGTGCCCGGAGCCACCCAAAGGGGCATCGCAAAAACAGCACACATCGGACGGATCGCCGTTCACGGCGCCGCACTGCTGGCAGGTTTTTATCACCGTTCCGTTTTGCGCTGCGGATGTCTCGCCGAACGGAAGTCGGGAGTCGCGGATATTCTCCATCAACGCGGGATCGCGGCGAACATTTTTCCGCGAGTTTGATGCGAATCGGATACCCCAGGCAGCCTGGGGGGCCGCTGTGCAATCTATAGAGTTTGCGTATTCGTGGCACAGACTTTAGAGGCTGCGGAAGTCCAAAGCTTGTCATTCTGAGCGAAGCGAAGAATCTCTCTTCGATCCGTGTCTAGGAGAAGAAACCCGGAGAGATTCTTCGCTTCGCTCAGAATGACAACATCGCGAGTTTTCCCGCAATCTGTTCAGTCTGCGGATTTTTGTTCGATCCTGGCTAACGCCGGCCGCCTGGGATCGCGAACGGAACCCCACAGACTGAAGTCTGTGCCACTGGGGCTGGAATCGTTGTAAGCCTTCGGGGGGAATGCTAGGCTAACGAGCCGTTTTTATTTCACGCTCTTCGAGACAACCGATCTCTTTGGATCGATGGTGGGATCGATGGGCCGCGCAAAATCATGCGATATTTCCTTCAATTCGGAGCCGCGCGACGTGGCCGCATCCTGCTTGCAGTCATCGCGAGTCTCTTGACGGTGCGCGGAGTCGCCGCGCAGGAACTTACCGCCCCATCCGCCTCAGCGGCCCAACCCAGCGTGCGTCTCGAAGCCGAACAGCAGCGCAAGGAAGGCGACGTTTACATCGCCGACGGCAAGGTGGAAATTCAATATAGGAACCTTCGCTTCCGCGCCGATCACGTGCAGTATGACACCAGGACTTACAAGGCCACGGCCACCGGCCACATTCTCTTCGATGTGGACACCCAGCACCTTTCCGCCGATTCCGCCGAGTTCAACGTGCAAAGCGGCGAAGGCGTGTTCGAGCACGTGCGCGGAGAAGTGACCACCGAGCACCAGCCCAACGCCAGCGTGCTGATCTCGCCCAACCCGCTGGTTTTTGAAGCGCAGGAAGTGCGGCGCGTCGACGCGCGCACCTATGAAATCGACCATGCCTGGGTGACCGTGTGCGCGCCCGACAAGCCCGTCTGGAAATTTTTCAGTTCGCGCGCCACGCTGCACGTGGATCGCACCGTGGCGATGATGAATGCCGATTTCCGGATCTTCCGCATTCCACTGCTATACACGCCGTACGCTTCACTGCCCGCGGGGCGCAACCTCCGTAAATCCGGATTCCTGATTCCGGAATTCGCGGACACTTCGGTGAAAGGCATCGTGATTGGCGACGGCTACTACTGGGCGCCCAAGGACTGGACCGATATGACGCTCGGTCTCGCCTATCTGAGCCGCCGCGGATGGCAGCAGAATGGAGAATTTCGCGCCAAGCCCTGGGAGAATGTTTCCGTTTCCGCGAAATATTTCGGCGTGATCGACCGCGGGCTGCCCGGGCCGGTGCTGAACGACCAGGGATTGCCGGTGCTGAATTCCGCGGGTCAACCGGTCACCGCACTGGAGAGCCAGGGCGGCCACACCGCGCAATTCAAACTGGATGCGCAACTGCGCGACGGCTGGCGCGCGGTGGCCGATTTCAACCAGCTTTCTTCGCTGATCTTTCAACTGGCGTTCGCGCCGACCTTCGGTGAAGCGGTGAATTCCGAGGTGCGCAACGCGGGTTTCCTGGTCAACAATTTTCGAGGATTCAGCTTCGATTTCGCCGCCACCAGCTACAAGAACTTCGTGAACGCGCAGCCGCAGGTCAGCGCCGACGTTCGCCGCGCTCCCGAAGTGCGATTCAGCTCGGTGGACCAGGCACCGTGGAAAAATCTGCCCATTTATTTCGGCTTTGACGCCTTTTCGGGCGCCGTGCACCGGGACGACGAAAACCTGATCACCGATCCAGTGACGGGCGTGGAGTCCGTGCAGCCGGGAGTGGCGACTTCCGCGTTCGTGTCGCGCTCGGAAATCGCGCCGCGCGTCGAGGTGCCGCTGCGCTGGGGGCCCTGGTTGGGAGCCACGACCAGCTTCACGTCGCGCACCACTTTTTACAGCGCGGAGTTAGTCGGCGGCACGGTGGTGAACAACACGCTGCGCCGGACCACGGGGGAAGTGAACGTCGACCTGCGGCCGCCGACGCTGGAGCGCGTGTGGCAGACCTCCAGCGGAAAATGGAAGCACACCATCGATCCGGAAATCGAATACAACTACGTGGAAGGCGTGGATCAATTCAATCGCCTGATTCTTTTCGACGAGGACGAGACGCTCACCAATACCAACGATTTCGTCTACTCGGTGACCCAGCGTTTGTTTCACCGCTCGGGGGACGGCCCGGCGAACGATCTGGTCACCTGGAGGGTCGCGCAGGCGTATTACTTCGATCCGACTTTCGGCGGGGCGCTGACGCCCGGCACGCGCAACGTTTTTCAGGCGCTCGATTCGATCACGCCGTTCGCGTTTGCCGACGAACCTCGCCGCTTTTCGCCGATCAACAGTGATTTGCTGATTTCTCCCGGCGGCCGGTATGACGCCGAAGTCCGCCTGGATTTCGACACGGTGCGCCACCGGATCACCACCGCCGAAACGCTGCTCAAGATTCACGCCACGGAGAATCTGAATTTCACGGTGGCGCAATTTTCCATCGACAATACGGCGACCGTCGCGCCCTTCAACGCCGTGCTGCAGCCGGCCGCCAACCAGATTCGCGCGCAAGCGGGGTATGGCTCGTCCAATCGCCGCGGGTGGAGCGCGCAGGCCGGTTTTGGCTATGACGTGAAAGAAGGTTTGCTGCAAAATCAATTTATCGAAGTAAGCTACAACGGCTCGTGCTGCGGACTTTCCCTGGAGTACCGCCGCCTTTCGCTGGGGGAAATCCGCACGGAAAATCAGTTCCGCGTTTCGCTGAATATTGCGAACATCGGAACCTTCGGGAACCTGCGCCGGGAGGAGAAGCTTTTCTGATCATGAAGAAGGACGATTCGCTCGCGCATGCCACGATCGAGGAGCTTGCCGCGCTGCTGGCCAAGCGCAAAATCTCGCCGGTGGAATTGACGGACCTTTTTCTGCGACGGATTGAACGGCACAATCCGTCCCTGAATGCGTTCCTGACGGTGACCACCGAGCAAGCATATGCCGCGGCGCGCACTGCGGAAAAGCAACTCATGCGCCGCAGAAAATCGCGCAGTGGAAATTCGCCGCTGCTTGGCATTCCCATCACGATCAAGGACAACATCTGGACACGCGGCATCCGCTCCACCGCGGGATCGAAAATTTTGAGCGATTTTGTTCCCTCGGAAGATTCCACGGTGGCCCGAAAGCTCGCTCAGGCGGGCGCGATTCTGCTTGGGAAAACCAACCTGAATGAGTTTGCCTACGGGATTACAGGCGGCAACGTTCACTACGGGCAGGTGCACAATCCGTGGGACCGCGACCGCATCCCGGGCGGTTCGAGCGCCGGTTCGGGCGCGGCCCTTGCCGCGGGATTGTGCGCCGCTTCCATCGGCTCCGATACCGGCGGCTCGATTCGCGTGCCTTCTTCTTTCTGCGGGACGTTCGGCCTGAAGCCGACGTTCGGGCGCGTCAGCGTTTTTGGCAGCATGCCGCTGGCGCCGTCGCTCGATCATATCGGGCCGATGGCTCGCAGCGCGGCGGACGCGGCCATTCTGCTCGGCGTGATCGCCGGGAAAGATCCGCTCGACGCGACTTCCTCGCAGAGGCCCGTCGATGACTACTTGGCGGTACTGAAAAAACCCTTTCGCAAATTCCGCCTGGGCCGCCCGCGCGAGCACTACTGGGAAAAGCTGGACCCCGAGGTGCGCCGCGCCGCCGATGCCGCCGTGAGCGATATGGAGAAGCGCGGCGCGACCGTGCGTGAAGTGTCTCTTCCGCACGTGAAAGAATCGCTGGATGCCGCCACCGAAATTTCGCTGGCCGAGGCGCTGCACGTTCACCAGGCCGCCGGATTTTTTCCGGCGCGCGCCGCCGAATATGGCGACGAAGTTCGCCAGCGCATTGAAGCGGGAGAAAAAGTTTCGGCGGTTCGCTACCTGGCGGGCTTGGACGTGAGAAAGCGTTTGCGGGCCGAATTTGAAGCGGCGTTTCGAGAGGTCGACGCAATTGTTGCTCCGGCGCTGCCGGTTCCCGCACCGGTCATCGGCGCGGAATCCGTGCGCATCGACGGCAAAGAAATTGGCATCCGCCCTGCCATCGTCGGCCACTGCCGTCCGGCGAATTTCTGCGGACTGCCTGCTGTTTCCGTTCCTTGCGGATTTACGCGCGGCGGGCTGCCGATCGGTTTACAGTTGATCGGGCGGCCTTTCGATGAGGCTACACTTTTGCGGATCGCGTTGTCATACGAGCAGGCCAACGATTGGGGTACGCGGCATCCGGTTGCATAGCGTGCCGCCGCTAGGCCAAAACCGGACAGGCTGAAGCCTGTCCTACTTAATTCCCCGGAGTTATGGGAAAATAGATGTTGGTTGAATCGTCGGCGGGTGTTCAGCCGTCTAAACCAACGAAGCATTTTAGGTCTTGCTCCACCCTTCGCCGGAGATCTTTCGTCCGATGCAAGTTTCGATAGTCTACGCGTTTGTAGCGGGAATCATCTCGTTCCTGTCGCCGTGCGTCCTTCCGCTGGTGCCCGGCTATGTCTCCATGCTTTCGGGCATTGGGGTCGAGCAACTGCGCACCGGACAGCCGGCGCGCAACAGCCTGTTCGCATCGTCCGTGGCGTTTGTCTGCGGATTTTCCGTCGTGTTCATCAGTTTCGGAGCTTCAGCAAGCGCGGTGGGCCAATTCCTGCTGCAGCACAAGGCGCTGATGGGCCCGATTGCGGGCGCAGTCATCGTTCTGTTTGGTCTCCACCTGGTTGGCTGGCTGATCAAGCTGCCGGTGAACGCGGGTCTGGTGATTGGCGGCGTTCTGGCATTCGGCGCGGCCATTCTGTGGCGGCGCTACGGAACGGACACGGTCGGCCCGGGCGGCGTGCTCGGCTCCGTGCAACTACTTTCGGTCGCGCTGATTTTTCTGGCCGGCCCTTCGCTGACGCGCTGGCTGAATCGCGATGTGCGCTTCCACAATCTGGGCAGCCAGACGCCCGAAGAAGCCAAGTCCGGCGGGGCGCTGTCCGGCGTCACCAGCGGCTTTCTGCTCGGCTTCGCCTTTGCGTTCGGCTGGACGCCGTGCATCGGCCCGATCCTCGCCGCCGTGCTGGTTCTCGCCGCGAATACGCAGACGATTTCGCGCGGCGTTTTCCTGCTGGCGATCTACTCGGCGGGCCTGGCCGTGCCATTTCTGCTGACCGCGATCGGCATCAACCAGTTCCTGCGTTTTTACCAGCGCTTCCGGCGGCACCTGCACACGGTGGAAGTCCTGAGCGGAGTGCTGCTGCTATTCGTCGGCGGGCTGATTTTTCTGAACCGGCTGACGTGGCTGTCGGGTAAACTGGTATTTCTCAACAAGTTTTCGCTGTAAGGAGTTGGCGCTATGAAAAAGGGCATTTTTATCGCTGCGGGCGTGGTTGCGCTGCTCGCGGTCATGGTCTGGGCAGACCACAAATTTCCCGCGGCCGGAGCGCCCGCCGCTAAAGCTCCCGAAAAACCGACCGACGCGCCGACGGTCACGCTGAAGGACCTGAACGACAAGGACGTCAGCCTGCAGCAGTACAAGGGACAAGTGGTGCTGGTGAATTTCTGGGCCACATGGTGCGCGCCCTGCAAAGTGGAAATCCCCTGGATGATTGAATTCCAGCAGAAGTACAGTCCTCGCGGCTTTACCATCCTCGGCGTTTCCATGGATGAAGACGGGAAGAAAGCCATCAACCCGTTCCTCGAAAAAGAACGCTTCGACGTGAACGGCCAGAAAGAAGCGATGGACTATCCCATCCTGCTGGGCAGCGACGCCATCGCCGAGAAGTTCGGAGGCATCCTGGGCCTGCCTACCAGCATGCTGTTCTCGCGCGACGGTAAGAAGGTCCGCACGATTGTGGGACTGGTGAACCACGACGATCTTTCCAAGGCCATCGAAGGCTTGCTGTAATTGACATTTTTTTCTGGGATGAACCCATCTCATAAATGGTCAGGCCCAGAACGAGATGGCGGTTCAGGGGCTAAAGCCCCTTGTTTGCTGGGTGCTGAATGTCGCGGCTAAAGCCGCGACCCACAAATATGTTGGTGAGGGTCTACCCCATCGATCGATAACTAGGCTGACTTCCCCGCTGTAATTCGTGAGTGACGAGCATCAAACCTTCGAGAAACACTGCCTCCGCATGAAACTTCCTCGCGCGCAGCGCATATGAAACAATAGAAGCTTGGCGCGCGGCGCATGAAACCCAGACTCCATTCTTTTCGTGAACCGGTCGGCGTGGCGCTGGAAACCCTGCGCACGCACAAGATGCGCTCGTTTCTCATGCTGCTGGGGATCGTCCTGTCGGTTTCCACCTTGATCATGGTGGTGGCGTTGATCTCCGGGGTGAATTTGTACGTCGCGAACCGCATCGCCAACCTTGGCTCGAATGTTTTCCTGGTTTTGCGGTTTCCGATCCTTACGGATATGGACGCGGTGGTGAAGGCCACGCGACGGAATAAGCCCATCACCTGGGACGACTACGTGTACCTGCGCGACAATTCCAGGCTGGCCCTGCGCATCGGCGCACAGGCGAGCACCCTCGGCCGCACCAAGGCCAATGGCCAGACCGTCGAAGACACCACGATTTACGGCGTGACCGCGAACATTGGCGACATGAAGACGGAAGGCCCGGCGTCGGGCCGCTACATCACCGATATCGACAATGAACACAGGTCCTACGTTGCGCTGATCGGCTCGGATGTCGCCGACAAACTTTTTCCGGGCACCGACCCGATCGGCAAGGAAATCGATGTGGACGGGCGTCCGTATGAAATTGTGGGCGTGGGCAAACCGATCGGCACGGTGCTGGGCCAGACGCAGGACAATTACGTGTACATCCCCATCGAGACGTGGATGAAGTTCTACTCCACGGGCGCCACCAGCCTGGGAATTAACGTGGAAACGCGCGGCGGAGGCTGGATGGCGCGCACCCAGGACGAATTGCAATCGCTGATGCGCGCGCGGCGGCACTTGAGTCCCAGCGAGCCGGACAATTTCGGCATCGTGGACGGCGGTTCGCTGGTGGGATTATTCCAGCGAATCACCGGGGCGCTGGCGGCTTCCATGGTGGGAATTGTCGCAGTGTTCCTGGTGATTGGCGGTGTGGTGATCATGAACGTGATGCTGGCAACCGTCACCGAGCGCACACGCGAGATCGGGCTGCGCAAATCCCTGGGCGCGCGACGCGGCGATATCCTTTTGCAATTCCTCACCGAGACGGCGGTGATGTCCACCATCGGCGGAATTATTGGCGTGGCCCTGGCTTACGTGTTCGCCCTGGTCATCGCCGCGAACACGCCGGTGCCGATGCACGTCCCGATTTCGGCGGTGATCATTGCCCTCACGGTGTCGACGGCCGTGGGCGTTTTCTTCGGGCTGTATCCGGCGAGCAAAGCCGCGAACCTCAGCCCGATTGAAGCGCTGCGGCAGGAGGTCTGAGCCACAGCCGGAAATTTTGGTTTGGCGGAATTTTATGCGAATGGCACTCGGCGAAAATGCGGCCATGGCCCTGGACACGCTCCGGGAGAACAAGCTGCGTTCGTTCCTCACCGTGCTGGGCGTGGTCATTGGGATCACCGCGCTGATCACTGTGGCTTCGATCCTGGTAGGTTTCTACTCAGACGTGACCGCGTACCTGGCCGACTACGGCGTCAATACGGTTTGGATTTTTAAAGTGTCACCCGGCATCAACACCGGCCGCATGACCGCCGAGGAGCGCAACCGCAAGCCGCTGACCTATGAAGACGCGCAGGCCATCCGCGAACAGTGCCCGGCGGTGAAGGAAGTTTCCGTATCAGTCATGCAGCGCATCTATGACATGCACCGCCCTCCCGTGATCACCGCGCGCTACCAGGACAAGGAAGTTAGCGGCCTGAATTATTCCGGCTCGGACATTTACTATCCCGACGTCTACAACGCGAAAACGTACATCGGCCGCTATTTCACCGAAGCCGAAGACAACCACCGCGAGGACGTGGCGGTCATCGGCTACGATCTGGGCAAAACATTTTTTCCGGACGGCAACGCGCTGGACAAGATTATTTACGTCGAGGGATTTCCCTACCGCGTGATCGGCGTCTTCGAGCACCGCAAGGGCGAACTCTTTCAGGACCCGCCGGTGGAGAAGCAAGTCCTGGTCCCCTACCACACCTACCGCAAGCACCATCCCGCCGATGACGAGCATTTTATCGGCGCCGAGACCTATCCCGGAAAAATGTCAGAAGCCAAGGACGAAATCAGCGCGGTGCTGCGGCGCACGCGGCACGTGCCGTATTCCGCGCCGGAGAATTTCGGATTGTCTTCCGCGGAGGAAGTGGCCGCGCAATTCAAGCAGATCACCGGTTCGGTGGCGCTGCTGATCGCAGTGGTCAGTTCGATCGGATTGCTGGTGGGCGGGGTTGGCGTGATGAACATCATGCTGATGTCGGTCACGCAGCGCACGCGGGAAATCGGCGTGCGTAAGGCGATTGGGGCGCGGCGGCGCGACGTGATCTGGCAGTTCTTGACGGAAGCCATCGTGCTCACCGGGGCCGGAGGCGTGATCGGCGTGGCGCTCGGAATTGCCATCAGCCTGGTGTTGAATGTGGTGTTTCCGCGACTGCCTTCGAGCGTGCCGCTGTGGGCGGTTCTGCTGGGCGTGATTGTTTCGATGTCGGTGGGACTTTTCTTCGGGATCTATCCGGCGGTGAAAGCCGCGCGCCTCGATCCGGTGGATGCGCTGCGGTATGAATGAGATTCTTCAGGCTCTCTTGTCGCGCAGGTTTTCGATGAGGCTGCCAAGCATCCTTCCAATTTCCGCGCTGGCCTCGAGCGCGGAGATGATTTCATTTTCCTCGAGATAGTCGATCCTGCCGGAAATCATCAGATGGGTTTCCAGCTCCTCCAGCGAGCCGTTGGCAATCGATAGATGTTGAATGTACTCGCTCAGGCTTCTTCTGCCGTGCCCCTCAGCGATGTTCGCAGGAATCGAAACGGCGGCGCGTCGAATTTGGCTGGCGAGCCCGTAAGCTTCTGACTGCGGCAGGCGTCTGGAGAGTTGGTAACACACTTCGACCAGATCCATAGACCGCGACCACACGGCAAGTTCGCGATAGTTGATTTCCAGGCCGACGAAGTACGGTACGACGTGAGGTTGCGTTGACATCATTCGTGACACCTCTTGGTCATTGAAGTATCATAAAGCCGCACTTCGCGCAAATGGTTTTGAAGGCGATGGTTTCTCGACGCGAGCGCCTGCCGCTTTTTCAGTAGCCGCTGGCCACCCGCCTTGCCCGCGCCCCAGCTTCGCGCTAATCTGTACCCACCATGGATGAACAAGCATTTAAGAAGCGCTGCGATGAGGCATTTGATTTGCTGCTTCGCCGCCTGCAAGCAGTCGGCGACGAGCGCGGATTTGAAGTGGAGGGTGGAGGCGGCAAGCTCGAAGTGCTGTTTGAGGACGACGATGAAACCCGTTTTGTCATCAGCCCGCAAACACCGGTGCGGCAGATTTGGATTTCCGCGCTGACCACCAGCTTCAAGTTGGCCTGGTCGGATGTTGCGGGGACATTTGTGTTGGAAAAGACGGGCGAGACGTTGATCCAGTTGATGGGGCGAATCCTCAGCGAGCAACTTGGCAGTCCTGTGACCGTTTAAACTATGAACTCACCAATTGAAAGCGCGTTGCGAATCACCCGCATGCCCACGCATGCTGGCGGCAATCCTGGCCCGCGGCTGTTTGCGCGAATTGTGTTTCTGGCGCTGGCCGCCCTTGGCGTAAATGCATCGGCGCAAGACATTCCCGCCGCGGCCAACGTCCTGCAACCTCAGGCGTACGTTTCCCTGCAGCCGGTGCCGCGCGGCCGCGCCTTTCAGGTCGCCATCGTGGCAAAAATCTCTCCGAACTTTCACATCAACGCGCACGTGCCTTCGGAAGATTACTTAATTCCCACCAAAGTCACCGCGGAACTCGCTCCCGGCGTATTTCTGGTGGAGACGACCTATCCGCGCGGGGTGATGCGCGCGTTTCAATTTTCCAAGACGCCGCTGCGCGTTTACGAAGGCTCGTTCACGGTGATGATGAAGCTGCGCACCAGCGGCACCGCGCCGATCGGGCCGCAGAAACTTGCCCTCACTCTGGCCTACCAGGCATGCAACCAGGAAGCCTGCCTGCCGCCTACCAAGATTCCCGTTACTGCGGACCTGGAAATCGCCGCGGTGGATACCCCTTCGCATCCCGCGCATGCGGATATTTTTTCCGCGGCGCCTGCTGAGAAATCTCCTGCAGGCCACTAATCTCCGGTTGCGGTATGAATCGTGTGGAATCTAAACCCGCACCCTTGAACGTCTCAAGGGTGCGGCACCCCGGCTCTGCCACTGGATTTCGACTTTTGCCCTACTTTGGTCTAAATCAGGCTCGCTGAAGCATTGTCCTACTGGGTTAGGGTGCGGCTGGCGGTGCGGAGGCGGTTTACTACTCGCTCTTGGCCGATTACTAGCATGGTTTCAAATAGCGGCGGGGCTACGGCTTGACCTACGATTGCTACGCGCGTGGCGTTGATCAGCAGGCCGGCCTTTACACCTTCGGCGGCGGCGAGTTCGCGCAGCGCGTGGTCGCAGGCGTCGTGATTCCAGTCCGCGAGGGCCGCGAGAGCGTCAGCCAGTTTTCCCAGCATCGCGCCCAGGCGCTCATCCTTCCAGAATTTTTCGCGGGCTTGCGGATCGTATTCAAAGGAATCGCTGAAAAAGGCGCGCGCCCACGTGGAGAAATCCGGGAGCAGGCGCGTGCGCGGGCGCAGCAGGTCCACGGTTTTGGAAAACCACTCGCGTTTTTCAGCGGCCCATTCGGGCTGCCACAGTTGGGAACGCTCCAGCTCGCCCTGCACCGCGGGCAGCAGCTCCTCGATCGGAAGGCGCTGCAGGTACTGCGTGTTGAACCATTCCAGCTTCGGCCGGTCGAAAACGGCGTTGGTGCGGCTCACGCCTTCGAGGGAGAACCGCGTGACGATTTCCGCGGTGCGCATGAATTCTTCATTGCCCGCCGACCAGCCCATCAGCGCCAGAAAATTCCGGAACGCCTCTGGCAAAAATCCTTCGTCGCGATACGAACCGACGCTGGTCGCGCCGTGGCGCTTGGAAAGCCGCGTGCGGTCCGGCCCGAGGATCAGCGGCACGTGGGCAAAGACTGGCGGCGTGGCGCCCAGCGCGAGATACAGCAATGCCTGCTTGGGAGTATTGGAAATGTGATCCGAACCGCGAATTACGTGGGTGATGCGCATCTCGATGTCATCGACCACCGCGCTCAACTGGTAGGTCGGGCCGCCGCGCGCCTGGCCCTCCTTCGGCGAGCGCAGCAGGACGAAGTCCTCGATCTCGTCATTGGAAACTTCGCGCGGTCCGAAAACAGCGTCGTTGAACCGAGTCACGCCGCCGAGCGGAACGCGGAAACGGATCGCGGCGTTTTCCGCGCTCAAGCCTGATTTGCCTTCGCGGCACGCGCAGCGGGTGATTCGCCGCGGCCCTTGCTCTTTTTTTGCGTCCTCGGTTTCCTCCACCGCGTCGCCGCCTGCGTATTTCTCCGCCGGGCAGTCGCAGTAGTAGGCGGATCCCTGTGCCGCAAGCTTAATGGCCGCTTCCCGATGCAACTCCAGGCGCTGGGACTGAAAGTACGGCCCTTCATCCCAGTCGACGCCGAGCCAGCGCAGGCCGTCAAGAATTCCCTCCACCAGTTCCGGGCGATTGCGTTCGACGTCCGTGTCCTCAATGCGCAGGACCATGGTGCCGCCGCGGCCGCGCGCGAAAAACCAGTTAAACAGGGCGGTGCGCGCGCCCCCGACATGCAGATATCCCGTCGGCGAAGGCGCAAACCTCACGCGAATTTCGCCTGCCGGCTTTCCCGGTGCGCTTGAAGTCGTGGACATGTTCCTTGCAGGTCTCTCCTGGCAGAGAAAAACACTTCATCTTAGCCGAAGCGGCTCAGGAAGGCGAGTC
>DATGJQ010000068.1:0-2414 GCA_035295105.1 Candidatus Acidiferrales bacterium | reverse complement strand
GACGTCGAAGCGTACTTGGAAACAGCTCGCTTCCTACTACGCGTCAGTTTGGCCGACGGGCTTCGGCACGGGCGGGTCGTACGAAACGCTGGCGATGAACGTGGTCTCGGCGGAATCGGAACTGGGTCTGCCGCGCGAAATGGCCGAAGTTTCCATCGTCTTCGGCACGGTGATGAACAAAAGCTGCGCGACCATGTCAGTCATGCTAGTCACCATCTCCGTCGCGCGTCTCCTCAATTTTCCGATTTCCATGGCCGAAATCCTGACGCTTATTCCCCCCGTGCTGATTCTGGGCCTGGAATCTCCAGGCATTCCCGGCGGCGCGGCATTTTTCATGTCACCGATCGTAGCGGTGCTGATGCACGTGCGCGATGTTGACGTGTTCGTGGCGACATTCGTCACCATGTACTCCGGCCTGATTCCCATGTTCTCGACCGCCGGCAACACCACCAACGACGGCCTGGTGGGCGCGCTTCTCAACGACCGATTCTGCACTTACTTGAAACCCGAAGATCCTGCGCTGCGAAAAATTCAGAACGAGTCGGAGTCCAACGCACGCCAGGGTCAAATGTTGACTCCCGGCAAAGTGATGGGCTGGATCCTGCTGGGCGTGGGCGCGTGGATGATTGTTTCGCCGCAAGCTCTTTTAGGCCTCGACCAACTGAAGTGGATGTACCGTTACGCGTTTCCGGGGGAAGTGTTGCTGGGCGCGCTGGTGCTGAGCGTCTCGCTCAAGCTACTCGCTCCCGCAGGAGGGGCGATTCAGGTGGCCCCGATGATTCAGAGAATTCCGCCGGCGACGGCGCCTCCAAGCGCCTTGCCGAGAAGTTGAGTGCTCTTCCGCTTCCAACTCTAAGTTCCAACTTCCGGAAATGATTCGGCTTCACGCACGCGCCGGGATCGCTGTGAGCTGCTTGCGTACAGCGGGAGCCACTTGCGTGCCCAGGATCTCTATCGCTCGCAGCATTTTCGGATGCGGCAGCGTCGAAACGCCCATCTGGAAGGTAATGCGCGACAGACCCCCAAGCACTTCGTTCACATACAATATTTTCTTCGTGACCGTTTCGGCGTCGCCAATCAGCAGCGCGCCCGTGGGCCCGCGCACGGCGTCGAACTGCGCGCGCGTTGTCGGCGGCCAGCCCCGCTCCTTGCCGATTTCGGTGAAGGTGTGCGCGTAACCCGGGAAGAAATCGTCCGCCGCTTCCTTGGTGGTGTCTCCCAGAAAACCGATGGAGTGCAGGCCGACCGCGAGTTTGTCCGGCGAATGTCCGGCGCGGCGACCGGCTTCGCGATACAGGTCGATCAGCGGGCGGAACCGCTTGGGCTCGCCGCCGATGATCGCCACCATTAGCGGCAGCCCGAGGATGCCGGCGCGCGCAAAGGACTCTGGCGTTCCTCCGACACCCACCCAAATCGGCAGCGGATTTTGCAGCGGGCGGGGGTAGATTGCCTGTCCGGTCAGCGGAGCACGATGCTTGCCTGACCACTGGACGTGCGTATTCTCGCGGATCGTCAGCAGCAATTCGAGTTTCTCGGCGAACAGCGAATCGTAGTCTTCGAGATTCAGACCGAACAGCGGGTAGGACTCGACGAACGAGCCGCGCCCGGCAACGATTTCTGCGCGCCCGTGCGAAATCAGATCCAGCGTGGCGAATTCCTGGAACACGCGAACCGGATCGGCGGCGCTGAGCACCGTAACGGCGCTGGTGAGGCGAATATTTTTAGTGCGCGCGGCGGCCGCGGACAAAATCACCACCGGCGCGGAATCGAGGAACTCGGCGCGATGGTGTTCTCCGATTCCGAAGACGTCGAGACCCACGCGGTCGGCAAGCTCGATCTCTTCGAGCAGATGTTGCATTCGATCGACGGGCTTGAGAACCTGTCCGGTAACCGGGTCGGAAATCGCTGCTGCAAAACTGTCCACGCCGATTTGCATTTTGGTGGCTCCTGGCAACCTGCGCTGCCCACTCGTTTGGATTGGATGAGAGATTCCTGTTTTGGTCGCAGGTGGCAAGGTAGGACAGGCTTCAGCCTGTCTGGTTTTGATCAGCGTCATGCGTAAATCTAAGCCAGACAGGCTGAAGCCTGTCCTACTGGAGTCAGCATCTGCTTGCTCTAACGCCGCCATTCCCGCGCGGGCCCAATCATTGATTCCCCCAGTCAGCACGCGTATCATGGAAGTTTAATGCAGATGGACAGAACAGGTCACCCGGCACGCCTCTTCCCTGCCTGCAGGCGTCTTCTGCTCGCCGCTTTATTTGTGTGCTTTATCGCACCGGCCCTCAAGGCCGCTGATCCCGAAATCTTCCCGCTTTCGCAGATTCAGCCCGGCATGAAGGGCGAGGCGTACACTATTTTTGCCGGGGACCAGATCGAGAAGTTCGATCTGGTGGTGATCGGCGTGATGCCCAACT
>DATGJQ010000067.1:0-23421 GCA_035295105.1 Candidatus Acidiferrales bacterium | reverse complement strand
AATTTCCGTCAGCATTCGGCTGGAGGCGAACAGCTGGTTCAGTTTTACGTTGGTTTTTACGCCCAGAGTGTTTTGCCGGACGCTGAGCAGCACGACGACTTCCTCCAACGCGGCGTTGCCGGCGCGTTCGCCGATGCCGTTGATGGTCAGCTCCAGTTGGCGCGCGCCCGCCTGCACCGCGGCCAGGGAATTGGCAACAGCCAGGCCCAGATCGTCGTGGCAATGCGCACTGAGCGTCACACCGTCCGCGCCGTCCAGATGCTCGATGACGCGGCGGAACATGGCGGCGTACTCCTCCGGCACGGCGTAGCCGACGGTATCCGGCAGGTTGATAATCGTAGCTCCGGCACTTACCGCGCGGCTGACGGCTTCACACAAGAATTTGATGTCGGTGCGGCTGGCGTCCTCGGCGGAAAATTCCACTTCCGCGCAATGCTCGCGGGCGTGGCGCACATTGTTGGAGATGGCTTCGAGGGCCTCGGCGCGCGTCAAGCGCAGCTTGTATTCCAGGTGCAGGTCCGAAGTGGCGAGAAATGTGTGCAGCCGGGGATGCGCCGCTCCGGCCAAGCCTTCGAGCGCCGCGTCGATATCGTCGCGCCGCGCGCGCGCCAGCGCCGCCACAGTGCAGCCGCGAATCTCGCGGCACACCGCGCGCGTGCCTTCCAAGTCTCCGGCGGAGGCAATGGGGAAGCCGCTCTCGATGATGTCCACGCCGAGCGACTCAAGCTGCCGGGCCATGCGGACTTTCTCCGGAACCGACATGGAGAACCCGGGGGATTGTTCGCCGTCTCGCAGCGTCGTGTCAAAAATGCGTACGGTATCCATGGCACTCTCCCACAGCATCCATTTCACACGAAAAGGGCAAGCAGATCAAATTTATAATAGTTGTGAGATATATAAAACGGAATTATATAGAAAGCAGCGACGGCCCTGGAGGCGCGGAAAAAAGTGTCTTGTCATTCTGAGCGAAGCGAAGAATCCCTCTTTGTTTTTCCTTCGTGCGTAAATCGAAGAGAGATTCTTCGCTCCGCTCAGAATGACACGTTAGGAGTTCTTTCCGCGCAGCCTGTCCCGCGGGCTCACTTCGAGCCGAGCGCAAACGCGTCGTCAATCTCCACCCGGTAGCCGGCGGCCAGACGATTGGTTTCATTGGCCATGCCCACGACCGCCATCAGTTCGTGAAACATCTCCGGGGTCATCCCCTTGCTTTGCGCGGAGGCGGTGTGTGAAGCGATGCAGTAGGGGCACTGGTTGGTGACGCTCACGGCGATGTAGAGCAGTTCCTTGGTTAGCGCGTCAAGCGCTCCCGGCGCCATGATCTGTTTGATGGATTCCCAGGTGCGTTTGAGCGTCGCGGGATCGTTGGCCAGGGCCTTCCAGAAGTTATTGATGAAATCGGTCCTGCGGGTGGCGCGGATATCGTCGTACACGGCGCGCACTTCGGGAGAAGCGTTATCGTATTCAATCAGGCGTTCCACCGGCATCACGCCTCCTTGTACCTTGAGCTCGGAACGTCAGGCTGAATTTTCTGGACTGGTCACGCCAGGCTCACGAGGTCGGCCGAAGGTTCACGCAAATGGATGCGGTCTCAGTTCAGATCGCGGGAAAGCATCAGCTTCAGCGTCAGCTTGTCGGCTCCATGGCTCACACCGAAGCCGATGCCGGTCTCGATATTCAGCCACTTGGTGTTGTGATCCGCCACCGCCCAGACTTCGTGAAACTCATCGCGTCTCGGAAGGAATTTCCGCAGAGGGCCGTCATCGGAATATTCCTCGAGGGCCGCGGCCCACTTGTCATTGAAATTGTAGGCCAGGCGCGTGGCCGGAACGAATTCCAGGTTCCCGAACCCTCCGGTGTAATCGGTGTCCACGATCGGATTGAAGACGAAATCCACCTGGTGCAGGTGCACCCCGACGATCGGCCGCACCTCCGAAGTGATGCGCTTGGATTCCCAGTAGCTGTAGTTCACGCTGAACTCGAAGTTGACCCCGTAAAAGAAAGTATGATCGTGCGCGTGTGGCCGAACAAACAACTCGCGAATCTTGAAACCGTTCAGCGAACCGCCGCGCCCCGGGGAATACGCGGAATACACGGGGAAGTAAAGTCCCTGCTCGAACCAGGGGGTCACCCCCCACGCCCACTCGACCGCGCCGTTATCCGAGTGGTTGGGAATGATGCCGCCGGGAAAGTCCGGGGTCTTCCGTCCGATCGGAGTGAAGTTGTTGTGGACCATGATGTTGAACTTCCCCTGATCCTCGATCTCCGCGTCGTATACCTGAATCTCATCCGTCTGGGCCAGCATTTTGGCGGGGGAAGCGAACAGTCCGAACGCGATGCAAGCCAGAACGAAATAGATATTTCGTTGAAAGAATTTCATTTGCCCGTGGTCTCCCTGTGTTGCCTTGGTGTTGCAATTTACCGCGGCTCCGAACGGCGACGCGCGCGCATTTCCCGAACGCTCCACGCCGCACGAACCATCCGCCCGGCAGTTTGCCGTCCTGAAGCGGCCCAAGAACGATCGCCGCGAACACCACCCCTGGCGCAGTGTGCAGAGGATAACTCAGACGGAACCCGTGCGGCAATTGCCTCTTTTCGGAGACGATTCTTTCGGAGTATTATCGCTTCGCGATATATATTTTCGGAGCCATGGGCCGAACGCACGCCATCTCACTTTGGCCGGGAACGCGGAGATGCCCCCTCTGCGGCAGCGAAGATGTTTTGCGCTCACACCGCCGGGGCGTTCTGGAATGGACCATTCTGCTGCTTCTGCTGATCCGGCCGTTCCGCTGCCGCCAGTGCAGCGCCAGGCACCTGACGTTCTTCTTTCGCCGCCGCCGGTCAAAGATTGCCAACCCCGCCATCCCTGAAACCGCGGAGGAGTAATCCGAGCCTTTGTCGCGCAAGTCCTCGCCGGCTTTGCCGCATTTTGCGGGATTTGGAACAAAGAATGGTGACGATACCGCTGCGGTTATGCCCGCGGGTGCGCCTTGTCGAAGACTTCCAACAGCTGGCGAATTGTGGCGTGCGTGTAGCGCTGCGTTGTGGACAGCGAGGAGTGCCCCAGCAATTCCTGAATGGCGCGGAGATCCGCTCCGTCGGCCAGCAGGTGCGTGGCAAAGGCGTGGCGCAGCGAGTGCGGATGCAAATCCCAGTTTACATTCGCCAGCCGCGCATATTTTTTGACGATGCGGGCGACCGATCGCGAGGTCAGACGCGCGCCAAAATGATTCAGGAAAACGGCTTGCCGGTCACCGTTCGATCCGGACTTTCTCAGGAGTTGCTCGCGCAGCGGCTCGTACGCTTCGAGAGCCTGCTGGGCTTTTCCACCGTAGGGTACGATGCGCTCCTTGCGGCCCTTGCCGCGCACCCGGAGCATGAGATCGTTGCGGTCCATGTCGCTGAGGTTCATCCCCGTCAATTCGCTGACCCGCAAGCCGGAGGCGTAGAGCATTTCGAGAATCGCGCGGTCCCGCCGGACCATCAGGCGGCTTCCGTCCTTCGAGGGTTTCCGTTTCCGGCCCGTTGCGCCGGGGGGCGTTTCCGTGGCCACGCTGTCGAGAAACGCATTGAGATCTTCGGCGCTCAGAACCGCGGGGATGCGCTTCGGCAATTTCGGTGTCGCCACCATGCGCGCCGGATTGCGCACAATCAAGCCCTCGCGCACCGCGTATTTGAAAAAAGAGCGGATCGCCGCGAGCTTTCGGGCAATCGTGGACTTTTCCAGCCGCTGGTCATGCAACTGCGCGAGGAACTCGCGGATCATCAGGTGCGTTACATCCTGGAGGGCCGGCATCGCGGCGCCCGGGGGCGTTAGAAAATTGAGGAATTGCGCGAGATCGTGTTCATAGCTGCGAATCGTGTGCGGCGAGGAATTGCGCACCGAACTCAGGTAGTTCACGAATTGCTTTACTGCGGTTTCCATGATCCCCTGCGCGGAATTCCAAACGCCAATTCAATGAGCGAGGCCGGGCGAATGTTCTTGCGATAACCCGCGGCGTTCAAGAGTCCGGCTGCCGATCCGGGAGAGCGCGCTAGCGCGCCATTCAGGATTGAGCCGTGCCGACAGTTTCGGGAACGCCGGCGGCGGGGACTTCCGGCACTTCCGCTTCCCAATCGCATCCTTCTTTGATGCAGGTTCGCACTGCGCCCAGCTTGCCGCGCTTCTCGACAATGAAGGCCGCGCCGCATTTCGGGCACGGTTCAGGGATCGGCAAGTGCGGCGTGGTGAAATCGCAATCGGGATATTTGTTGCAGCCGTAGAATGTGCGCCGTTTGCCTTTTCTAGCCACACGCTCGGTCAGCTCGCCGGTCTCGCACTTTGGGCACTTGATGCCCAGGGTCTTGGCGCGGATGAACTTGCACTTGGGGTAGGCGGTGCAGCCGGTAAATTCACCGTACTGTCCGTGTTTCTTCACCAGTTGTGAGCCGCACTCTGGGCATTTTTCGTCGAGTAGTTCGTCCGGCTGGAGAGCCTTTCGCGTGCCGGCCTTCAGGCGGCGCGTGGTCTTGCAATCCGGGTAGCCGGTGCAGGCCAGAAACATTCCCCAGCGGCCCTTCTTGATGATCATTTCGCGGCCGCAGTTGTCGCAGGCTTCGATCTTGCCGTCGTCGGGAGGCAGTTCCGGTGAAAGGTCGCGGATGAAATCGCAATCCGGATAGCGCGAGCACCCCAGGAAGAAGCCGTGGCGGCTGATGCGCTCGAGGAGATCGCCCTCGCCGCACTTCTCGCACTTCTGCCCGGTGGGAATCCCCGCTTTGTAGGATTCCATCTCGTCCTTGGCCTGTTCGAGATCGGCGGCAAAGCGGCCGTAAAATTCCTTGACCGCGCGCTTCCAGGGAAGTTTGCCATCCTCGATTTCGTCGAGTTCCTCTTCCATGCGGGCGGTGAAGCCCACATCGAAAATATCCTCGAAGCTTTTCACCAGCAGGACGCTCACTTTTTCGCCCAGCATAGTCGGAGCGAAACGTCCCTGATCCTTGGTGACGTACTCGCGCTCGACGATCGTCGAAATAATGGAAGCGTAGGTCGACGGGCGCCCAATGCCCTTTTCTTCCAGCTCCTTCACCAGCGTCGCTTCGGTATAGCGCGGCGGCGGCTCGGTAAAGTGCTGGTCCGGCCGCAGCGTTTCCAGCCGCAGCGTCTCGCCCTCGCTGAGCGGCGGCAAGAGGGCTTTGCCCGATTCCGGATCGGCGTCTTCATCGTCATCCGCTGACACTTGGTACACCGCCAGGTAGCCGTCAAATTTCTGCACCGAGCCGCTGGCGCGGAAAGTGTAGTCGCCCGCGGCCACATCGACCGTGGTCTGGTCGAACACCGCGGGAACCATTTGCGAAGCCACGAAGCGCTGCCAGATCAACTGGTAGAGCTTGAACATGTCCTCGCTCAAAAACGGCCGCACATCCTCTGGAGTTCGGGCGGCGTCGGTCGGGCGAATGGCTTCGTGCGCGTCCTGCGCATCCTTCTTGGACTTGAAGAAATTGGGTTTTTCCGGCAGGTAGGGCTGTCCGTACTTGGAACCGATCAGCCCGCGCACCTGATCCAGCGCGTCATTCGATACGCGCACCGAATCCGTGCGCATATAGGTGATCAGCGCCACCGAGCCTTCCTGGCCGAGTTCAATGCCCTCATAGAGGCGCTGAGCGAGGCCCATGGTGCGCTTTGCGGTGTAGCGCAGCCGATTGTAGGCGGCTTGCTGCAGCTTGGACGTCGTGAACGGCGGCGGCGCGAAGCGTCGCTTTTCCTTCTGCGTGACGCTGGCTACCTTCCACTCGGCGCTTCCGGCGGCGGCCACGACGGCATCCGCCTCCGCCTGCGTGTGAATCTCAATATCCTCGCCCTTGAATTTGGTGAGCTTGGCCTCGAACGAGGGCGGCTCGCCGGCGCCCAGGGCCGCGTGGATGGTCCAGTACTCCACCGGGATGAACGCGCGAATATCCAGTTCCCGGTCAACGATCAGGCGCAGCGCCACGGTTTGCACGCGCCCGGCGGAAAGGCCCCGGCGCACCTTGTCCCACAGCAGCGGCGATATCTTGTAGCCCACCAGGCGATCCAGCACGCGGCGCGCCTGCTGTGCGTCCACCAGGTTCTCATTGATTTCGCCGGGATGCTCGAAGGCCGCCTTGATGGCCTTGGAGGTAATTTCGTTAAACATGACGCGATAGATATTTTTGCGGGCGATAACCGGCTTGCCCTTGGCCACTGCCTTCTTCACCGGCTTGGCGGGTTTCTTGGCCTTCTTTTTGCCCTTTTTGCCGTTCCCGTTTGTTTCTTCAGCCTTTTCCTCTTCGGTAAGAAATTCCAGTTTGGGTCCGCTTAGCACATCGGCCAGGTGCTGGCAGATGGCTTCGCCCTCGCGGTCCGGGTCGCCCGCCAGATAGACGGCGTCAGCGGTAGAGGCCGCTTTCTGCAACTGTGTGACAACAGTCTCTTTATCCGGATTGACTTCATACGTAGGCGCAAACCCGTGCGCGATGTCAATGCCCAGGACCTTTTTGGGCAGATCCATAATGTGCCCGTAAGAGGCCTTGACCGTATAGTTGCGTCCCAGATATTTGTTAATCGTCTTCGCTTTAGCAGGCGATTCGACGATAACCAGCGATTTTCCCATGTCTTATTTCCAGACCTCGACGCTCCCCATGGGAAGCGTTTTTCCCTTTCGTTCTCCTAGCGTGGCCCCCATTTGTACCGTTTGTCAACGCTTGATAGATGCGGCTTGTGTCCTTCTCGATTCTATTCGCGGGCTTACCTTCGCGTAGGGAGCTGTAATTTCAGCGATTTAGCAGGCCAATATCCATGTTTTGAGGTTCGTCATCCGCGCTGGAAGCAAAAACCCGCTAGAGCAGAATTTTGATAAATTGCTTTCCCGGCATCTGCCGGACGATCCCTTTCATCTCCATCGCGCATAACGCCGCGAGGACCTCCGAAGAGTTTAGTTCCGCCCTTTCCACCAGTTCGTCGACGTGAATCGATTCATCGGTTCCAAGCAGAGCAAAGACTTTCTTCTCCACCGGCGAAAGAGCCTCCTCAAACAGGGACGCGCGCTCGGCGCTGGTGGTCGCCTCTACCGGAAACAGCTCGGCGCGTATTTCCGTCGGCAGCTCTTCGACCACATCCTCCCAAGAAGTCACCAGTTTGGCGCCTTGCTTGATCATCTGGTTGGGCGCGAAGCTGACGTCTACCGTGACGTTTCCCGGCACTCCGTAGACTTCCCGGCCGAACTCCATGCCCAGCCGCGCAGTAATTAAGGACCCTGAATATTGCGCGCCCTGTACCACGATGATGCCCAGCGACATTCCGGCCACCACACGATTGCGCACCGGGAAATTTTCCGGCGCCGGATGGGTTCCCAACGGGAACTCGCTGATCAGCGCGCCGCGCTTTTCCACTTCCGCAAACAGCTTTTTGTTTTCCTTGGGATAGATGACGTCCACTCCGGTGCCCAGCACGCCGACGGGCGCGCCGTGCGGAGCCCGGCAGGCGCCTTGATGCGACAAGCTGTCAATCCCGCGAGCCATGCCGCTGACGATGGTCAGGCCGCGCGCCGCCAGATCATGCCCCAGGCGTTCGGCAATTTGATTGCCGTAGGGAGTTGGCCGCCGCGTGCCCACCATCGAGATGGAATGCCGGTTCAGTGCGCCGGCATCTCCGCGCACGTAGAGCAGCGGAGGCGGATCGTAAATCTCCAGCAGCCTTTGCGGATATTCCGGATCGTTCCAATTTAGCAGGCGGCAGCCCATGCCGCGTACGCGTGCCAGTTCTGCTTCGGCGTCCCGGTGCGCTTGCTTGGAATGAATGGCTCGCGCCGGAGCCGTGGGCAGGTGGCAGGCTTCGAGCGAGGCCAGGGACGCGCGGAAGACTTCCGTAGGAGATCCGAACTGGCGCAGCAATTTACCGGTCAGCCGCGAGCCGAGGCCCGGCGTCATCGAAAGCGAAAGCCAGTCGAGGGAAGCTTCGAGTTCCACGCAGGAGTGACCCTACAATGTTGTCACTAATCGTGTCAAGAAGTTCATGCGGGCGATGCGGCAGCCAAGTCTTCCGCCCACGCCATCCGGCCGCTTGCCACCCTGAGCGTATTTTGGTAAGCATGTTGCGCCTCGACTCGAGGCGAACGTCACGAATTTACCGGTGCACGCAGCACGGCTCTTAATCTCTCGGCGGAGACTCGATGAACACAGGCGCTAACAGGAAACTCAACCTCGCGGCCTCGGTCGGGCTGGCGCTCGGGGGAGTGTTCGGAATGGCCGGCACGTTCGCCGGCTCCGACAATCTCCGCAACCTGGCATGGGAAATTGATAGCCTGGCGCTGATTGTGGCTACCGCTCTCCTGACCATCAAGTATTTTCGAAAAGGCTGCGATGCGGTCGCCGCCGGATTCCTGATTTTTGCGATTGGCGAGTCGGTGATGCTTTCCGGAATGGCTGCGGGACTTCAGGCCAGCGCCCCGGCATTTGCTGCCGGCGCCGCGCTTTGGGCCACGGCCCTCGTGCTGGTGCATTTCCCCAGGGAATTTGACTTCTGGATTCGCGTGGTGGGTGATCTCGCGGCGCTGCTGTTCCTGGTTACAGCGACGGAGATTTTTTCGGGCCAGCCGCTGAACCCGCTCACGTCGCCGCTGCCTTTTTTCGCCTACCCGCTGCTGGTGGCCACTTTCGCCGGTTGGATCTGGACGCTGGTGCGGGAACCGTAGGACAGACTTCAGTCTGTCCGCTTTCCGCTGGGAATCTCAAAACGTGCGGACAAGCGTCAAACTCAAAAGCAAGGCAAAACCACTTCAGGGTCTGAAGAATCCCTTCGAATACTCGGTGCGGAACAGGCCAGCGGCTAAAGCCATCCTGTTCCCGGGCTTTACGGCACGGCTGAAGCCGTGCCCTTCAACGATTTGCTGGCGGCACATGGCGCCAAGAGCCGCACCCTACAAAGACTGATTGTGATGCGACTGATCTGGCGTGCGACTGATGACGCTCAGAAACAACTCGTCGCACAACGCACGATCGCTTCAGGCCAAGCCTTCGATGATCCGAATATCCCTCTCAGCCGCCCCGTCGATAATCCGGCACGCCGCTTGATACGCCGGGCTCTCAAACGTTTTGGTGGCCTGCTCCACGCTGTCAAATTCAATCACTACTGTGCGCATGCTCTTTCCCGCTTCGTAGGTCTTCGTGGGCATTCCTCGGCCCAGAAAGCGCCCGCCGCCGCCCTGGATCGCGGGCCCGGCCAGTTTCGCGTATTCCGCGACGGCATCCGGATTCGAAATCGAGCGGTAAAAGCAAATCCAATATCCTTTGGCCATGGAAATCTCCTGGAAAACTGGTGAATTAGCACCATCCGTTGCAATTTTTCAAACGCGAAAGTCTACCGTGTCCATACAGCGGTCGCAAGGAGCTCTTGGAGCGTAAGCGCCGCTGGCGACGCCTAGCGCTTCAGCGAAACACCCAAAAAAATCTGGCTGGCTACCGGCTCGCCGGCGTTGAAAGCCGGAATGAATTTCCAATTCGCAGTCGACTTGATGAGCCCTTCGTCAACCGTTTGCGAAGTTCCCATCACCTCGACCGAGCGAACCTTGCCCGCGGAATCGATGACCAGTTTCAAGAGAGATTCGGTCCGCGACAGTTCCGCTTCGTAGACGTCGGCCGGCGGTTCGCGCTCCATCAGAATGGCTCGCGGCGGCGTGATCTCCTGCTTGGGCTTGGCGTCCTTGGGCGTCACTCCCGGCGTGGACGATACGGTAACCGTACCGTCAAAAATTTTCGCATGGATCTGGCGGCCTGGTGGAACAGGCACCGACGTGCCCTCCACCTGGGCGAGCATCCCGTGGGCCCGCGCGCCGGAGATGGCCGCGCGAATGCGCTCCAGATCACTTGCCGGCCACATCTCGGAAAGCGCGCGCCACGCTTGCTCCTGGCGTCCGCTGTACAAATAGGCCCAGACGATTTCCAGTACTCTCGCTTTCACGTTGCGCAGCGGTGATGGCGTTGCCGCGGCGGGAACGGCGGCAGGGATTGCCAGCCGGCCATCGCTGTTTTTGAAAGCGGCGAGATCCTGCGGAGCGAGCTTGGCCCGCACGTCGGCAATTTTCTGGTCAAAGTAGGGTTGAAATTCGGCGCTCGCGTCCAGCAGCTTTCCCTTTGTAAAACGCAAAATCACCGGCGGCGCAAAATCCACATCGCGCAGGCGCAAATCGTCAAAGCCATCCACCGCGGCGGCATCACCCGTCCAGATTTCGATGCGCCCGTCGAGATCACTGTCCTCGGCGCTGAAAAATTCTCCGCCGGTAATGGTGCGCAGCAGGACGGGCGGCGCGTGCAGCGAATAAATCTGATACTCGGTGCAGCAGGCAGCCTTCGATTTTTTCACTTGAAATGCGACCACCGGAGCGCCCAATCCGAGATCCACGGCAAACGCATCGATGTCCAACTCCGGGGCGCCGGTCGCGACGCTCAAAGTCTGGTCGCTCCACGCGAGGGATGCGTCGCAGGCGCGCGAGGCCAGCTCCAGATTCCTCGTCGCGCCTACTCGCGCGATGACGCCGCTCACGTACGAGGCCTCGAATTCGCCCGCGCCGTCGCGGCACAGCACATCGCGGCTTTGCGCGAAGCCGTTCGCAGCGGACCCGCAGCAAAACAGCAGGAGCAACATTGCGGTTGGGCCGCATCGGTATAGAAACCATCGCCGACCGGCAGGGACGGGAAACGATGGGGCCGGGGATTTCACCGAGGGTTTTCCGGGGACCCGTATTAGAAAACTCTTGACCATGGCTCGAATTCGCCGGTTCGCGCGCCTGGTACTGCACCCGCTAGCCGGGCGCTTTGGCGGCGTCACGGATGTCCGCCTGAAGGCGGACGCTACGGCGTTCAAATTCGCAGCAACTTCGCCAGCGTGCCGCCGAGGATAGCTTCCTTTTGCGCGTCGCTTAGGTACTGCGCCTTCAGAACCAGATCCACGTTGGAGCGCCAGTTAAACGGCATGTCGGTGCCGAAGACCACCTGGCCCGTTCCCACTTCGGCCGTCAAGTGGCGCAATCCTTCATCGGAAATCACAATGGTGTCCACGAGGACCTGGCTTTTCAAATATTCGCTCGGATGTTTTTTGTTGGCGCAATCGGCGTTGGGTCGAACTTCGCACGCGACTTCGGTGCGCCCAAGGTAGGAAGGCAGGTAGCCGCCTCCGTGCGCCGCGCAGAGTTTCAAGCCCGGGAAGCGGTCGAAAGCTCCGTTGAAAATCATGCGCGAAAGGAAAATCGTGGTCTCCAGCGGATTGCCAATGATATTGCCCAGATCGCCGCGGCCTTTCCACGCATCCGGCTTGATCACGTTTTCCGCGCCCTGCGGATGCATGAACACCAGCACCCCGAGCTCCTCAGCCTTGGCCCAGAATGGATCGTACTTGGGCAGCGATACATCTTCGCCGTTGACGTGCCCGCCAATCGCCGCACCGCGCGCGCCCAATTTTTTGACGGCGTACTCGAGCTGTTCCGCGGCCAGATCGGGAAATTGCAGCGCCACGGAAGAAAGTGCCACGTAACGATCCTTGTGCGCGTTGCACCATTCCGCCAGTTTTTCGTCGTGAAGCTTTACGATCTTGGCGGCCAGGTCGCGATCCGTGGAGGCGTAAAACCAGTATCCATTAATGCTCAAAACTTGAACGTCGATTCCCAGCTGATCGATGGCCTTCACCCGGTCCGGCCCCATCACGTTGGGCCCGCGCGCCCTGCCGCCGGCGCTCGAAGCGAGGCTGGTGTCCTTCACAATGTCCCAGACTTCCGGAATCACGCAGTGGGCATGCACGTCGACGACTTTCACACGCCGCCCGCCAATGGAAACTTCGCGTCGCTGCACGGGAGCGCCGGAATCAGCCGCGGCGCCCTGCAGCGCGGCGCGGGCGAACGCGTCGCCCGTAAGCAACATTCCCGTCGTCGCTCCCGCGACCGTTTTCAGAAAATTCCTGCGGTCTCGCATGCTTCGCTCCATTTCGGTTCCCGGCGACCTAGTTGGCGGAATTTTTCCGCGCCCTGGGAGCATCGAAAGTATGAGTCAGCCCAAGTTTGCAGCTGAGTGATTTTGACGTAAGTAAACCCCGTGGCGCGGTGGAAGTCAAGGCAGTGTGGCGCATGGATAGTGGCGTCATTTGAACCACTAACCCCGGGTGCCGCACCCTTGTGATTTTCAAGGGTGCGGGTTTTGATTTTGAATATTGGTAAACTCAGAAAAGCGTTCCAGGAGAGTTCGGACACAATCTAAAGTCTAAACCCGCACCCTTATAAATCTTAAGGGTGCGGCACCCGTCGGTAGCGCTTTCGCTCGCGGAGTGTGGTTTTCGCCGTAGTTATTCCCGGAAGCGGTGAAACTGCGCAAGCTAAAGCATGCGCCACATAGGCATCGAAAATATTTGAAATCACGATTGGCATGCCGCCCCAAACGGATTTATAATGGTCTTGGTTTTATCGACATCTCTGTCGAGAAGGAGGTGATCCAGTGAGGTACGGTTTATCTTGATTCGGCTGTAAGAGAGGCGCTTGTGAATCTGCCAGGTGCCTCTCTTTTTTTGTCCCCACCCTCCCCTGGCGTACCTGAAACTCTCGACCGCACAGACTTGAAGATCAAAGTCCCGGAGGAATCGCCACCTCCGGTTGCCGCCGTAGGCTACTCTCGGGGCGGCGCTACGCCCAAGGCGCTGTGCTATATTGGGACGGTCCCCTTGCACGAACCGTTATGGGCAAACTGCGTATCTCCATCGTGGAGTTCCTGAATACCGCGCCGCTGGTCTGGGGTTTTACGGACGGGCCGCTGGCCGGCAAGTACGAACTATCTCTCGCTGTGCCCTCTCAGTGCGCCGAGGATTTGCGCGCCGGGCGAGCCGACGTCGGGATCATTCCCTCCATCGAGTACCAGCGCATGGATGACGTCGTGGCCCTGCCCGGCATGGCGATCGCCTCCAAGCAGGAAGTGCGCAGCCTGCTGGTGGTTTCCAAAGTTCCCATCGAAATGGCCGAAAGTTTTGCGCTGGACACGAATTCGCGCAGCACTGTGGGTCTGGCGCGAATTCTCAGCCGGCGCCATTGGAACATTGAACCGGAATTCATCGACATGCCGCCCGATCCGGATGCCATGCTGGCCCGCGCGGATGCGGCGCTGGTGATCGGCGATCCCGCCCTGCGCCTGCGGCTTCGCGTGGACGCCCTGCAAGCCAAAGTGCCGTCCGCCGACGGGACATGCTGCTGCGGCGGAGAAGATGAGCAGCCGGTCAAGGGCGTCGAAACGCTCTTCGTGTACGATATGGCCCAGCAATGGAGAGAGATGACCGGACTGCCCGCGGTTTTGGCGATCTGGGTGGCGCGCCGCGGAGTGCTCACGCCGGAGATGGCCGCGGATTTCCGGGCGTCGCGCGATTATGGTTTGTCGCGCATCGGCGAAATTGCCGAGGGTGCTGCGCTCAAACTCGAACTTCCGCCGCGCGAGCTGGAGCGGTACCTGACCGAAAATATCGATTTTTCGCTCGATGAGGAAAATCTCGCGGGGCTCCGGCGGTATTATGAGGAATGTGCGCAGGCCGGACTGATCCCGCGGGCACGCGAGCTGGAATTTGTGAACAGCGCAAGCGTCGCGCGGTAGGCAACAGTTCGCAAACGGATCGCTAACGAAGAAGGAATTTCATTCATGGGACTGACACCACAAGAAGCGCTCGACCTGTTTCGCTCCGACGACCTCGTGGGTATTGGGATGGCGGCGATGGAAGTGCGCCGCAAGAAGACCGACCCGCGCATCGTCACCTACCAGATCGACCGCAACATCAACTACACCAATTTCTGCACGGAATATTGCTCGTTCTGCGCTTTTTACCGCCCGCTCGGGTCGAAGGAGGGTTACCTGCTCTCGTTCGAGTCGATCTATGAAAAAATCGCCGAGATGATCGAGCTGGGCGGCACCGGCATCCTGCTGCAGGGCGGGCTGCATCCTGATTTGCGCGTTGAGTATTACGAGAATCTTCTACGCTCTCTGAAGCAGCGCTTCCCGCAAGTGCATCTGCACTGCTTTTCCGCGCCGGAAATCGGCTGCATCGCGGAAGTTTCCGGCCTGAGCGTGCGTGAGACCATCTCCCGCCTGATGGCCGCGGGACTGGACTCCATTCCCGGCGGCGGCGCGGAAATTCTGGATGACGAAATTCGCGCGCGCATCTCGCGCCTGAAATGCACCTCCGACGAATGGGAAGACATGCACCGCACGGCGCACTCGCTGGGCATGCGCACCACCGCCACCATGATGTTCGGCTGCGGAGAGGAATACCGCCACCGCGTGAATCATCTCGAGCGCCTGCGCCGCATTCAGGAAGATACCGGCGGCTTCACCGCGTTCATCCCGTGGATGTTCGCGCCGGACAACACGCCGCTCGGAAAGAAAATTCCGCAAGCCACGGCGGTCGATTATCTGAAAACCCTGGCCATCAGCCGCCTTTATCTCGACAACATCGATCACATCCAATCCAGCTGGCTCACGCCGGGAATTAAGGTCTGCCAGGTGGGACTGCAATTTGGCGCCGACGATGTGGGCAGCATTCTGATCGAGGAAAACGTGGTGTTCGCGGCCGGAGTGCGCAACCGCACGAATGAAGGCGAACTGCGCCGCATCATTCAGGACGCCGGGTACGTGCCGCACCAGCGGGATACGCTGTATCGTTCTTACGTTCTGAAAAAAGCCACGCCGTTTAACTCGTCACTTGAAAATTCCGGGCGCAGCGATTTTCGCGGCTCCGGCGCTACGGAAGCCGCCGCCTCTGTCTAGATTTGGGTATTCGCAGAACGGGCTGCCTGCGCGCTATGTGACAGCAAAATAATTATTCCGCTGCTGCCGCTACATTGCGCCGGTACGCGAGGATTTTTGAAGTCAGCACCTGGGCCTGTTCACCGTTCTGGTTGTAAGTAATGCTCCGCACCGTGACGAAGGCCTGGTTTGGTTTGGACCGTGAAGGCGTGATAGCCAGAATTTCGCTCTCCACCCGCAGCGTGTCTCCCGGCCGGGTGGGCCTGGCCCACGAGATTTCTCCGCCGAGGCCGACGAGTCCCCCCGCGAACGGCAATCCGCTGGTCACCAGCAGCCGCATGGTCGCCCCGGCGGTGTGCCAGCCGCTTGCAGCGAGCCCGCGAAAAACGCTGTGCCGCGCCGCCGCATCGTCCAGATGGAACGGCTGCGGATCGAATTCCGCGGCGAACGACTTGATGCGCGCCTCATCCATGCGGTAAGTGCCGGAAGTAAATTTCTGTCCAACGTGCAGGTCTTCCAGGTAGAGCAGCTTTTCCGGAGATTCCGTTTTCGGCAGGATCGCCGCCGGCGCGGCGGGTCCCGGCTTCTTCGCGGACTCGGAGCCGTAGGCGGGCTTCACGCCGCCGGTGCTGTCCAGCGCGGCGTTGGCCAGTTCATCGGCTTCGCGATTCTCTTCACGCGGCACGTACTGAATGGTGAAGCTCTCCAGAGCCGCCGCCTGTTTTTTCGCGCGCTCGTGCAGCGGGCGCAGGTCCGGATGCTTCACTTTATAGATGCCTTTGATCTGATTCACGATTAACTGCGAATCGCTGTAGACGCGCAGGCGGCGGATCGCGTTCGCCGCCGCGTAATCGAGCGCCGCGATCAGCGCGTAATACTCGGCCACGTTGTTGGTGGTGCGGCCGATATATTTCCCCAGGGATTCATGGGTCTTGCCGTCGGGCTTGCGGACCAGGACTCCGTACGCCGCTGGGCCAGGGTTGCCGCGCGCCGCGCCGTCGATGTTCGCGGTGTAGGCGCCTTCCGAGCGCGCTGAGGGAGTTTCAGGCTCGGCAAACAATTTGCCGGAAGTTTTGTGCGTTGGTTTCATCATTCACTGTCACTTGGCAGCTAATTTTCACGGGCGGGCGGTTCGGCGGATGCTGCCGCGGAAGCGGAGTTTCCCTGTGCACCGGAAGCCGCCGAATGATCGGCGTAGTACAGAATCCGCGTGCAAGTTTCGCAGTGGAAAAATTCATCGTTGCCGTCGCGCTGCAGTTTCTGGATCACGTGCGGGCGAATGTGCACGCCGCACTGGCCGCAGCCTTCGCCGCGAATCTCGGCGAGCGCGATTCCCCCGTGCCGCTTGGCGATGCGTTCATAGTGATCGACCAGGTCCTCGGGCACCGCGGCCATAGCCGCGGCGCGGACGGCCTCCGCGGCGGTCAACTCCTTTTGCGTGGCGTTGTATTCGGCTTGGATGGACTGGCGTTCCTTGCCCGCGGCAGCTTCCACTTCTTTGACCGCCGCTTCGGCGGCCTTCACTTTGCGGTCGTACTCCTCGCCCGAAACCATGCGCTCGAGCAGACGGTCCTCGGCCTTGGCCACTTCCAGTTCAGCATTCTGAATTTCGTGCAGCAGAGCCTTGTACGCTTCGTTGGATTTTACTTCGCCGCTCTGGCTGCGGTATTTTTTGGCGCGCTCTTTCCACTGGTCGACGTCCATCTCGAACGTCTTGCGTTCCTTCTGGCCGGTGAGCAGCGCTTCCTTGGCCGCGGCCACTTGCTGCTTCGCGGACGTCACGCGCGCCTCCACTTCCGCCAGCTTTTTTGGAAAACGGTCCAGGCGTTCGCGAATTCCAATCATGCGAAGATCGACAGCCTGGAGTTCAATCAGTGATTTGAGGTGGGGGTGCATCCGCAAGGCATTTTAGCACACCCGCCGAGGTTGTCCCGGATTTGAAATGGCCGGGCTCCGCTGTTTTCGCCGGCGGTTTTTCGCGCTAGACTCATGGCCCTATTTTGTTTCTTTGCAGATCCTGGAGGATATCGAAATGCCGGACGTGCATATTTTGTGGCTGGCGGGGCGCACCGTCGATCAAAAGCGCAAAGTGGTGGAAGGCATCACCAAACTCCTGGTGGACGAAGCAGGAGCCAAGCCGGAATCGACTCACATTGTGTTCGTGGATATTCCGCACACCGACTTCGCGTCCGGCGGAATGCTGGTCGCGGACAAGAACAAGAAAACTTAGCGTCCGAACCCGGCGCCATCTTCATGTAGCGCCCGCCTTCAGGCGGGCATCCTGCTTGACTGCAAACCGCCCGCCTGAAGGCGGGCGCTACAAAAGCAGACTGAAGTCTGCACCACTCAGTCGCCCTGGTGGACTTCCATGGTCTGGTCGATCGTGAAGGTCGGAAAATGCGGCGGCGTTACTCCCGCGGAATTGCTCATCGGCGGGGCCGTGTAGCTGGCGGTGACGGTGAAGCCGTTGTCAGACGGTTGCGCGGAATAGGTGTAGCCGTCGCGATTGGTGCGCGTGATGTTCATGGTGCCGCTCGAGGACAGCGTGGCCAGGTCCGTGTAAGAGCCGTTCTGGGTGTAATACATCCGCTCGGCCTGCGCGATGGCCACCAGATCGTTTTTCACGCCGGCCAGGCTGATGTTTTGCGTCACGGCCATGCCTGGCGCGGGCGCGGCCTGCTTGAGGTTGTAGGAGTACAGCCAAATGCCGACTGCAGCCCCCACTAGCAAACCAATTAGTCCAAGCGCCTTGCTCATAAGGTATCCTCGCTGAAATTATATCGCGGTACGTTTTTTCCACGCCGGGCAGGCCGCTGAATGTGCGGTTCCGGGCAACCCTGGGTCTCGACTTGAGATTTGATTCAGTTATCGACTATAGTGCCCGTGCCTGCCCTTGCAGTTAGCGCGTAAATGGATTTTATCTGGGGTGAAGACCTTGAAAACGCGAATGCTGGCGATTGCTCGTGAATGGTTCAGAACTCCACCCATCGAATCTTCAAAGACCTGCGGGCGTCAATTCCGCGCGGTCTTTCTTTCCTGCTTGCTCGTTGTCGCGGGAATTTTCGTCAGCGCGGTAGCGCCGGCGCATTCAGCGGCGGCGACCTCGCCTGCCAGTGTGCCTGCGGCGTCTGCTGCCAGCAGCATTGGCCACGAAGTTGAGTTGAATGGCGCGCCGATGCCGGCGGGTGCGACTCTTTTTCCCGGCGATGTCGTTCGTCTGGGCGAGTCTTCCACAGCGGCGTTGCGGTTTGGAAACAGCATGGTGCTGGCCGCGCCGCTCACTGAGTTGGTGGTGGAAGCCGCGGGAGTGACCCTGCGCGCCGGCCGCCTGCAGGTGCGCGCTAACGGCGGTGAATCGTTTGCGGTCTCCGCGCCGTTCTTTCGTGTGAACCTCGCCGCCGCCGGAGGCGCGCCAAGTTCCGCGGAAATTCGTTTGGGTGCGACGCGCGCGCAGGTTTCCGCCTTCGCGGGAGCTGCCGACCTGACTGCGGCGGGATTCTCCGCGCCGTACACTTTGCATGCCGGCGAGACAGCCACGCTGGATGCCGCCGGTGGCGCCGAAGCCGCGGCGCAAAACGCAGCCAATCCGCCCGCGGGACAAGTGACTCGCCTGCAGCCGCAAGTGCAAATTGATCGCGGCTCCGATCATCTCATTGCTGCGGTCACCGATCGCGTCTTCTGGAACGACGGCTTGCGCAGCGGTCCGACCGGCCGCGCGCACGTTACCCTGAAAGACGGTTCGCAGCTGAACCTCGGATCGGATTCGTCGATGCGCATCCTGCAGCATGATGCGCAGGCGCAGCAGACCTCGCTCGACCTGGCGCTCGGGCGCATGCGTGGAAAGATCACCAAATTGACGCGTGCCGGATCGAAGTTCGAGGTGCACACGCCGCTGGGCGTCGCGGGCCTCGTCGGCACGGATTTCTCTCTGCTGGTCACCAATGATTACGTGGAGTTGATGGTGTTCGAGGGCGCGGTTCGCTTCACGAATATGAATGGGCAGGCCGTCACGGTTACCGCCGGAAATAAGCTGCGCATTTCACGAGACGGCGTTTTCGCCGGACCGACACCAACCACTCAGCAGGAAGTGCTGACCGCCCAGGGCCTGACCGATGTTACCGGCCCCGCGGGACAGACGGCCGCCGCCGCGGCGGCGCGTCCGCTCGCGCCGCTCGTGATCACCGTGGCCGGCAGCGCCGCGGCGCTTGGCATCGGTGTTTGGCAGGCCACACGGCCCACAGTTAGCGTTTCGGTTCCCTGATTTCTTCGAAACTCCCACACCTTGGCGCTGGAAAATTCCGGCGATCTTGCGACGGATTGCGCAACCTTTTGCAGGTAACGGTGGAACTGCGGGCGAGATCACGGTAAAGTAACGCGGAATGTGCGGAATCTGTGGTGTGCTTGGAATTCAGCGTTCCGAACTGGCCGAGGAAATAACGCGCCGGATGATGGGGGCGCTTCAGCACCGGGGCCCGGATGAAGACGGTCTTTTGCTCGCGCCGTCCGCCGCGCTCGGCATGCGCCGCCTCAGCATCATAGACCTTCCCGGCGGGCGCCAACCCGTTTTCAACGAAACGAACGACGTCGCCGTTGTCTATAACGGCGAAATCTACAATTTTCCGCAACTGCGCAAGACCCTCGAAAGCCGCGGGCACGCGTTCCGCACCCATTCCGACACCGAGGTGGTTGTTCACGCCTATGAGGAGTGGGGCGAAAACTGTTTGCGCGAGTTCCGCGGGATGTTCGCGTTCGCGATTTGGGATGCGCGAGCTTCCGGCACATCCGGCGACGCCGCCCGCAGCGCGCGAATTTTCCTGGCGCGTGACCGGCTGGGAATCAAGCCGCTTTATTACGCTTCTGTCGGCGGGTCTTTTTTGTTTTCTTCGGAAGTGCGCTCGTTGCTGGCGAGTGGGCAGGTTGCGCCGCGCGTCGCGCCCGAATCGATCGAAGCCTATCTCACCTTTGGCTCCGTGGCCGAGCCCTGCACGCTGGTGGAAGGAGTTTTCTCGATTCCTCCCGGGCATTCGCTTTCTTTCACCGCCGATGCTGTGCCGCAGCACCCGGCGCCCAAGCCGTACTGGAATTATTCCGACGCCGTACTTCAGAAGGAAGGACCCGGGCCGAAGAATCTCCAGGAAGCGGCAAAACAGTTGCGCCCGCTGCTCGAGGAAACGGTCCGCGATCACATGATCTCGGACGTCCCACTCGGAATTTTCCTCTCCAGCGGACTGGACTCCACCAGCCTGGTTGCGCTCGGCAGCCGCATTCAGAGCGACTTGCACACGTTTACCGTTGTCTTTCCCGAGCAGCGCTACAGCGAATCCAAAATTTCACGCGAAACTGCCAAACGTTTCAAGACCGATCATCAGGAAGTTATGCTCGCGCCGGACACGCTGGTCGCCCAGTTGGACGATGCCGTGAAATCGCTGGACCAGCCCACCATGGACGGGCTGAACACCTACTTCGTGTCGCGCGCCGCACGCCAGAGCGGTTTGAAGGTCGCTCTCTCCGGCCTGGGCAGCGATGAAATCTTCGGCGGGTACTCGACGTTTTCCACCACACCGCGCGCCGCGTTTGTCGCCAGCCTGGGCCGATGGACTCCCGGACCGATTCGCCGCCTGACGGCTGCCGCGGCGGTACGGATCGCCGCCGGCGATGCAGTAGGCAAGGCCGCCGCGGCGTGGCGCAACCCCAGGGATTTTCCGCACGCCTATTTTTTTACCCGGCTCTTGTTCACTCCGTCGCGTGTGAAGCGCCTCCTCGCTCCCTATTTCGAATCCCACGGCTATTCGAAAGCGCGCTCCGAACCGTGGCGCGAGCGCATGCGCGAGACCACCCGGCAAGCGGCGCGCCTCGATTCCTTCACCTCGGTTTCCTGTTTCGAGTTGCAGTCGTACATGGCCAACACGCTGCTGCGCGATACCGACGCGGCCAGCATGGCCAATTCGCTGGAAGTTCGCGTGCCATTCCTCGACCACCGCCTGGTGGAGTTTGTAGGCCGCTTGCCGCGGAATGTGAAATACACACCGGACGTGCCCAAGTCCTTATTGGTCGAGGCGCTGTCCGACCTGCTGCCGGATGAAGTGGTCGGCCAGTCCAAGCGCACTTTTACGCTGCCGTGGGAAGTCTGGCTCCGCGGGCCGCTCGGAGTGCGAATATCGCAGGACTTGGCGAATATCACGCCGCCGTTGCGGCCGTACGTGAATTCGCGCGCCATCCGCGGAGCGTGGCAAAACTTCGTGATCGGCCAGACCAACTGGTCGCGGCCGTGGAGTTTGTTCGTACTGAATGAATGGGTCCGTCGACACGTGGAGGAGGCGGCGAGCAGCCCGGCCGCGACCGCCGATGCCGTTCACACCGCCGCGGCTTCGGCGAGCGCGTCACACCAGCGGCCTTAGAGGGAAGGGAAAACCACTTCGGATGTACATCCTGGGAATCAATGCGTACCACGGCAACGCCTCGGCCGCGATCATTGCGGATGGACGGCTGGTGGCCGCGGTCGAGGAAGAGCGTTTCAATCGCGTAAAGTATGCGGCAGGATTTCCTTCGGCGGCCATCCGTTATTGCCTCGATGCCGCCGGCATCACCCTCAGTGAAGTCGACCACATCGCCATTCCCCGCAATCCCTGGGCGCGCCTGGGCACCAAGCTTTTGTATGCCATGCGCATGCCGAGTTTTGCCCGCGAACGCGCAAAGGTGATGGTGCGGTTCACAGGAATTCCGGAAGCGCTGGCGCAGGCGTTTGACATGGCGCCGGAAAAAATTCGCGCCCGCTATCACCGCATCGAACATCACCAGGCGCACCTGGCCAGCACGTTTTTCGTTTCTCCCTTCGAGCAAGCCGCCTTGCTGTCCGCCGACGGGCTCGGCGATTTCGCCAGCACCATGTGGGGCACCGGCCGCGGCAATCGCATGGACATCGACGGGTCGATTGCGTTTCCGCACTCGCTGGGCATGTACTACACGGCGGTGTCGCAGTACCTCGGCTTCCGCAAGTTCGGCGATGAGTACAAAGTGATGGGTCTAGCCGCCTACGGCGAGCCCGCGTACCTGGAGGAATTCCGCCACATCGTCCGCACCAACGGCGGCGTGGGATTCCGCCTGGGCCTGGAATATTTCAAGCATCATCGCACCGGCCCGGAGATGACCTGGCGCGACGCCGACAAAACTCCTGAATTGGGCGCGATGTACTCGGACTATATGGCCCAGCGCCTGGGGCCGTCGCGCGATCCGGCGGCGCCCGTGGAAAAAATCCATCGCGACGGGGCGGCCTCGCTGCAGGCGCGGCTGGAAGAAGTTTTGTTCGAGATGCTGCGCGGGCTGCATGCCCGCACCAAACAGAAAGCCGTGTGCCTCGCGGGCGGCGTGGCATTCAATTGCCTCGCCAATGGAAAGATTTTTGACCAGACGCCATTCGAGCAGATTTATTTGCAGCCCGCGTCCGGCGATGCGGGCCTGGCCATTGGCGCCGCGTATTTCGTGCACCACCAGATTCTCGGCCAGCCGCGTTCGTTCGTCATGGAGAACGCCTACTGGGGGCCGGGCTACACGCCGGAGCAGATCCGCTCGGCTGTCGCGGCGAGCCGCCTCAGCGGAGAGGGCCTGGAAATTGCCGAGCTGCATGAAAGTGTTTTAGCCAAAGAAACGGCCAAGGAAATCGCCGCGGGGAAAATCCTGGGCTGGTTTCAGGGCCGCGCCGAATGGGGGCCTCGCGCATTGGGGAATCGCAGCATTGTCGCGGACCCGCGCCGACCGGATATGAAGGAGATTCTGAACGCCAGGATCAAGCACCGCGAAATGTTCCGGCCGTTCGCTCCGTCGATACTGGCGGAAGCGACGGGAGAATATTTCGAGAAATCCTACCCGTGCCCGTTCATGACCCAGGCCTACACCGTGCGGCCCGAAAAGCGCGACGCGATTCCCGCGCCCACGCACGTCGACGGCACCGGCCGGCTGCAGACGGTGACGCAGGAAGCAAATCCCCGCTATTGGAATCTCATTCGAGAGTTTGCCAATCTCACTGGCGTGCCGGTGGTGCTGAATACTTCGTTCAATGACAATGAGCCCATTGTGTGCCGGCCCGAGGAAGCCATCGATTGCTTCCTGCGCACAAAGATGGATGTGCTGGTGCTCGGAGATATTCTGGTTCGCAAGCCTGTTGGCGGCGCAGTGTAGCGCCCGCCTTCAGGCGGGCACTTTGGCAGCAAGCACATGCCCGCCTGAAGGCGGGCGCTACACGAGTCGAACTGTCGCACGGAATCTGAATTCTGTGCCGCTCTCAAATTATTCGTGCATATTCTTCTCTTAAACGAATATTTTCCGCCGGACACCAGCGCCACTGCCAAGTGGGCGGCGATCGTCGCGGAATCGCTGGCGGCAAATCATCGCGTGACGGTTCTCGCCGGGCGCCCGAGCTACGATCCCTCCAAGTTTCATCCCCATTATCTCCTGCGGCGCGAAGTTCGCGGCAACCTGGCGGTCGAACGGGTAGGTTCCACGGCGTATCCGCGCTTCCAGATGTGTCGCCGCGTCTCCAATTATTTGACGTACCTCTCGCTGGCGGTCCCGCGCGCTCTTACCATTCCCTCAGACCTCGTGCTGGCCATGACCGACCCGCCGATCGAAGGCATCGCCGGCGCGCTCGTCGCGCTCCTCACCGGCCGCCCG
>DATGJQ010000066.1:0-16664 GCA_035295105.1 Candidatus Acidiferrales bacterium | reverse complement strand
GGGTTGCCAAATTGTCCCAATAATGCGAGATTGCCAGCAACCGAACTCGGGGAAGCCGCCTGAAACAACCCCTCGGAACCGCCGGTGGAGGAACCAACCATGCCCGCACTGAATCGCTGGTGGATCGCTGTTGCCGGGATCTTCATGCAAATGGCGCTGGGCACGGCCTATGCCTGGAGCGTCTTCCGCATCCCGCTGACCAAGGAGTTCGGCTGGACCATCACCGAGGTCACTTGGACCTTCTCGATCAGCTGGTTTTTTCTGGGCTGCGCGGCGTACCTCGGCGGGTTGTTGATGAAGCGCAAGCCGCCGCGATTCGTGGCTATGACCGCGGGCCTGCTCTGGGGCAGCGGCGTATTTCTGGCCAGCTTTTCCGCACACAAACTCTGGTGGCTTTACCTGACGTACGGCGTGATCGGCGGCATCGGATTGGGAATGGGCTACGTGGTTCCGATCGCCGTGCTGGTGAAGTGGTTTCCGGACCGCCGCGGATTTATCACCGGGCTGGCGGTAGCCGGGTTCGGCGCGGGGGCGCTCTTTTCCGCGCCGGCTGCAGCCTGGCTGATCCAACATGTCGGCCTGATGCCGACGTTCGCCTATCTCGGCGTCGCCTATGGAGTCATCGCCATGGCCTCAGGCGCGTTCATGCAGAATCCGCGCGAAGGCTGGAAGCCCGAGGGATGGACGCCGTCCGCTTCGCAAATTTCGCAGCGCAGCGACCGCGACTACACGGTCGGCGAAGCGCTGCGGACCTGGCAATGGTGGGCCATCTGCCTGCTGATGTCCCTGAATACGATGTCCGGATTGTCGATCGTCACGCAGGCGTCGCCCATCTTTCAGGAGATGGGGAAAGCCTCGATTGCCACGGCCGCGGGACTTGTCGGGTGGGTTGCGCTCGGGAACGGCACGGGGCGCATTTTCTGGTCCTGGGTGTCGGACTGGACCAGCCGGAAAATCGCGTTTTTCATCATGTATCTGGTCGAAGTTTTATTGTTCTGGACATATCACACGATCCATTCGCTTCCGCTGCTGTTTGTGGCCACTTTCGTCGTGGTGATGTGTTATGGCGGCGCCTACGGAATTACTCCGGCATTCGCGGCGGATTATTTCGGGCCGCGGGACGTCGGCTCCATCTTCGGTTTGATGATGGTTCCCTGGGCGTTCGCCGCGGTTTTCGGACCTCAACTCTTTGCCTATCTGCGGCAGATCAACGGGAACTATAACCAGGCTCTGTACCTGATCGCGGGAGTCATGACCGCGGCGCTCTTGCTTCCGATTCTGATTCATCCGCCGCATGGCCGCAAAAGTGGCGACGAAGATCCCACCGGCGCCGCCCTGGAAGCCGAGGCCGAGCCGATTTCGCCCGAGTGAGTCGGTGATTCGCGATTCCTGATAAGTGGTGCGTGAGGACGGGCTTCTCGGGCTGCGTTTCACCGCCCTCTATTGCATCTGCGCCCCGCCCTCACTACAATGCCCGCAATTCGGAAGTTATCCCACCTCGCAGGAGGCCGCCATGGCCCTCGATCAAGACAGACTCAACAAAGTATTGCATCAGGGAGTGAATGACTTTGGGGCGACGTTCCATGCCGCCTGTGTCATCATCGGTGACAAGCTCGGCTTATACAAAGGCCTCGCCGCGGGAGGTCCACAAACGCCGGCAGAGCTCGCCAAGCGCACCGGAACGACCGAACGCTACGTGCGCGAATGGCTGGCCTCGCAGGCGGCGGGAGGCTACATCACGCTGGAAGCTTCGACCGGACGGTTCAGTTTGTCGGAAGAACAGGCATTCACGCTGGCGGACGAAAAAAGTCCCGCGTTTCTGCCGGGCGCATTTCAGGTGGCGCTGGCCGCTACCAAAGCCGTGCCCCGGCTGGTGGAGGCGTTCCGTACGGGCGAAGGAATGGGCTGGCACGAGCACGACCACGAGCTGTTTCACGGGACCGAACGATTCTTCCGGCCGGGATACGCGGCGCACCTGATCAGTGAATGGATTCCTGCGCTTACCGGCGTGGAAGCGCGCCTGAAAGCCGGCGCGCGCGTGGCCGACGTTGGCTGTGGGCACGGGGCCTCCACCGTGCTGATGGCCGAGGCCTACCCGAAGTCCACGTTCACCGGATTTGATTACCACGAAGGTTCCATCCAAACCGCCCGGGCGCGCGCCCGGGAAGCCGGCGTGGCGGATCGCGTGAATTTTGAAGTGGCCCACGCCAAGGATTATCCCGGGACCGGCTACGACCTCGTCACGTTTTTCGATTGCCTGCATGACATGGGCGACCCGGTGGGCGCGGCGCGCCACGTGCTCTCCACGCTCGCGCCCGGAGGGAGCTGGATGATCGTTGAGCCGTATGCCAATGATCGCGTCGAGGACAACCTCAACCCGATTGGGCGCGTGTTTTATTCGGCTTCCACCTTGCTGTGCACGCCGGCGTCGCTCTCTCAGGAAGTGGGACTGGCGCTCGGCGCGCAGGCGGGAGAGGCGCGCATGCGCGACGTGGTGACCAAGGGAGGATTTTCGCAGTTCCGCCGCGCCACGGAAACGCCCTTCAATCTAATTTACGAAGCCCGCGCTTAGGCCGCAGTAGGACAGGCTTCAGCCTGTCTGGTTTAGACGCTCGCTCGACTCAGATCTAAACCTGACAGGCTGAAGCCTGTCCTACTAGAACTCGTCGTCCTCGGATGGTTTTTTCTTTGTGATTTTTGCCGTGACCGCGATTCCTCGCGATTTCAAATCTTTCAAAATCGCTTGCCGGTTTTCCAGCGGGATCGCGCCCGGAGGAAAGACTCCCGCGGAGTCGCGCGGAAATTGCTTGATGAAGAGCGCCGCCATGTGCGCCGTGGCGTAGGAAATCGGAGAGAGCGCCAGCCCGCGCAGTCGAATCTGGTAGAGCGACGGAAACGTCGCGTCGTAGCGCACTTCGATCTTTTGATCCTGCTTCGTCCCGCGTACGATCACTGCGGCGGCGAATCGCGCGTTTTGCAATTTTCCCTGGCGAATCATGCGTGCCACTTGCCGGGGACTCGGCGTTTTCGGAAATCGTGACGCCACCATTCCGCGCGACTTGGAAAGTTTTCCCTGGCGGTGCCACCGCCGCAGCCGGTCGATTTCGTTGCCGCCGATTTTTACATCCATTTCCTTCAGTTTCATAAAATAGGGAACGATGCCGACTTCATCCTGTGCCGCTAGGACCACCGTGGTTTCTCCAATGGGCGGCGGGAAGCGGAATTTCTCCGGTTCGCCGAATCGCTTGCCATATTTGAAATGGCCGTCGCGCACCACGCGCGGCAGGGAAATGGCTTCGTCAAACGAAACTTCCGGCGACCACTGCGAAATGGGATCGTCGCTTTCGATGCTTTCATATAGCCGGATGTACACGCCGTCGGTCGTATCCATGAGCGCTGCGGCGCGAGCCACCAGCAGGTCGGTCAGGCCCGGGGCCGCCCCCGTGGTGATCACCGCGACACGATTTTTGTCCCGGAAACGCTCGTCAAAGCGCAGTTGCTCGGCCTTGAAAGGATTGCGCGTCATGTGCGCGCTCAGGTCCGTGTAGTGCGCGCGAATGCGCAGGGCCGCCCGCAGGACGATCTCGTTGAAGACGGAAGCGCTGGCGTTGACCACCAATTGCGATCCCTTGGCGGCGCGCACGATGCCCCACAGGTTCCGCGCGTTCACCTGCACCACGGGAATCGTGCTCTTTTTGCCGAGGAACCGGCGGGCGCGTTCAAGGTCGCGGTCTCCGCAGGTGACTTGATGGCCCTGCCGGGTCAGCAGGTGAGCGAGGTAAGAGCCGGTTGCGCCGGTTCCCAGGACGAAGATGCGCATCGGGGCAAAACTCTACCACATCGGCGGCGCGGGCTTCAGGGTCTGTGTCAAAACTCAAATCCTGCATGTTCCTGCATGGCGTTGTGGCGCCCGCCTTCAGTGCGGGCACTGCGGCGTACCACGGATGCGCGCCTGAAGGCGGGCGCTACGCAATTCCGCAGGCTGAAGCCTGTGCCACTCGCCACTGGAAATGCGCGGCGCAATGCACGACAATAGAGGCGCGCCGGCATCGCCGGACGAAAATTCATGGAACCAGAAGACCACGAATCGAAGCTCTTCAGCCTTCCGGAGGCTGAGCGCGCCCGCCGGCACGTGGAGCCGCTGCTGATCGACGCCATGCAGGGGCGTCGCCAGATGTCCGATCTCGAAGAAGGCTTGAGCGCGATCGCCAACCGGATTCAGATCATGGGCGGCGTCACCGTCGATTACGATGTTGCCGCGCGCATGCGCGCCGACCTCAACCAGGTGGTAGCCAAAGTGAAGGACGCCCTCGATCAGATTCAGGCCACCGGATGCATCGTCAAGGATCTGGATTCCGGTCTGGTGGATTTTCCTTCGGTCATCCAGAACGAAGAGGTCTACCTATGCTGGCGCCTGGGCGAAGACCGGATTCGTTTTTATCACCGCCAGGATGAGGGTTTCGCCGGACGAAAACCGATCGATCCCGAAGACGCCGGTCCGCAGCATCCGATCCAATAACGAAAATATTGAGCAGTAAACGGTGCGCGGCCACATCGCGTCGAGCGACCGGGAAGGAACATTGTGAACGAAAAATCCGCAGGCCGCCTGGCTCAAGCTGCCAGCCCTTATCTTCGCTCCGCGGTTCACCAGCAAGTCGATTGGTACGAGTGGGGCGATGAAGCCTTCGCCCAGGCGCGCGCCGAGGACAAACCCATCCTGCTCGATATCGGCGCGGTGTGGTGCCACTGGTGCCACGTGATCGATCGCGAGAGCTACGAAAATCCGCAGCTCGCCGCGGTGATCAACCAGCTTTTCATTCCCGTAAAAGTGGATCGCGACGAGCGCCCCGATGTGGACGCGCGCTACCAGGCTGCGATCAGCACCCTTTCCGGTCAGGGCGGCTGGCCGCTCACCGGATTTTTGCTGCCGGACGGGCGTCCGTTTTATGGCGGCACCTATTTTCCGCCGGAAGACGGCATGGGTCGGCCAGGATTCCGGCGCGTGCTGGAAGCGGTCGCCGCGGCGTTTCGTGACAAGCGCGCGGATGTGGAAGAGGCTGCGGGGCGCCTTGCCGAAGCGGTGGCCAATGCCGAGACGTTTGCCGGCGGGCACGGGAGATTCGATTCCAGCGTGGTCCTGGATCAGGCCGAATCCATCGTCGGACTATTCGATCCGACCAACGGCGGCTTTGGGCGCTCGCCGAAATTCCCGCACTCCGCGGCGATTGATTTGCTTCTCGAGATCTACCAGTCCAGCGACAACCAGCGCATGCTGCAGGTGGCGGCGTTCACGCTCGAAAAAATGGGCTCGGGCGGCGTCTACGACCAGGTGGCCGGTGGGTTTCACCGCTATTCGGTGGATGAGCGCTGGTGCGTGCCGCACTTTGAGAAAATGTCGTATGACAATTCAGAGCTGCTGAAAAATTTCCTGCACGCCTACCAGGTGACGCGCGATCTGTTCTTCCACGAAATTGCCGAGGGGATCATCGACTGGACCAACGCGGTGCTGTCGGATCAGGAGCACGGCGGATTCTATGCCAGCCAGGACGCCGACCAGACCCTGGACGATGACGGCGATTACTTCACCTGGACACAGGCGGAAGCGCGCGCGGTGCTCACGCCGGAAGAGTCGCGCATCGTGGAGATGCTCTACGACGTCGAGCCGCACGGCGAGATGCACCACAATCCGGCGAAAAATGTCTTGTGGCGGGCGCGCTCGATTGCCGAAGTGACGCGCACCATTGGCGGCGGGCTGGAAATGTCCGAGGTGCGACGAACGCTGGCGAGCGCCAAGGCAAAACTGCTGGCGGCGCGCCTGGCGCGTCCCACGCCGTATGTGGATACCACGCTGTACGTGGCCTGGAACGCGATGTACGCCTCGGCGTACCTCGAGGCGGCGACGGTCCTCGGCGGGTCCAAGGGCGTCGCGTGCCGCGCGTTCGCGCTGAAGACGCTTGATCGCATGCTGAGCGAAGCCTGGAGCGACGCGCGCGGATTCGCGCATCGCGTGGGCGGCGCGCGCCTGGAAGGTTCGCTCGACGACCAGATCTTCGCGGGCATCGCGCTCGTGGACGCCTACGAAGCGACGCTCGATCCAAAATATTTTGACGCCGCGCGGCGCGCCACCGATTTTGCCCTTGCTGAATATTTCGACTCCGAGAAGGGTGGTTTCTTCGATCGCGCATCCGGCGCGCCTCCGATGGGCGGGCTGGAAGTGCGCAGGAAACCGCTGCAGGATTCGCCGACGCCTGGAGCGAATTCCATGGCGGCGATTCTGCTCAACCGGCTGTACGGATACAGCGGCGACGCGCGTTATCGCGACGCTGCGGAAAAGACCCTCGAGGCGTTTGCGTCGATTGCGCCGCGATTCGGGATTCACGCGGCGAGCTACGGATTGGCCGCGTTGCTGCACGCCCGCGGGCCGTATGAGGTGGTGGTCACAGGTAGAAGCGACGATCCTCAGGCCGCCGCTTTAGAAGCAGCGGCATATTCCGTTTATCGCTTCGGCAAAGGCGTTCTGCGCGTGACGCCCGAGCGAATGGCCTCGCAGAAAGCCCTGGCGCCCGCGCTGGCCGAAACGCTGCCGCATCTTCGCGCCGACGTTGCGCAAGCGCTGGTCTGCGTGGGCACGTCGTGCCGCCCGCCGGTCAGCGAACCTGCCGCGCTCGTTGCGCTGCTCACGCAAAAACCCATCATGCTGTCGGCGGATTAAATTTCTCGTGGACGAACCGGGCCCGTCCGGTAACTCCCCCGGATCAGGATCGTCCAACCTTCTGATAGCGCGCCTCGAGCGCGCTCATGGTACGCGCAAAGACCCGGTCGGCGCTTCCGGTGGCGTCGATGGGGATCAGCAGGCCAAGGTTCCTGTAATAATCGGTCAGCGGCGCGGTGCTGCTTCGGTAGGCTTCCATGCGGACAGCGATCGAAGCCGGGCAGTCATCCGGCCGCTGGTACAGACGCCCTCCACATTCGTTGCAAACACCCTCAACTTTTGGAGGCCGAGAGGCAATGTGAAAAACCGTGTGGCAGGTTTCGCAGACGCGCCGGCCGCTCAATCGCTGGACGATCTCATCGAGCGGCATGACGTATTCCACCGCGGCGGTCAGCGGCAGCATGGCGTCTTCCAGGAATTCCTGCAACTTTTTTGCCTGCGGCAGCGTGCGCGGGAAGCCGTCCAGCAGAAATCCGACCCGGCAACGAAGACATTCGCCGCGCTCGCGCACCATGTCCCAGACCGTGGAATCGGGCACCAGCTCGCCTCGGCGCATGTAATTCATAGCCTCCGCCACGGCCGGCGTGGGATTGCATCCGATTCGGCTGCACGCGGCCCGGAACAGGTCGCCGCTGGAGAGATGGCAGGTGCCGAGGCGCCGTTTCAGCAACTGCGATTGCGTGCCTTTCCCGACCCCCGGAGGCCCGAGAAGAACCAGGCGCCAGCAGCTGCGGCGCTCGCGGAAGCGCGCCGTACATTCCCCGGCCGAGCCTTTCAACCATCGCGTATTCCCGAAGTTCTTCAATGCGCTCATTTTTCGCCTATGGACGGACCCAGGATGCCTGTCCATAATTTTACTTGTTTGCGGGCCCTTCGATAACCGCTATCTGCTAAGAAGTTAATACGAAGTGCGAAACGCGGGATTTGCGCCGCACGCAAAGTGATACTCGGGCAGCGGCTCGGTCAGGCCTTCGGCATTGGACCGCTTTTGGGAAATAAACTCGAGAGAAGAATCACCGCCGCGGCGCCCGCATAGCCAAAGGCGAAGTGCCATGGCAGCATCGAGCCGGCGCGCCAGGGCAAAATGAACGTTCCCTGCACAGCCGGCGAGTGGATCACTCCAAAGAGGCACGCCGCCGCTCCCACCAGCAGGCAGGCGGCGCTGCGTGTGAAACGGCCGTCCAGAAGCTCGGCGGTGGCCGCTCCCCAGATCAGCGCCGAGATAATGAAGCCGTTTCCGACCAGGATCACCGTGTGCACCGTCTCTCCGACGTCGCCGCTCATCTGCGCCGGGTTCGCGCCGACGGCACCGAGCGCCGCGGTCACTTCGAGCGCGATAAGAAACGCGAGCGAAGGCAGAAGCGAGACCGCGACAGCCAGACCATGCCGCGCGGGCGTTGCGAGAAAAGCCTGGGAAATCACTTCGAGACCGATGTAGACGAGGATCGGCGCAATCGCCGCTGCCGGAATCCACGCCACGAAAAACGGCAGGTAGCCGAAGATTCCGCCGAGCCCGATAAACAATCCAGTCAGGATCACGTAGCCGGCGCCCGCGCCCATCGACTTGTATGCCGGATGTCCGATGTACGGCGTGCTTTCCACAACGCCGCCGCACAATCCCGCCAGCACGGTGCAGAAGCCTTCGGTGAGCAGGATGGCGCGCGTGTCATACGCGTCGCCCGCGGCGGCCGCGCTTTCGGTATTGTCGATTCCGCCCACGACCGTCGCCAATGAGAAGGGCAGAATGATCGGCAGATACGCCCAGGCCAGCGAGAGGCCGCCGAGAAACGCAACCGTCGGCCACGGGAAGGCCAGATGAAACGCCGTCGAACTCATAGTTACCGAAGCGACGAGCGGGCTTACCACGTGAACCGCGCGCAGGATCTGAAACGCGGCGATCCCAACCAGCGCGGAAGCCAGCGCTCCCGGAATTTTCCCCGGAATTTTCACGCTGCCCACCAGCGAAACGAGGATCACGCCGAATGCCAGCAGGCCGGGAATCGGGTCCGCGAACATTTTCAGCATCGGCAGCAACGCGATCAGAGCCAAACCTGCGCCGCCGATGGAACCAAGCAGCGCGGCCCGCGGCAGGGCCTGCCGGACGGCATTGCCGAAAAACGAGAGTACGACCTTGAACACGCCCACCAGAACGGTCACCGCCATGCCCATTTTCCAGGCCAGAAACGCGTCATGCGTTGCGAGGTACGCGGGACCGAGCACGCCGAATGACATTCCGAAAATGCTGGGCGCGTTCAGGCCCAGCGGCATCGCGGTCACGTCGTAGCGGCCGCTTTGCTTGGCCAGCCGTCCGGCCATCCACGCGTAGAACAAATCCCCGGCCAGCACGCCGATCGCGGTGCCGGGAACCATGCGGTACAAAACGATTGAAGAGGGAAAACCGAAGGCGCCGGTCAGAATGCTCGCCAGGATGACGAGGTTTGCCACGTTGTCAAACATCAAGGCGAAAAAGCCGTTGAGGTCTCCCGCCCGGAACCAGCGATAACCAGTGGACATTTCTTGTGCTCCCCATCTGCCGCACGCGGCTGCCCGGCGTGGTGGCGCACTTCATACCACAAGTAACAGGGCATCGTTGACATGTTTCATCGCTGTAGCCCGCCTCTTCAGAGGCGGGGACGTTCCGCAGTGCAGCCCAGGGCGAACCGCTGCGAAAATTCCGCTAGCCCGCCCGGCGTGCGATAATCCGGGCCATGAACCGGCACGCGAAACCCGCCAAGAAAAAATCGCCACGGATTTCCAGCGGAAGCGGACCGAAGGCGAGTTTTCGAAATCTGGCCGCGGCGCTCTCCGAGATTGGCAGCAGCTTCTACCATCGCGGATGGCTCTTCGGAACCAGCGGAAATCTCAGCGCCGTACTCAGCCGAAAGCCGCTGCGCCTGGCGATCACGCCGACCGGCTTGGACAAGGGCGCGCTCGACCCGCGGCAGTTCCTGGAAATCGACGAGCAGGCGCGCGTAATCCGCGGCGCCGGACGGCCGTCGGCCGAGACGGGATTACACCTGGCCATCGTGCGCAGCCGCGGCGCGGGCGCGGTGTTGCATACACATTCGCTGTGGAGCACGGTGCTATCCGATGTTTTCTCCGCCGACGGCGCTGTGCGGCTCGAGAGATTCGAGATGCTGAAGGGCTTGCGCGGCATCCAGACGCATGAGCATCAGGAGAGACTTCCGATCCTCGAAAATTCCCAGGACATCGCGCAGCTCTCCGAGCAAGTTGAGGCTCTGCTGCAGCGCGATCCCGCCGTTCACGGATTCCTGCTTCGCCGCCACGGGCTGTATACCTGGGGCGAAGACCTGGCGGAAGCCAAGCGCCACGTCGAGGTCCTCGAGTTTCTGCTGGAAGCCTTGGGGCGTTCTCGAAACGGAGTATAATAAGCGGAGCCCCACCGAAGTTCGCGACCCGATATTGAATCGAAACAAGGAGTAAATGCGATGGCTCTTCTGAGGATTCCAGACGAGAAGCGTTCGCTCACCGAGGCGGCCGAGATCACCGCGTATCTCGCCGGGATGAATATCGAGTACGAGCGTTGGGAGCCAAGCGCGGCCATCGCGCCGGGCGCCAGCGCCGCGGACATTTTGGCGGCATACGCTCCCAAGATTGAAGAATTGAAAGCGCGCGGCGGATACGTCACCGCGGACGTGATCGACGTGAACCCCAAGACGCCCGGCCTCGATGCCATGCTGACCCGCTTCAACACCGAGCACTGGCACGACGAAGACGAAGTGCGCTTCATCATCGCCGGCCGCGGCGTATTTCATGTTCACCCCAAACAGGGCCCGGTGATTGCGATTGAAGTCGGAGCGGGCGATCTGATTCGAGTGCCGCTCGGCACGCATCACTGGTTCGATCTTTGCTCCGACCGCTGCATTCGCGCCATCCGCCTGTTCCAGGATCCCGCCGGCTGGACGCCGCACTACACCGGCAGCGGAGTGGATAGCGGCTACGAACCGGTGTGCTTCGGCCCCACGTATTTTCCCGCGCCGCCGGCGGTTCTCTAGCGTTGGCAGCGCCGTCAGATAGCGACTCGACTCAAGCCCTGCTTCTTGACATCGAAGGCACCACCACGCCCATCGATTTCGTCTTCCGCACTTTGTTTCCCTTTGCGCGCAGGAGACTCGAGCAATTCCTACTGCAGCACGGAAGCGAGCCCCGCGTGTGCGAAGACATTCGCGCGCTGAAGAGCCAGCGTCAGGCCGACGCTGCTGAAAATCTAAACCCCGCTCCGTGGGTGGATGACTCGCCCGAAGCGGAACTCGCTTCTGCGACGGCATACGGCACCTGGCTGATCGATCGGGACAGCAAGTGCTCCGCGCTGAAATCGCTGCAAGGAAAAATCTGGCAGGAAGGCTACCGCGCGGGAGAGCTTCGCGGTGAAGTGTATCCAGATGTCCCACTCGCCTTCGAGCGCTGGGCGTGCCAGGGGAAGACCATCAGCATTTTTTCTTCCGGGAGCGTGCTGGCACAGAAACTTCTTTTTGGCAGCACCGCTGCCGGAGACTTGACCGGTTTCCTGCGCGCCCACTTTGACACCACCACCGGCCCCAAAAACGCTCCGCAAAGCTACGCGCAAATTGCCAAGGTCATCGGCGCGGCGCCCGCGCACATTCTCTTTCTCTCCGATATCACGAAAGAGCTGGACGCCGCCCGCGAAGCCGGAATGCAGACCGCGCTGTGCGTCCGCGACGAAACGGCGCAACCGGCGCCGAGCACTCACCGTGTGATTCACAGTTTTCAGGAAATATTTCCGTGAAGTGCGCGCCGCTCTCGACAAGGAGAGCCGATTTATGATTAGGTATGGCCGAGGATCGCAATGAAACTTAGGATAATCGGCATTTTTCTCGCAGCGCTGTCACTTCCTTTCGTCCTGAACCTGAGTCCCCGTCCTAGCCCGCAAGAAACGGCGGCTAAGAAATCTTCGGCGGGAACGCATTCTGCAGCCGGCGTGAAGAAAATGATCAATCCTGTGGGCGCGATTCTGGTTCCCGGCAATCCCATTCGATTCGATATCAGCTGGGTCGATCAGAGCCGCGGGCGATATTACCTGGCCGAGGCCGGAAACGCCGCGGTCGATGTTTTCGACGCTGAGAACGATGTATTCATCGGCAGAATCTCCGGTTTTCATGGACTGCCCGCGTCCGACGATCCGTGCGGGCGAATCGAGGGAATGGGACCCAACGGCGTCCTGGTCACGCCGGACAATCATTTGTGGGCCGATGACGCGCACGGCACGGTAAGAGTGTTTGACCTCTCAATCGCCAAGCCTCCCTTTAACGGCGTCGCTCCCGTCGTCTCGATTTCCACCGGCGCGGTTTGCCGCGCCGACGAACTGGGATTCGACCCCAAGGATCACGTCATGGTGGTCGGGAATCCGGAAGAGCATCCTCCGTTCGCCACGATTATTTCGACCGACCCGCCGTACGAAGTCCTGAGCAAAATTCCGTTTCCGGACGCCGATGGATTCGAGCAGCCTTTGTGGGACGCAGGCCTGAAGGGCGGCCGGATGCTGGTGACCGTGCCGGCAAAAGGTGAGGGCTCGGAGATTGCCGTGCTCGATCTGAGCAAACCGAAAACCCCGGTGGTCGAGACGACCTACTCAACTCCCAATTGCGCCTCCGGCCTCGCGCTCGGACCTTCGCAGCATCTGCTCGTCGGTTGCAGCGGCGGCAGGCCGCTAATCATGGTAAATGCCCTGACCGGGAAAATTATTACGACGATCGCCGATACCCATGGCGCGGACGAAGTCTGGTACAACGCCGGCGACAATCATTTCTACGCGCCGAGCGGCCAGAATCCCACGCCAACCCTCAGCGTGATTGATGCCGACTCTGGAAAGCTTCTGTACAACTTGCCGGCCGGGCCGGTCTCCCATTCCGTGGCCGCTTATAGCGGCAATAATCATGTTTTCGTTCCGATCGCCGTGCCCACGCCTGCTTCGCCCGGGGATGCCTGCAACGTTCTCTTCGGTTTGCCGGAAAAGCAGGGATGCATCGCGGTCTACGCCCCGGAGAAGTGAAGAACTTTTCGCAGAAGTGAAAGCTATTGCGGCCCGCTCGGCATCGTCAAACCGATCGCGCGAAAGCTGCTCGACCCTCGGATCCAACCCGTGTGGTCATCCACTTGAATTTGCAGCCACAGGTTATTCCAATCGAAGTAGACCATCTTCACGCCGTCGGGCGCGTTGTCAGCCTGCTTCAGGGAGGCTGGCGCCCAGGCCGCGAGAATCGTCAGCACCTGGCCGCCTGTGGGCTTATCACTCGTCTCGGGCATATCCGGAGATTGCCACCACTTCACGCGATGGCCCGGCGCGAGCGTGATGTCCGTTTTGGTAGCCGCGGCGTCATGGCTGGCGGAAAGTTTGATCGCTCCTAATCCCGACGACGTTCCCGGTTTCTGCCGGCCGCGGGGAGAAAACGCGGAAAACGCAGCCTGATCCGGCATGATTTCGATTCGATGAGTCGACGAATTGAAGTCGAGCAGCACGGAAAATCGGAAGAAGCCGGCATCGAAGGTACGCGAGAGCGCGACGCCCGAGGGAATCTGCGTGAAGCCGTCAACATCCACCAGCGGGGGATTGAATGGCACGAGGCGGGACGGAGAGGGATCCAGGTAATAAATCAGGTGAACCGGCTTCCGTCCGCTGCCGCCGGTGTCGTCACGCGAGGTATCCACATCCAGCACTTGCTGGCCGGCGTTGGCGAACGCGAAGATCCCTACGTACGTGAAGGGTGTTCCGGCGGGCGCGTCCTGCGAGAATTGCGCCTCACCCGCCTCGTTACGCACCTCGAAGCGCAGCACTCCACCCGACTCCGTTTTCTCGCAAAGCCCGGTATCAGACGCGGCGATCGTTTCGCCTTCCCGCGCGCAGAAGAGTTGGTACGTGTGCCCGCCGGTTTTGATCGCCGTACTGGGTGCGTCTTGCAGCAAAACGGCGGATAGAGATGTTAGGAGAACGAGACTCGCAAACCGCATCATCCACCTTCAATCATCCAAAATACTAGCACGCCGGAAAATGCGTGGAGGGGTCCAGCCCGAATCTTTGTAGCGCCCGCCTTTAGGCGGGCGCCATGAGTCAAACCGAGGGGCTGACGGAAGCCTGTCCTACCGCACGAGCAAGTGCTAGAATGCGGGGCGAACTCCGCACAACCGGTACAATCCGGCGGCCCGCTCGATAGCGGGCGACAAGAAAAAGGAGCCGTTCACAATGTTGAGCATGCACGGGAACAGGGCGCGGTCGGCGAAAGTCCTTACGGGAGTGGGATTGCTTGCTGTTTGTTTTGTGGCGGCGCCGGCGGCACGGGCGCAATATCCAGCGAAACCCCAGGTTATGAAGGACGGAACGACGGTCATGCTGGTGGACTATGCGAATCCGCCGCTCTCCAGCGCGACGCATAGCGGCGCGGGATCGGCCATCGACTACAAGGGCCAGCTCGGCCGCGTCACCGCGTTGCGCGCGGAGCCGGCCAACGCTCCCCTGGCGTCCTCACGCGTTTTCGTCGACGATCAGAGCGGCACGCTCTACATTCTCGATACAAAGACCAAGAATTTCACGCCCTACCTGAAATTTACGGACATTTTCCCGAACTTTGCGTCGGACCGCGGCAACGCCACCGGCATCGTCTCCATCACCTTCGATCCCGCTTACGCGAAAAACGGGAAATTTTATACCGTGCATGTTGAGAATCCGTCGCTGTCCGAGAATGCCACTCCGGTCAATACGAAACTGCCGGCTTTGAATCTCACGGGATATTCCACGACCGAAGTCATCAATCCTCCCGCCGGAGCGGTGCACCTGCAGTCCGTGCTCGTGGAATGGACCGACACGAATATCCGCAACGCCACATTTGAGGGCACGGCGCGCGAGCTGATGCGCGTCGGATACGATCGCAACCATCCGATGGATGACACCACGTTCAATCCCAACGCCAAGCCCGGCAGCCCGGACTACGGAAATCTGTACATCGGCGTGGGAGACGGCGCGCAGGGTGAAACTCCCGGCCCGTCGCACACCTTGCCGCAGCAGCTGAATTCTCTGCTGGGCAAAGTGCTGCGGATTACCCCGGACATCAATCTGCGCCCATCGGACATGCTCAGCCCCAACGGCCGATACCGCATTCCGTCCACCGGGCCGGACCCGAACCCATTCGTGAACGTCTCTGGAGCGCGCGGGGAAGTATACCTGTACGGTTTGCGGCATCCGCATCGCTTCGATTGGGACGCGCAAAGCAAGACGCTGCTGGTCCTCGACATCGGCCTGCATTACTGGGAAGAGGTCGACGTCGCAGTGAAGGGCGGCAACTACGGCTATCCAGAGCGCGAAGGGAACGAACAACTTTTTATCGATGATATGGGCAAGACCGGAAGTCTGAAGCAGCCGCCGGTGGCGTTCCCAGACCGCGATTTGCTGCAAGTCGAAGGACTCAATGAGCCGGTCGTGCCGCTCTATCCGGCCGCCGTTTACAGCCATCAGGAAGGCGATTCGATGGGCAGCGGGTTTGTGTATCGCGGCAAACTGATGCCGCAAATGCGTGGGAAATTTATTTTCAATGACATGACCACCGGCCGCATCTTTTACACCGATCTGAACGAAATGCTGGCCACCCACGGCGAGCGCAATCACCAGGCGGCCATTCACGAGTTGCAGATCATGTACAAGAGCCCGTACGACACCGCCAACCAGACGCCCGTGAAGCGCCGCATGTTTGACGTCGTGGCGGAAACTTATGCCCACAAAGGCGGCACTCCGGCTGCCGAGCACGTACTGCCCGGCGCTGCCGCCGCCACTACCGGATTCCGTGATGCCGATAAAAAAGAACCGAAAACCGACGCCGAGGGAGCCGCCTACGGTGGCGGGCGGGCCGATGTCCGCATCGCCATGGGCGGCGACGGTGAAATTTACGTGCTCAGCAAGTCCGACGGCATGATCCGCAAGATGACGGCGGTTACGTCCGCCTCGAAATAGACTCGAAATAAATTCGGTCATCCCGGAGAATACGGATTGTGGCCGGCCGCGTTCTCCGGGACTGGCCTCCCCGCAAGCGCTGCTCGCTCTACGAAACTCTCCGCGCGACCCGGCGTGCAACGAAACGCGCAATGTCGTACTCTAAACAAGTGGGATAATGGTGCATTGTGATCTCGGCTCTGGTGTTCCTCGGCTATTTCAGCGTCATCGCAGGCTTCCTCCTGGCTTTCCTCTCGCAGCGCTATTGGTTTGCGCGGGTGTGGAGGCTGGCCGGGCGAATTCATACCCCGGCATGGCGGAGGGCTGCGCGCGGGGCGCTGATTGTGGCCATCTCGATCGTGGCCGGCGCGGCGATGGCGGCGGTGACCCGCAGCATGCGGTCGGGCGTATCGCACGGCTCTTGGTTTACGGCGTTCTTCGGCTTGTGGCTGACCAGTTCCATCGTCTCCTACCTGTTCATTAAAATTGTCGCCGGATTCGAGTGGGCTTGGAAAAATCTCCGCCAGCCTCCGGAAGGGCGCCCGGCTTCAAGCAGGCCCTACGTTCCTGCGGCCGGCCCTTCGACTGGCGCTGCATCCGCCGAGCAAATCGATCTATCGCGCCGCTACTTTTTTCAGGCCGCAGGAGTGATCGCCGGCGCGGTGCCGTTTGTGAGCGCCTCTTACGGATTTGCTGCCGAACGCTTTCATTTTCATGTGCGGGAAGTGGAAATCCCGGTCGCCAATCTCCCCGCTGCTCTGGATGGCTTGCGGATCACCCAACTGAGCGACATTCATATCGGCGCGTACATGCCGGTTTCGCAAGTGCGCCGCGCCGTGGGCATGGCCAACGAACTGAACGGTGACCTCACCGTGGTCACCGGCGATTTCCTGACCGTCCGAGGCGACCCGCTGGAAGATTGCATCACCGAGCTTTCGCGGCTGCATGCGCCGCTCGGCATCTGGGGCTGCAACGGCAATCATGAAATTTACGCGC
>DATGJQ010000065.1:0-19300 GCA_035295105.1 Candidatus Acidiferrales bacterium | reverse complement strand
TCACCGGTGATGAAAATGTCGGGTTCGACAACTTCGCGAAGGTCCTCGGTCAACTCAGGCGGGCGTGCCGATTCGCGAATTTCCTCTTCGGTCACCGGCTTTACTTGGGTCGGCACCACAATTCGGGAATCGAGAATATCGAGCGGAAGCGTGGAAACGTGCTCGGGGCGTTCCAGCGGCTTTACGGCCATGCCACGCGGAACGAGCGTACGGTTGACCAGCACTCCGAGCGGCAGATGCGATGGAATCGAACTGTGTCCGTTGAGCGGAGGCGCATCGGAAAGTTCGGAGGGGACGACGGTGCGTCCGTCCATATAGGTGTTGACGCGGCGGGGCGTTTTCTTCGCCTCGTCTTTATCGAGGGGACGGATGTTGACCGGAACCAGAGTACGCCGAATCATCGAATTTCCTGGGGAGTGAATACGCTCAGTTGGACGCGCCGCGCGTGCTCGAGGATGCTCGCCATCACCCGATCGGCTAGTTCGAGCGCACGGAGGCCTGCGGCACCGTCGACCACGGGAGCCCGGCGAGTGCGCACCGAATCCACGAAGGCGCGCAGTTCGGCGCGAAGAGGCTCTTCAGGTGTGGTCGCCAATTTCTCGAATCCGATTTCCGGTTGGGGAAGTCCGCTGCCCGGGCGCACGCGGATTCGCAGGGCATCCTGACGCGCGAAATCGAGCGAGATGTATTCGTGCTCCTGAAAAAATCGCATTTTGCGCACGCGCTCGGTGGAGACGCGGCTGGCGGTGACGTTGGCCACTGCGCCGGTCTCAAAATCCAGGCGCGCGTGGGCGATGTCCACTTTGTCGGTCAAGACCGGAATTCCGATGGCCTTGATGTCCACCACCGGCGCATCCACCAGCGCCAGCAGAATATCCAGGTCGTGAATCATCACATCGTACACCACATCGATATCCAGGCTCCGCGGCGTGAACACTCCGAGGCGGTGAACTTCAAAGTACAAAGGACGATTCAGCACCGGCATCACCGCGGTAATGGCAGGATTGAACCGCTCGAGGTGCCCCACCTGCAGAATGCGGCCGGCGTTCGATGCCGTATCCAGAAGCTCGTCCGCCTGGGCCAGGGAAACCGCCATCGGCTTTTCCACCAGCACGTCGATGCCGAGTTCCATCAGGCGGCAGCCGACGCGCGCGTGCGCCACGGTGGGCACGGCCACGCTCGCTGCATCCACCAGGCCGGCCAGCGCTTCAATATCCGGAAAAACTTTGGTGGAAAACTCGGCGGCAATCTGCGCGGCGCGATCCGGGTTGGGATCCACGATGCCGATGAGTTCGGCTTCGCCCAGCTCACGATACACGCGAGCGTGATTGCGCCCGAAATCCCCGGCGCCCACCACCGCTACACGAACTTTTTGTCCAGGCTGAACTGCCAGACTCACAACTTCCCCTGTTTCGGCGCTGGGTCCACCCCTCCGATGGCCTCCAGCGGAAAAGCTTCGATGGCGATCCCCGCGGCATCCGCCGCCGAAATGACCCGCGCGCGATCGAAAAGCAGGGTGCGCCCGGCGTCCATCCCCAACGCCGTAACCCGGCACCGCTGCATGACTTCGACGGTTTTCAGGCCCACAACGGGTACATCAAATCGCATGTCCTGCCGGGGCTTGCTGACTTTCACCACCACCAGCGAGTTGCCGTCCACGACGCGGGCGGCGCGCTCGATGGTTTCGTCCGTGCCTTCCATGGCTTCCACCGCCACGCAGGCGCGATCTCGAATCACCACCGTCTGCCCCAGATCGAGCCCGGCGATCTGCCGCGCGATTTCGCGGCCGTAGGCAATGTCCTCGGCCTCGTGAGCGTCGGGCGCGCGGAGCGTCAGCACTCCCGGAGCGGGAACCAGCGGCTTCAGGAAACTGGTGGAGTCTACGAGTTTCACGCCTTCCGATTCCAGAACGCGAGCCACCGCGCCGATCAACGAATCGGTATTTTTTAGCGGCAGCGAAAGCAGCAGCTTCGCCAGCTTCCAATCGGGACGAATCGAGCTGAAAATCTTGTTGTGCTTCACCTGCCCGGCCATTACCGCGCGGGTCACGCCCTCCTGATGCAGTAGTTCCAGCGTGCGGGAAAGTTCGCCAAGGCTCACCCAGTGCAATCGCGAGGCGACTTTCTCGAGTTCCGGCGAAGCTTCCTCGCGGATGGCGATGACCGCCATTTCAATTCCCTGGTCGCGCGCCGCCTCCAGAACCAGAAACGGAAATTGCCCGTTGCCGGCAATCAAGCCCCATCCGGCGGCAGCGTCCGGAACGGCGGGCGAAGGCGAGGGTAATGAGGAATTCACTTGTGCAGGCCGCGCTGCGCGGTCTCGATAAATTCCACGAGTTCCCGGACGTCAGGCGAACCGTTCAGCTGGGCACGAATCTGTTCGACGGCCTGGGTGGTGTTGAGCTTGGAGCGCAGCAGCAGGCGGAAGGCGCGCTCAATGGTGTCGAGCCTCTCACGATCGAAGCCGCGGCGCTCGAGGCCGACAGTGTTCACGCCGTAGCATTTTGTGTCGCGCTCAGTGACCACGCGCGAAAACGGCGGAACATCCTGGGTGATCACCGTGCAGGCGCCGATGTAGGCGTAGCGGCCCACACGGCAAAACTGATGAACCGGGCTGAACGCGCCAACGTTGACGTAATCTTCCACGGTCACGTGGCCGGCCAGGGTCGCGCCATTGGCGAAAACGGTGTGGCTGCCGACGATGCAATCGTGGGCCACGTGCGAGTAGGCCATGAAAAGATTGTCGTCGCCGATGCGGGTCACGCCGCCGCCTCCGGTGGTGCCGCGGCTTACCGTGGAGAATTCGCGAAAGCGGTTGCCGTCACCGATGACCAGCTCGGTGTGCTCGCCGCCGAATTTCAGATCCTGGGGATCGCCGCCGACCGAGGAGAACGAATCGAAGATGTTCTTGCGCCCAACGCGCGCCGGGCCGCGCACCACGGCCTGCGGCTCAAGGATACATTCATCGCCCAACTCGACGCCGTCGCCGACAAAGGCGAACGCGCCGATGCGGACATTCTTTCCAAGGCGCGCGCCGGTGGAAACGATGGCCCGTGAATCGACTTCACTCATCGCGCGCACCAACCGTGTCGCCCGCCGGGGCGTCGCTGGAGGTTTCGTCCGTCTCGCGGTCCACCAGCATGCAGCGCATGATGCATTCGGCCGCGACGTCACCGTTCACTGTGGCCACCGCCTGCAGCTTGCAGAATTTTACCTTCCACTTCAGCACCGTCACCTCGATGCGCAGCTGATCTCCGGGCACCACCGGGCGCCGGAAACGCGCCTCATCCACCGCGGCCAGATAGAACAGTTTTTTATCGCGATCCGGAATTTCCGAAAGCAGCAGCAGTCCGCCGGTTTGGGCCATCCCTTCGATGATCAGCACGCCCGGCATGATCGGTTTGCCCGGGAAATGACCCTGGAAAAAGCTCTCATTGATGGTGACGTTTTTCAGGCTGACGATGCGCTTCAGCCGCTCGATTTCGATGACCGTGTCCACCAGCAGGAACGGATAGCGGTGCGGCAGAATTTTCTGTATGCCCGCGTTGTCGAGAATCATCTCATGTCCTCAGTTTTCCCGGCGGCCTGCACGAATGCCGCGCCGCTTGTGGGCCGGAAGTTTGCGCAGCCCACGGCCAAAGTGCGGCTGGGTGTGGTGGGGCCACAGCAGGTGAATTATATGCGAAACGCCACACGCCGCAAACGCGCTTCGCCGGAAGGTGTTGTGCTAATCAGGGTGTCACGGTGTTCGGAAGATGTTCGCAGGAGCGTATCGCTAAGGCTGAACTTGGGAGACGCTGGCGCTGCTTTGCAATCCGTACAGCAAGTTCTGAACGGTTTCCCGGAGCGCTTTGATTCGCGCGGTGGACGGGCTGTCCGGAACCAGCTTGAGATATGCGTCCAGATCATTCACCAGCGAATGGTAATCCGCTTCGCGGCCGTGAATGTCGGCCAGCAGGAGTTCGGCTTCGGGGAAGTCGGATTTCCAGTGCAGCGCTTCCCGGGCGGATTTTTCGGCATCGACCATCCGGTTCAATCCGAACAGCGCCAGGCCCAGATAGTAGTGCCCCGACCAGGAGTCCGGCTCGAGATTCAGTCCCTTGCGGGTCACGGACTCGGCCTCGGCGAATTTTTCCTGCTCGTTGAGAATGGCGCCCAGCGCGATCAGCGGGTGCGCGAACTGGCCGCCGCTCACGTCGATGGCCTTTCGAAACGCCTGCTCGGCGTCCGCGACGCGCCACAGTTTCAGGTCCGCAGCGCCCATGCGGTCATAGGCTTCGTAATAACCCGCATACTCCGCGACGGCGTGTTGGAAGTGCACCAGGCTTCCGGCAGCATCTTTTTTTGCCAGGCACTCCAGCCCTTGTTCAAAGGCGCGCTGCGCCTTCGGCGGAATGCTCAGTTCGCGGACGGAAACGACGTTCGGGGAAGATTGGGCTTGGGCGCTCGAGTGGACTGGCATGCATGTGCACGCCAACACCAACAAACCGATTCTGCCCATCACTCTCATCGTGCTCCGGACAATGAAAGCTCTCGTCAACGAGCGACTCCAACGATTTTGCACGACTTTAACAAGACTGTAACACAATTGTAATAATTCTGTGCCGAGTGTGACATCGGTTCTTCCTCGTATTTTCGAAATCGAAATTCCTGCAAGGATTCGCCGTTCGCTCTTATCGGATTGCTCTGCCAGCGTGGCATTGCTAGCATAGCGGCGCCCGCAGCGGGCCTTTCGCCCAGCGACAGATGCCGAAGCCCCCACTTTTGATGACGCCGCTCCTGGACTGGCTCAGGCCGCGCGAAGCGCGAATGACGCAGCTTCTGAGACAATTCGTGCGCGCGGAATCCCCAAGCATGGATAAAGCAGCAGTGGACCGCCTCGGCAGGATGGTCGCCGCGGAGTGGAGGCGGCGGGGCGCGAAGGTGAGAAGCTTGGCGCAGCGTAAACGCGGCGACCAAATTCGCGCCGAATGGAATCCTCCGGGAAAGCCGGCGCGTAGCCAGATCCTTGTGCTGGGCCACTTGGACACGGTGTACGAGATCGGGACGCTGTCGCGGATGCCCTTTCGAATGGGAAACGGGCGCGCCTACGGACCGGGAGTGTTCGATATGAAGGCAGGCCTGGTCATTGCGCTCTACGCGTTCGATGCCTTAGCGGCGGCGGACCGGATGCCAGGGAAACGTATTGTGTTTTTGTGGACCAGCGATGAGGAAATTGGCAGCGGAACATCGCGCGCGCCGATCGAACGCGAAGCGAGACGTAGCGATGCGGTGCTGGTTCTGGAGCCTGCCGCGGGGGAACATGGCGACGTGAAAACGGGGCGGAAAGGCGTCGGCGAAATCGAACTTGTGGCAACGGGCCGCGCCGCGCATGCGGGTCTGAATCCCGAAGACGGCATCAACGCCATCGAAGAAATCGCGCTGCAAATTGCCCGGGTCCGGAAATGGAACCAACCGCGTCGAGGAATCACGGTCAGCGCCGGAGTTGTTGAAGGCGGCACGCGTGTGAATGTGATTCCGCAGACGGCGCGCGTGTTGTTCGATCTGCGCGCCAATCGAGCCGCGGACATGCGCGCTCTGGAGCGCAAGTTCCATGCGCTGCGGCCGATCCTGCGCGGAGCGAAATTGCAAATTCGCGGCGGCTTTAATCGCCCGCCGATGGAGCGACGCGCGAGCGCGGCGCTGTACGCCAGGGCGCGAGCGCTGGCAAAAGAAATGGGCATTCCACTCGGCGAAGCGTTCGTCGGCGGCGGGTCGGATGGAAATTTTACGGCGGCGATGGGAGTGCCAACGCTCGATGGACTCGGCGCGGTGGGCGAGGGAGCGCACAGCGTGAACGAAAATATTTTGATTCGCGCGCTGCCGGAGCGCGCCGCGCTGCTGGCAGGATTGCTGGCGACTCTCTGAGAGTCATGAGGCGGCGGCCCTCGACGAATTCGAGTTGAATTCGTGGAATTTGGACAGCTACAGGTAGGCCTTGCGCAAAAACTGAACCGTGGACAGCATCAGCTCCGGATAATCCTCGCGCAGCACCGCGCGGCTGGCGTCTTCCGCTGAGGAACCTGCGGCGATGCGCTCAAGAATCCGTTCGAGATCGTCGACGCCATTGACGGTCACGATGGACTCCACCACCGCCAGCGACCAGGCATAGGCCACTGACGCGGCGTCGCTCGGCAAACTCATCCACGAAGTTTCGTACGACAGCAGGGAAATTTCCATGTGGCGCTCGAAGGACGCGGTGAGCGTCGCGGCGTTGGTCCGGCTGCGCTTGCCTTCGATGTATTGCGCAATTCCCTCCTGCAGCCACACCGGGCAGCGCCCGCCGGTTTTCTGGCTCACAAAACTGTGCGCCAGTTCGTGGCGCAGCACGCGCGCCAGTTCGTCGGTCATCGAGGAGAGGCCTTCGACCGGCACGCGAATGCGGCCGTCATTCAGGGCGCCTGACCAGCTGGGCGCGCGGGTGATATCCATGAAGGTCTGGTTGGTGTACAGGATGACGCCGATGGGCTCGGGAGGAACGTAGTCGAGAGTGTTGGAAATTTCGTCGTACTGCGATTCGAGAGTCTTGAGAACTTCCTGGGCGAGATCGGGAGCGGCGGCGCCGTTGTACTTGAGGCGGAAATGGATGGTCTCGCCTTCGTGATATTCGGCTTCTTCCTGGGCGTCGCGCTGCGCTTTTTCGAGGGCGTGCTTGATCTCCTCGTCGGGCTTCAGCTCCATGGCGCGCTTCCATTGCGTTACTGCATCGGAGACGCGGTTCAACCCGTAATAGGCCCAGCCCATGAGCTTGAAGACTTCCGCGGAATCGGGATCGATGGCACGCGCGTGGTCCAGGAGGTCGGCGGCCGCGGTGTACTCGCTGCGCCTCAAGTGAAGATAGGCGGCTTCCAGCAGCAGGCCGACGTTATTGGGATCGAAACGCAGGCCGGTGTTGTAATGATCTCCGGCGCGCTGAAAATCGCCCACGCTGATCTCAAAGCGCGCGGCGGCGGTCTCCGCGGCGACCACGCGCGCCAGGGCGGCCGGCGACGGATTTGAAGTGGCTTCGGATTCCAGTCTGGAGAGCAGGTCGACATCGATCGAATTGTCACGCACCGCGGCGTCGGCCGCTTCGCGGCTGGTGGGCGCCAGCGCATTGGGCGGCGCGATGGGCAGATTTGCGGCACGGTCCGCGACGCTGCCCGCAGCGGGAGTCGTGGAAACGCCGTCATGGACGACTCGATCGACGATGGTAAGGGGCAAGCTCAGGCGTCCGGCAGAGGTTTCGTAACTGACTTGGCCGTTTTCCGTGGTGACGTGGGAGGCGATGATTTTTCTGCCGTTTTTCAGATAAATCGTATCGGCGGACAAACCTCCAGAAATAGCCGACGCCAGGCACAAAACGGCGAGGAACCGAACCAGATGAGCTGCAGGGGACCGCACACCCCTATTTTATCAAGAAGGCTGTGGAGCATCCGGAACTGGTTCCTGGGCGATGCCTAATCCGGCTATACGTGGCGCGAGGTGTACTTGCGCCACTCAAGGCCGCAATAAAAAAGGGCGGCCAATTCGGCCGCCCGAAAGATGCGAAGTTTTATGTGAAAACTGCCGACTCAGTGCGGGGCGGTCGGGCTGACCAGAGCGCGCCAGACCACGATGCCGGTGACCGCAGCAACAACCGGGATAGCGATCCACAAGAAATGGTTGCGCGCAGTCGGATGCGGAGCCTGAGGATTCGCAGAGGGCGGTTCCTCGGCTTCGACTTCCAGCCGATAGGAGCTGCCAGCCTCCAGAGTCTTGACTTCATCGCCCATGCTCACTTCGAGGGTGCCGCGGGTACTGGTCAGGACCAGTTCGGTCGGGCTGATCATGGCAATCTGGCCAGAGGTCGGCTGCCCATTCGCGGGGCGAATCGTCGCACCGTCCGCGAGGATCTGGAAGGTCTGCCCCTCGTTCGAGGAAGCTGCAATCGTTCCGGCGGTCAAACTCGTGGAGAAGCCGTTCGGGAATGCATGGACATCCGCCACTGTGTTTTGGCGAAGAACCAGTTGGTCCGAGCCGAAACGAATGCGAAGGGTTGCATTGTTCTGGGTTTGGAGTCGATCGCCGTCATAAATCGTTGCGCCACTCGTCGTTACGCCTGCGCCAACATTGGCATTCTCAGCGGAAACGACCACGCCAAGTGGTGCCGACGGGGAGCTGGCAGGTGCCGCCATGACGGGGGCCTCAATCATGACCAGACTCAAAGCTGCGATCAAAACACCACTAAACAGTGTACGCACATAAACCTCCAAGAGGGCACGCGAAACTAAGAGTAAGGAGAAGGCGACAAACTGTCAATATGTAATTGTTTGTGGACACCAAAAATATACCCCCCCTCGAAACCGTTCGATTGGGTCACGAAAGTGCCCGGAATCAACCGCTTCCATGATCGAGCCGGTTTCGTCTGAGTTTCGTCTGCATTTCGTTATTGAGCCTTGCCGGCGGCGTTGAGGGAAGCGTCCCGGACGGCTTTGAACTCAGCTCCCGAGTGCCAATCTGGCAAGCGCAGATCGTTGGCAACGTCGTATCCAACCAGGAAATACATCTGGCTGTCCTCGACTGCACCGCTCAGGTCCCAGTCCGGCTGAATGGTGTCGGCGGGTTTGTGGTAGCGCTCGGTGGTGTACTTCTGGCGCTGCTCGAGGCCCCAGCCTTGGGCCTTCCCCAGAAAATCGACTCCGGGATCGGGATCGAATGCGGGAACGCCGTTCTTGGCAAACTGGAAATGGTCGGAGCGGTAATAGAGACCTTTTTCGGGTTCGGGATCGGGCGTGACTACGCGGCCCTGTTCCCTGGCGACTCGATCGACCACGTCATCCAGCGTCGATGCGCCTCGGCCAATTTGCACGATGTCGTGCGTGCGGCCGTTCACGTTCATGGCATCCATGTTGATATTGAGAGCGGTACGCGCGAGCGGATAGAGCGGATGCTCCACGTAATATTGCGAGCCGAGCAGTCCCTGCTCTTCCGCGGTGTCGGAGAGGAACAAGATCGTGCGGCGCGGAGGAGTGCGCAGGGCCTTGTAAGCGCGGGCAATTTCCAGAAGCGCGGCGGTGCCCGAAGCGTTGTCCACCGCGCCGTGATAAATTTTGTCGCCGTTGACCTCCGGGCCGATTCCGAAGTGATCCCAGTGCGCGCTGTAGATAACGTACTCATTTTTCAGATTGGGATCGCTTCCGGTCAGTTTCGCGATCACGTTATGGGAATCGATGGTTTTGAGAGAACTGTGAATCGCCAGCTTTTCGTGGAGACCAAGCGCGACAGGTTTGAAGTCGCGGCGCGCCGCAGCGGCGATCTGCTGGTCCAGATCGAGGCCAGCCGCTTTAAACAATTTCGTCGCGAAATTCGAGGTGATCCAGCTTTCCACCGCTAGTCGCCCCGTATTCTTACCGGGGGTGGCAAGATCGAATTGCGTGCCGGTCCAACTGTTGCGCACGACGTCCCAGGGATAACCGGCGCGATCGGTCTGGTGAATGATGACGCATCCGGCCGCGCCCATCTGCGCGGCTTTTTCGTACTTGTAGGTCCAGCGGCCGTAATACGTCATGGCCGCTCCGCCGAACGTTTTGGGATCCAGTTGCGAGGGATTCGCGGGATCGGGCACCGGCGGATCGTTGATCAGCATGATCACGACTTTGCCCTTCACGTCCGCACCCTTGTAATCGTCCCACTGAAATTCCGGCGCCTGCACGCCGTAGCCGACAAAAATCAGATCGGCATCGACGCCGGAAGATTCGGTGACGCGTTTGGACCAGGCCACGAATTCGCTGTCAAATTTTGGCTCCAGGGTTTTTCCATGGCCCGTCAGCGTCAGCTTCATGCTGTTGTCGGCAGTGATGCCAACGAGCGGCACGTTCTGCAAGTAAGTGCCATCCGGGTTGCCCGGTTCCAGGCCAGCCGAACGGTATTGGTCCTCCAGATATTTGATGGTGAGTTCCTCGCCGTGGGAGCCGGGCCCGCGGCCCTCGAATTCATCGGAGGAAAGAGTGCGGATGTGGTTGAGAATGCGATCGCCGGAGAGCGAGGCCAGGGCAGCCCCGGGAGGACTTGGCGCGTGCCGGCAGCCGGAGAGCGCGGCGAGTATGGCCGGCGCGAGCCAAAACTTCACCGACCGACGTCGTCTGAAGGAGTGCATCAGGCTCCCTTCCCAGCGTGAACTTGGAAACATCACTCCGAGGAATGTTATCCCGCAACGCGAAGCCTGACAAACCGACGCGAGCGCCGCGGATCGCTGGGCTGCAAGAATCTTCGCGGAGTGCCTGACCCTGGCGCCGAAAAACTAGAACGTTGTCATTCTGAGCGAAGCGAAGAATCACTCTTTGTTTCTTCTCCATGCGTAGATCGAAGAGGGATTCTTCGCTTCGCTCAGAATGACAACACATTTCTTGCAGCCTGCAGGGCGTGCGCCACAGCGGGCGCTTCTCTGCCCAGTTTGCATTCCCGAGGGATTGGCACCACAATTCAGACAGGAGTGAGTCGTGGCAACCCTTCAGCCGGGACAAGCGGTGCGCGTGAATCTTGCGGGATTGCAGGCGGGGGGCGTGCTGTTTCACGCTGCGGTCACCGCCGCCGTCGGCAACATCGTGCGCCAGACGTCCGAAACACCACCGAAATATCTGATTAAGCTGCTGTTTTCGTTTCGCGGAGTCAATGAGGTTGAGGTGCCCGAGGATCGTATCACCGCGACCTGATGCCTCGCGGCCGGCGATGGTAGGACAGGCTTCAGCCTGTCCTACGTCTCTATCGGTTGCCCTTGCAGTGGTCAGGCTGAGTTAGAATACCGGAGCGCTTCGCGGCTAACCTGCGCTCGAGGTTCCAGTTGATCCATCGGCTGATATTTCACAATGACCGCATCGTTCCTGTTGACGAAGCGCGGCTCTCTCCCGGCCAGGCCGGACTCACCAACGGCTGGGGCCTGTTCACCACGACGCGAATTTCCCAGGGCCAGGCGTTCGCTTACGAGCGCCACTGGCGCCGGCTGGAGAAAGATGCCGGACGCATCCGGCTGCCATTTCCCTTTGACTCGGCGCAAGTGCGGCGGCATCTCGGCGAATTGCTGGCGGCCAATCAAGTGGTCGAAGGCACAGCGCGAATTTACATGATTTACAACCGCGTCGGATTCTGGCGGAGCGACGAGCAGATGCCCGAGGTGGACCTGATTCTGTGCACTGCGGGCCTGCCGCCGCACTCCGAAAGCGCGCGGCTGGGCGTCGCCGAACACGCGCGCCACGCGGCCTCGCCGCTCGCCGGCGTCAAGACCACTTCGTGGCTGAACAATGTGTGGCATCTGGCCGAAGCGCAAAAAGCGGGTTGGACGGAAGTGATCCTGCTGAACGAACGCGGCGAAGTTGCCGAATGCACTTCGGCAAATATTTTTTGCGTGAAACGCGGCGAGGTTTTCACTCCGCCGCTTTCTTCCGGGTGCCTCGAAGGCGTCACGCGCAGCGTGCTGCTGGAGATCGCTCCGCGCGCCGGCGTCGTGATGAGCGAAAAAACCCTGACGCTCCAGGACCTCTACACGGCGGACGAAGTCTTCATCACTTCCACGAACCGCAGCCTACTGGGAGTGAATGAAATCGCGGGACACCGGTACTCCGTAACCATGGGGCCACTGGTCCAAAAGCTCGAGCGAGCCTTCGACGAGAATATGCGCGAATACGTGGCGCAGGCTTCAGCCTGCGGCAGTTCCGCAGTACACGCGCCAAAATCGACAAGCTAGGCACGGCGCGGAAAAACCGGGAACTCTGCCGCCTCTAGCGAATGCGGTTACGCGGGCAGCCTGGGTTTACCAATGGAACCCCACAGGCTGAAGCCTGTGCCACTGGTTTCAGCGCGGCTCCATTCCCTTGGCCTTCAGCACCGGCACGATTGCCGGGCTGGACAGGAACTTCAGCAGCGCTTGAGCGCCCTCTTTATCAACCGCGCTGGTCGCAATCCCGCCCGCGAAATTGACGTAGCTCTGATACTCCGCCGGAATGGGGCCGACCAGATCCACGCCCGGGAAAAACTGAATTTCGGGAATCAGCGAGATCACCAGTTCCGTCTTCCCAGCCGCCACGTTCATCTGTGGGCGTCCGGCCTCCGCGTCCAGCATTAGTTTCGGCTTCATCGCGTCTGTAATTCCCATGCGCGTGAACATGTCATAGGTATGCGCGGCGCTCGCGCCGGTGGGATTGAAGCTGACCGATTTCGCATTCAACAGCGTGCGTTTCAGTGCGTCGCCGGTGCGGATGTCCGGTTTGGCGGCTCCGGCGCGAACACCCATGCCCATCCCGGTGCGGGAAAGATCGGTTCGCGTGGACGCCACAACCTTTCCCTGCTTGATCAAGTCATCGAGCACGTCCGCGGTGATGACCGCCGCGTCGAACGACTCGCCGGACAGAATTTTGTCCCGCAAATTTTTTGAGGAATTGAATTGTGCGGCCAACTTGCGCCCGGTGGCCTTCTCGATCTGCGGGGTGGACTCCTCGACGACGGTCTTCATTCCGTCGGAAACCATCACGTGCAGCGTTGCACCCTGGGCAGGAGTCCGGCGCGCGACGAGCGTGGACCAACCCGCCGCCAGCACTGCGAAGACCGCCGCCACAGCGATCGCGTTTCTTATTCTTTCTGTCAATGTTTCCTCCGCTTTATTCGTGCGTTGGTTTGTCTTGCGATTCGGGGCCGAAAGAACATTAGCAGGGAGCGCCTGGGGATGGGAGGCATTTCGTGGCACAGACTTCCGTCTGTGGATTCTTCATTTGATCTTGGCGAATGCGCGCGGCCCGAGATTCGGATTGGAACCCCACAGGCTGAAGCCTGTGCCACTTTTTTATAGCGGCTGATCCGGACGTGCGATGGTTCGCCACATGTGGGCCACCGGGCTGCCGTCATTGCCGAGGCCCTCTTTCGGCTGCTTGAAATGCCGGCCGATGATGTCTTCGAAAGGCTCGATGGAAACCACGGCTTTGGGATCGAAAGCGTAGAGGTCGTTGACGGTGACCAGGCGCGCGTCCATGTACCACGGATGTTTGCGCACCATCTGGTACGTGGCCTGGATGTACGGCGGCGGCACGTAGTCCGCACCGAACAATTGCCGGTAGAGATCGGGATACTCGTAGCCCACCGACGGGTCGGGATAGTAGCGCAGCGTCTGGTGGTAGCGGATGGCGAAGCTGACTTTTTCCGGAACGTACGGCTCGAAGAGCTGCGCTCCCCACCAGCCGTGGTCAGTGCGAATGATTTCCTGCACGACGTCATGCAGCAGGCAGGCCAGAATAATTTCCTCGGACATGCCGTTCTTCTTCGCCAAGGCAGCGCTCTGCAGTACATGATTCGACGTATCCATGAAACGCAGCTTGAAAAAATCGTACAGCGTGGCGTTGGCCGGCATCGGCGTGAGCCGCTTTACATTTTCACCGGTGCGCGGAACGTACATGAAGCCGACTCCTTCGCGATACTTACGCGTCTCGATCTGCGCCTCGACCTCGGCGACGGAAGGATATTTTTTCGGCGCGGTTGGCGCGGCTTCGCCAGTGCCGGACTTGGACTCGTTCAGCTTGGCCATCATGTGGGATTCCAGGGCATCCGCGCGGGCTTCAGAGTCCATGCGGCTGGCAGCTTCCGGACCGCCCAGGCTGTCGAGAAACGCTTTTTTGTCAATTTCCATCGCCATAGAAAACCTCCAGCGCCCGCGAAACCGCGGGTTTTGCCTTATAAATCGCCTCTCTAAAACGGTAGACCCGGAGGCTGATGGTGTCAACCTCGGTTGGCTGCAAGCGTGCTTGTGGGCGGGGTCAAGTACGAGGCGGCCACTCGTCCTGAAGGTTGTTCGGACTTAGGCCAAGTCTTCCGGGCGGACCGGGAGGCGGCGCACCCGCCGTCCGGTGGCGGCGAAAATGGCGTTGCACAGTGCGGGAGCGACTGGGGGCAGCACGAATTCGCCGGCTCCGGTGGGCGGTCCATCGCTCGACACGATATGAACTTCCACATCGGGCATTTCATCGAAGCGCAGCATCTTGTAATCGTTGAAATTGTGCTGTTGAACGCGGCCCTCTTCGATGGTGATGGCGCTGTGCATTGCCGCCGTCAACCCATAGACGACGGAGCTGCGAGCCTGCGCGTCGATGCTCGAGGGATTCACGATGCGTCCGCAGTCCAGCGCGCAAACCACGCGGTGAACCTTCAGCGTGCGTTCCCTGCGATTGACTGATATTTCGATCACATGGGCCACGTACCCGTCGTAGCTGGTGACCACGGCGATGCCGCGAAACCGGCCTTCGGGCAGCGGCTTGCCCCATCCCGCATTTTCCGCGGCGGTTTGCAGCACGGCGAGATGCCTCGGCGCTTTCGCCAGCAAGCGGCGGCGAAATTCGTAGGGATCCTTCTTCCCTGCCGTGGCCATCTCGTCGATGAAGCTTTCCAGAAAAAATCCGTTTTGCGACGCCCCCACCGAGCGCCAGAATCCGATGGGCACAGCGGTGTCCACCAATTGAAAATCAATCAGGATATTGGGAATGGCGTAGGGAACGTTGTCCAGGGATTCCACGCTTCGATGGTCAAAATTATCCTTGAGCGGGCCGAAGCGCGCGAGGAGCGACGGCGAGGAGACGCGCGTCGACCACACCACCGGCCAGCCCTCGGCGTCGAGTCCGGCCACGCCTCGCGCGTGGGAGACCATGCGATAGTAGTCATGCTGCATGTCGTCTTCGCGCGACCACGTTACCTTCACCGGGGCTTTCATGGCCTTGGAAACCTCCACCGCTTCGCCGACGAAATCGGCTTCAAAGCGGCGCCCGAATCCTCCCCCGAGAAACGTGGTGTGCACAAAGACAGAGCCTGTGTCCAGGCCGGTAATTTTCGCCGCGGTGGACTGCGAACTGGTCTGCGCCTGGGTGGGCGCCCAAACGTCGCAGCGATCCGCGCGAACATGGGCGGTGCAGTTCATCGGCTCCATGGTGGCGTGCGCCAGGAAAGGAACTTCGTAATCCACCTCAAATTTGCTGGCCGCGCCGGCGAGAGCGGCCTCGACGTCGCCTTCTTTTCGTGCAACGGGACCAGGCACTGACGCGGCATCCGCCAGCCGCTTGCTGATGCCCGCGCTATTCAATTTTGCGTTCGGGCCTTCGTCCCATTGCACTTCCAGCGCGCGGCGGCCCTCCATGGCCGTCCACGTATTGTTTGCGACCACGGCGACGCCGGTGGAAATCTCGATCACGTCTTTTACGCCGGGAATCGCTTTCGCCTTCGTGGCGTCAAAGCCCGCTACTTTTCCGCCGAACACCGGGCAGCGCGCCACCACCGCGTAGAGCATTCCGGGCTGGCGCACGTCAATCCCGTACTGCGCCGTGCCATTCACTTTCAGCGGAGTGTCGAGCCGCTTGGTCGGCTTGCCGATCAAGTGGTATTGGTCCGGCTCCTTGAGCGGAACATTCTCGGGAACCGGCAATTTCGCGGCGGCTTCCGCGAGGCTGCCGTAAGTGAGGCTTCTCTTCGTGGGGGCGTGCACGATGGAGCTGTTTTCCGCGCGGCAATCGCCCGCGGAAACACCCCACTGTTTCGCGGCGGCGTCCAGAAGCATGGCACGCGCCGTCGCGCTGGCCTTACGCAGCGGATTCCATGAGGTGGGCGTTCCGGAACTTCCCCCGGTGCCCTGCACACCGAATCGCGGGTTGTAATACACCTTGTCGGCCGGGGCAAATTCGGTGCGCACTTTTTTCCAGTCGCAGTCCAGTTCGTCGGCCGCAATCATCGCGAGGCCGGTCAGAATGCTCTGGCCCATTTCCGATTTGTCGATGAGAACGGTGACCACGTCATCCGTACCGACGTGAATCCAGGCATTCAGCACGACGGTCTCGCCAGAGGACGCGGCCAGCGATTTAGGATCGCCATGAAAATAGAAGCCGACCAGCAAGCCGGCTGCTCCGGCGGCGGTCGTCTTCAGGAAGCCGCGGCGATTCATGTTGTGTGGGTTGAGTTCCATCCGGTACCTCGGCTCGCCGGCGATTCAACGGCGGACGGATATTCAGATTGCGGCGCGCCTGCCTTCGCACGCTGAGTTTACACAGATCGTATGGCTCCTGGGAAATTGTGTCAATCCGGTAACTGCGCTCTGTGCTTACGTTTGTTGTCACTGAACGCGCGAAAAACAGAACTTTTTGCGTTCTTGAGGGTTGAGAATTGTAGCGATTGGGGGTAAGAAATTTAGACGCGCAACCGCGAACGAAATTTCGCGGACCTTGCGCGCTGTTCATTTTGATCGAGCATTGATATAGATCGAGCAATGAAGCAACGTGCCGAATTCGCTGGCGTGGCAATGTTGGCCGCGGCTTCTCTTGCCGCGATGGCGTGGGGGGGCCCGCGCCCGGGCGAATTGCGCTTTTCCCTGCTGCCATCCGGCGCGAGCGAACCGGCCGGCGCGTCGGCGAATTTCGCCGGAAAGCTGCCTATCCATGAACTGAACGAAGAGGAAGCCATCCTGCATGCCCTCAACCGGCTGGGCTTCGGCCCGCGTCCCGGCCAGGTGGAGCAAATCGAAAAGGCCGGCCTCGAAAACTGGATTCAGGCGCAACTGCATCCCGAAAATATCAGCGATCCCGTAGTGGACGCGCGCATCGCGCAGTTGCCGGCGATGGGGCTTGGCGCGGCTGGACTGCTCGACCAGTTCCCGCCGCAGGATGTGGCCGCCAAGCGGCTGGGGATCAAGGTGGAGGAATATCAGAAGCGCTTGCAGGAACAGGCCCGGCAAGCGGGCCACGCGAATTCCGCGCCGGGCGGCTTTGCTCCGTTCAGTTCAGTTCCGTTCAGGGACCCGAATGCGATCGTGAGCGATCTGATGGAAGCAAAAATGATTCGCGCCGTGTACAGCGAGCGGCAACTGTCCGAGCAGCTTGCCGATTTCTGGTTCAATCACTTCAATATTTTTGTCTACAAGGATCTGGACCGCTGGTACCTGATTCCCTACGAACGCGACGCGATCCGCCCGCATGTGCTGGGGAAATTCCGCGACTTGCTGGAAGCCACGGCGAAAAGCCCGGCGATGCTTTTTTATCTCGATAATTCCTCGAGCGCCGATCCCGAGGCCTTCGCGCGCCTGAAGCTGCATCCCGTGCATGTGCGGCCCGGAGAAAAACTGCCGCCCCTCGGAGCGAAGCGCGGGCTGAACGAAAATTACGGCCGCGAATTGATGGAACTGCACACGCTGGGCGTGGATGGCGGGTACACGCAGGACGACGTCATCGCGGTGGCGCGCGCGTTCACCGGATGGACGATCGTGTCGCCGCGGGAAAATCCGGCGTTTTATTTTGATGAGCGGATTCATGATCCCGATCCCAAGCGCGTGCTGGGGAAAAAGATCAAGGCGGGCGGGATCAAGGACGGCGAGCAAGTCCTCGATTTGCTGTCAAAAAATCAGCAAACGGCGCGCCATATTTCGCTGCAGCTCGCGGAACACTTTGTTTCGGACGATCCGCCGGCAGCGCTGGTCGCCCGCATGGCCAAAACTTTTGAGAAATCCAAGGGCGACATTCGCGCCGTGATGACCACCATGATTTATTCGCCGGAGTTCTGGTCGCAGGCGGCGTTCCGGGCCAAAGTAAAAACGCCGTTCGAGCTGGTCGCATCAACGGCGCGGGCCCTCGGCGCGGATGTGGACCAGCCGCTGCAACTGGCGCAGTGGGTGGCGCGCATCGGCGAACCCCTGTACCAGTGCCTGCCGCCCAACGGATATTCGTACAAGGCGGCGGCGTGGGTCAGCACCGGAGCGCTGCTCAATCGCGTGAATTTTGCGGTGGCGCTGACCAGCAACAAGGTGCGCGGCGCGCAGGTGGACATCAATTCGCTGGTGGGCGCGGACGTCGGCGCGAATTCCGGATTGGCGCTGCAGCGAATCGAGGGCGAATTCCTGGCCGGGCAGATTTCCGACTCCACGCGCATAACACTGGAAAAGGAAATGACCGAGCCGCGCATCCTGGGAGCGAAACTGGACGATCCCGTGACCCACGTGAACGTCAGCCTGATTACCGGGCTGGTACTCGGCTCGCCGGAGTTCCAGAAAAGATAACTGATTCCACGCCGCGTGCTAGAATCCCGGCATGCTGCGGTCCCCATATACCCGCGTAGCGATGCTGCTCGCGGTTTCCTGTTTCATCGCGGCATCGAACGCCCGGGCTCAGGACAAACCCTCTACGCCGGGAGCCTCAACGGCTCCATCCGCGACGCGCAATCTGGTCATCGCACCGAACCTCATGACCGAGGTTGCAAAATTCAAGCCCGTGCGCATGCCATTCGATTCCGCGCATCTGACCGCGCGGGAAAAGGCGATGGTGGGCAAGCTGGTGGAAGCCTGCCAGTATCTGGAATCGATTTACTGGCGGCAAAGCGATCCCGATGGCCTGAAGCTGTACCAGTCGCTGGCCGGCAGCCAGGCGCCAAAAGACGTTGCCCTGCGCCGCTTTCTGCGGATCAATGGCAGCCGCTTCGATCTGATCACGAATAACACGCCGTTTGTCGGAACCGCGCCCTGGCCGACGGGCCGCGCTTTTTTTCCCGCCGATCTGACGCACGAAGAGTTTGACAAATACGTCGCAGCGCACCCGGAACAAAAGGCGGCGCTCTACGATTCGTTCACCATCGTGCGCCGCAAGGGTGGCGCGCTGGAAGCGATTCCCTATCATGTCGCTTACAAACAATGGGTCGACCCGGCCGCGAAAGCGCTGCGCGATGCCGCCGATCTTTCCGATGACGCGTCCTTCGCCAAATTCCTGCGCCTGCGCGCCGACGCGCTGCTGTCCGATCAATATTTTGAGAGCGACATCGCCTGGGTCAGCCTGGTCAATCCGAAATTCGACGTGATCTTCGCGCCGTACGAAATTTATCTTGACGATTTCCTGGGAGTGAAAACTTCCTACGGCGCCGCCATCCTGATCCGCAACGAAGCGGAGAGCCGCAAGCTCGATGCGTTTCAGAAATATGTTCCGGACATTCAGGACAGCCTGCCGCTGGCGGCCGAAGACCGGCCCTCCAAGCGCGGCCTGTTCTCTCCGATGGAAGTGATGGACACGCCGTACCGCGCCGGAGACTTGCGCCACGGCTACCAGGCAGTGGCTGACAATCTGCCCAACGATCCGCGCATTCACGAGCAAAAAGGGTCCAAGAAAATCTTCTTCAAGAATTTCATGGACGCGCGGGTGAACGAAGTGATCCTGCCGATCTCGCAGCGCCTGCTGCGCGCGGACCAGGCGGCGATGGTCTCCGCCGACGGCTATCTCACTTATACGATGATGCATGAAATCTCTCACGGA
>DATGJQ010000064.1:0-13965 GCA_035295105.1 Candidatus Acidiferrales bacterium | reverse complement strand
CGCCATGGGATTTATCTTTCGCGCCTATTTTGCGCCCATGGGACGGCTGAACAATCCGCAGGGAATTCCCACGAAAGTTCCGTATTTGTTTTCCAACATGCTGCGCAAGCTGATGAATGAGCATGCGCCGGATTACCTTGCCGTGGTCTTCGACACCAGGGAACCGACGTTTCGAGACAAGCTGTTCGACCAATACAAAGCCCATCGACCGCCAATGCCGGACGACCTTGCCATCCAGCTGCCCTACGTGCGGCGCATGTGCGAAGCCATGCGCCTGCCGATTCTGGAGTTTGACGGGTTTGAGGCGGACGACGTGATCGGCGCGCTGGCCAAGCAAGCCGCCAAAAAAGGTTTGGACGTCTCCATCGTCACCAGCGACAAAGACATGATGCAACTGGTGGGCGGAAACGTGCGCGTGCTGCGCCCGGGCGGCGCGCCGGATAAAACCGACCTGATCGTCGATGCGGCCAAAGTGGAAGAAATCATGGGCGTGCCTCCGGAAAAGGTCGCCGACGTGATGGCCCTGATGGGCGATTCGATCGACAACATTCCCGGCGCAAAAGGCATCGGCGAAAAAGGCGCGAAGGAACTGATTCGCCGCTTCGGCTCGGCGGAAGCGGCGCTCGACCGCGCCAAGGAAGTGGAGGGGAAGCGCTATCGCGAAGCGCTGGAAAACAGCCGCGACGCGGTGAAAATGTCCAAGCAGCTCGCGGTAATCGACACCAATGCGCCGGTCGAGCTGGTGCTGGACGATCTGCGCTCAAGCGAGCCGGACGTGGAAGCCCTGCGCGCGATTTACGCGGAACTGGGATTCACTTCGCTGCTGCGCGATCTTCCCGCGGCGCCCGCGGCCAATGCCGCACTCGTTCCAGCAATCGATTCCGCGGCACTGGAGACTCCCGCGGCGCTCAAGAAATTTCTCGGCGCAATTCCGCGCGGGGCGGAAACCTCTGTCTGGCTCACGCTTGGCGAGCACGAGGACGCCCGCGAAGAAGAGGGCTTCGGTTCGCAAGTGGTGTCGGTGGAGCTTTCCGCCAAAGCAGGCGTTGCGCGAACCGTAGCGCTCGACGCGAAGGGCGAGATGCTCAAGGTGCTGGAGGAATTTCTTCAGGATTCCTCGCGCGCGAAAATCGTGCATGACCCGAAGTTGGTCGAGCTCCTGGCCGGCCCGGTCGCCGGAATTCGCCATGCCGCAATGCTCTATTCGTATTTGCTGCGGCCCACCACCTCCAAGCACAGTCTGGACGATGCCGTGCTGCGGCAGGAAAGCGTCACGCTCACTGGCGCGCCCGGCGAACGCGCCGAACACTTGCAGCGCCTCGCCCCTTTGCTGCGAAAAGAAGTGGAATCGCAGGGACTCGCCGAAGTGTACGAGACCATCGACCTGCCGCTCGCTCCGGTGCTGGCCTCCATGGAACGCGACGGCGTGCGCGTCGACCGCCAGGCGCTCGACGCCATGTCCAAGGTGATGGAGCTGGAAATCCGCGAGCGTGAAAAGCTGATCTGGGACCTCGCGGGCGGCGAATTCAATATCAGCTCACCCATTCAGCTCGCCGAAGTCCTTTTCGACAAATTGGGTTTGACGCTAGGCGGAAGGCGGCGCGGAAAGCCGCGTTCGACCGCTGCGGATGTGCTCGAAGAACTAGCGCTGCTGCACGACCTGCCGCGCAAAGTGATCGAGTACCGCGAACTCACCAAACTCAAATCGACGTACGTCGATGCGCTGCCGAAACTGATTCACGCGGAGACCGGACGCCTGCACACCAGTTTCTGCCAGACCGGAACTGCCACCGGCCGCCTCAGTTCCTCGGACCCTAACCTGCAAAATATTCCGGTGCGCACGGAACTCGGACGCCGGATTCGCGCGGCATTTGTCGCCAGCCCCGGAAACACGCTGCTCTCCGCCGACTACTCGCAGATCGAGCTGCGCATCCTGGCGCATTTTTCGATGGATCCCGTGCTGGTGGAAGCGTTCCGCACCGGACAGGACATTCACGCGCGCACCGCTGAGGAAGTTTTCGGCGTCGGACCGATGGCTCAGAATGCGGAGCATCGCCGCGCGGCAAAAGCCATCAACTTCGGCATCATCTACGGGCAGACGCCGTTCGGACTCGCCGCGCAGCTGAGCATCGATCAAAAGGAAGCTTCGCAATTTATTGCCGCGTATTTCGCGCGCTATCGCGGCGTGAAGGAGTATCTCGAAAAATCGCTGGCCGAAGCGCGCAAGACCGGAATGACCCGCACCATGTTCGGACGCACCCGGCCGGTCCCTGAAATCACCTCGACGCAATTCAACCTGCGGAATTTTGCGGAGCGCACCGCGCTGAATACGCCGCTGCAGGGCACCGCCGCCGACCTGATCAAGATGGCCATGATCCATATTGCGCGCGAGCTTGCCGAGCAGAAATTCAAAGCCAGAATGATCCTGCAGGTGCACGACGAACTGCTGTTTGAAACTCCGCACGAGGAACTGGATCGCCTGAGCAAGCTGGTGAAAAAAGCGATGGAGAACGTCCAGAAACTGGCCGTGCCGCTGGTTGTGGATGTGAAGGCCGGGCCCAACTGGCGCGATATGAAGTGAGGCCAGTGGCACAGACTTCAGTCTGTGGGGTTTAGTCCTAGCGAGGACCAACCTTAAAGACTGAAATCTGTGCCACCCGAGTTAGCGACCAAACATGAGTGGAGAACTTTCCGGAAAGACGGCAATCGTCACGGGAGCGGGGCGCGGCATGGGCCGCTCCATGGCATTAGCCCTGGCGCGCGCCGGAGCCAGCGTGGTCATCACCGCCGCCCGCCATCGCCGGGAGATTGACAGCGTCGCCGAGGAAGCCGTCGCGATTCCAGATGCCGGCGCGGTCCGCCCGATGGTGGGAGACGTCTCGATCCTCGCCAATTGCGAGCGCGTGGTGAACGATACCGTGCGCGAGTTCGGCGGCCTGCACATCCTGGTCAACAACGCCGGGCGCGGCATGCGTTTCGTCAGCGAGAAATTTTTCGATACGCCGACAAAATTCTGGGATACGGATCCTGCCGTGTGGCAAATGATCGTCGCCGCCAACGTGAACGGGCCATTCCTGATGGCGCGCGCCGCAACGCCCCACATGATGCGGCAGCGCTGGGGCCGCATCGTCAATATCTCCATCAACCATGAGACCATGCGCCGCCAGGGATTTTCTCCCTACGGTCCGTCGAAAGCGGCTCTCGAATCGGAAACCATTATCTGGGCGCAGGATCTGGCCGGCACCGGTGTCACGGTGAACGCGCTTCTGCCGGGCGGCGCCACCGACACCGGCATGGTCCCGCCCGACGTTCCGCTGCACCTGCGCGAAAAGTTGCTGCACCCTGACATCATGATTCCTCCCCTGCTGTGGCTCGTTTCGGAGTCCGCCGGCGAGGTAACCGGCAAACGCTTCGTTGCGAATCTGTGGGATGCCGCTTTGCCGCCCGATCAGGCCGCTGAAAAATCGTCCTCCACGGCCGGATGGGTTCTCCCAATTTCCTAGCGCCGCCGACCAAGGAGAATCGAGTGGCCGATGCAGTCAAGGTTTTCTTCCTCATCCTCAGCGCGCTCTTTCCGATCGTCGATCCGCTGACGGGGAGCCCGATCTTCCTTGCGCTAACCAGCGGATATTTGCCGGCGACGCGGAAGAGTTTGTCGCGGCAGGTGGCGTTCAATTCGTTCTATCTGATGATCGGATCCTATTTTGTGGGCGCGCACGTACTCAGTTTCCTGGGTGTCTCACTTCCGGTGGTGCAAGTGGGCGGCGGGCTGGTGGTGGTCGCCACCGGCTGGACCCTGCTGATGCAGAAGGATGATGTACACGAGGTGGCGCCTGACGCTCAACCCCAGGACGTGCTTCGCCAGGCGTTCTATCCGCTGACGCTACCGCTCACCGTGGGGCCCGGATCGATTTCCGTGGCCATCACGCTCGGCGCGAACTCCACGCACCGCTACGGCGTCCATACCTTGCTGGTGATCGCCGCCGTGATTGCCACCGCACTGATCGCGCTCAGCGTTTTTCTTTGCTATGGGTTCGCCGACCGGCTGGGCCGGGCGCTCGGAAAAACAGGCATGACGGTCACCATCCGCCTGTCATCCTTTCTGCTGGTTTGCATCGGAGTGCAAATCATGTGGAACGGAATCAGCGGGCTGCTCTCGGCCGTTACTTTTCACGTGGCGCGATGAGCGCGATGGAATTTCGACCCGCGACCCTGCGTGCGGTTGAGACCGTAAGCGGCGCCACCTTTTGCAGCAAAAATTATCTGGTTCATACGCAGCGGGCCCAGGTGTATAAGTGTGTGCCAATCGGAGGCGCGCCGGAGCGATCCGGCTTGCAAGCCGGTGCGATCCCCGCAACGTCAATCCTGCTTGAAGGAGAAACAGAAAATGCGAATGTTGCTGCGAGTCACGATTCCCGTGGAGGCTGGAAATGCCGCCGCCAAGGCGGGAACATTGGGTTCCACCGTTCAGAAAATCCTGGCCGACCTCAAACCCGAGGCAGCGTATTTTTATGCGGATGACAATGGCCGTCGGACCGGTTCTGTCGTATTCGATATGAAGGACAGTTCGCAGATTCCGGCCATCGCCGAGCCGTGGTTCCTGGCGTTCAACGCCCAGGTAACCTTTCGCCCGGTGATGAATCCGCAAGATCTGGCGACCGCGGCCCCATCGATTGCCAGCGCCGCCCAGCAATTCGGAAAGTAGCAGCGAAGGATCGGCGCGCGGAACTCGCGAACGCGGCAGACGCGCGCCGCTCGCTCTCGCGTTTTTCGGTGACCGATGCGCTGTGCCCCGAGCGTCTACATCGAATGTCTCTTAGAAGTCGCTAGCAGTCTTAGCAACAATCTTTGTGGGTCGCGGCTTTAGCCACGACGTACAGGGGCTTTGAAAGACAAGGGCTTCAGCCCTGAAGTGCTCTTGAGATGTTGCGTTCGCTTCTAAATTAAAGTTTGCCCTCAACCGATGATCTCCGACGACGAGAACGTCCGAGCGTTGATTGAAGCATGGAGGCTGATGTCGGGATGCTTCGCGGGTTCCGATTTCCAGAGCGATGGAAATGTGGCGTCGACCTTTGCGAACATCCCGCTCCCGTTTCTCAATATCTCTTTTCAGGAGCGGCCGGCCACTGGCCCAGCAGACTTGCGGGGCATTTTTTCAACCATGCGGCAGCGAGCTAAGGCGTGCCCACATCCTTCGTTCATCGGCTTGTGCGATGGATGGGTTCCGGAGGGCTGGGAAGCGGTGGCCGCGGACGAAGGGTTTTCCTTTGCGCTAAATATGACTGGCATGGCGGCGGATGAATTGTTGCCGCTGCGCCGGCCGTCACCTGAGCTGGAATACCGGCGGGTCCGGACGGAGGCAACCTCTCGCGATCTGGCCATGCTTAACGCGCAAGCGTACGGATTGCCGGCCGGGATATTCGAATGCATCTGCGGTTTGGAACTGTGGCACGCCGACAGCTACGGGTATGTTGGCTACCGCGACAGGAAAGCGATTTCTGCTGCAGCGGCTCTGCCGATCGAAGGGGCGATGTACATCGCGTTTGTTGCGACGTTGCCGGGAGAGCAAGGCAAAGGCTACGCGGAAGCCGTGATGCGCGAGGCCATCGAACAGGGCCAAACGGGGATGGGCGAACGGCGCATCGTGCTGCACGCTTCGGATATGGGCTTGCCGCTGTATCGCTCGATGGGATTTTGCGTTGGCAGCAAGATTCCTCTCTTCACTCCAGCCGAGAGCCCCGCGTAGGCCTCACGCTCTTGCCGCTTTTTCCTGTAGAATCGCGTCGAAATCCTTCCCTGGGCCGACGTCAAAACGTACGGAGGAACATCCATGCGTACACGAAACGCGAACGTATCTCTGGCGGTGTGGTTGTGTGGACTGGCTGCCATCTGCGCCGCGGCGGGCCTGACACTGATCTGGTCCCTTGCGCGAACCGCGAATGCGGCGACGCCGCAGGATCGCGTCAACGCCGCTTATGCCGCGATGGGCGGCGACAAGTTGAAGACCATTACGTTGAAAGCTCATCTTGAGCAAATCGATCCCGGCGAATCGTATTCGGTTTCTGATCCGGCGAAGCCGGACCGCGGGGCGTCCGATCTGGTGTTGAGCCGCGATCTGGTGCGCGGGCTTTCGCGCAGTGAATGGGTTCGCCCGATGGTGGGCGGCAGCAATCGCACGTTCACGGAAATCGTCACGCCGTCCGCCGGGTACGTCATCGGGAATGATGCGACCGAGGGCCGCTTGCCGAAGCGAACCGTCATGGGCGCGCAGCCTGAGCACACCATGTCCGGCAAGCGTCTCACCGCGACGTCGCGTGAATTGGAGCGGCCCATCGTGGTGATGGAAATGAAGCAGCATCCGGATCGCGTCACCGCGATTGCCGATCAGACGATTGCCGGCAAAACCTACAGCGCGGTTCAGTATCGCGGCGACTATGGCACTTTCATCGTCATGCTCGATCCCGCCACCAATCTTCCGGCGCGCGTTCGCACGATGGATTGGGACGAAATGGAAGGCGATTCCGCGTTCGACGCGGCTTATTCTGACTGGCGGGACGTGGGCGGCGCGAAAGTTGCTTTCGAGACGCTCTACACACTCAACGGCATGAAAATCGCCGATCTGAAAATCTCCGAAGCCAGCGCCAATCCCACGCTGAAGCCGGATGCGTTCACCATTCCGCAGAGTTTTTTGGCATCCGCCGCGAAGCCGGCGGCTCCGAGTGCGACGCCCTACCAGTGGATTATCCGCCGCCAATTCGTCGGTTTCTATTTCGATTCGGACGCGTTGTACACGGACGACGGAGACACCCTGAAGATTTTTGACGTAGGACCGAACATCAGCCAGGTCCGCGGAGGCACGCACAACACGGTCTTCATCGCCACCGACAAGTATTTGATCGCCGTCGAATCGCCCAACGATGACGGCCAGTCAATCCAATCCATTGCCCTGGCGAAAAAAAGATATCCAGGCAAGCCGGTGCGCTATCTGATTCTGACGCATCATCATGTCGATCACGTCGGCGGGATGCGCACCTACGCCGCTGAGGGCGCGGCGATCGTGGTCGGCAAAGGGAACGGCGAATATTTCCGGCGGCTGCTGGCGCGCCCGGAAAAGCTGAATCCGGAGGCGCCCAAGAAAGCCTTTACGGCCGAAGTGATCGAGGTGGACGGCAAGTGGAGCGTGAATGACGGCGGGCGCGAAGTCGACGCTTACGCTCTGGAGAATTCGCATGCCGCCGGCTATCTATTTCCGTACGTGCCAGACGCCAAGCTGGGCATCGTGACCGATCTCTACACGCCGGGCGCGCCGGTGCCTTCCAACGCGGCAGTCGCATCCATGGTGAAGGGCATCGCCAAGATGGGGATCAAACCGGAAACCATCGCCGGCGGGCACGGCACGGTCGGCCCTTACGCTGACGTGGTGCAGTCGACGCAAAAGACGTCAGCCAGCACGAAGTAGCACAGCGACTCTTAACCCTGAGTCCTTGCGAAGGGCTCGCTGCGCCGCCCGAGGTTGTCGCGAACGCGAACTATCGGGCAAGCGCGCTACTGTGGACGGGCGCGATCGACTGGGGCACCGGGCTCAGCTTCGGCATAATCCAATATTTCAGATTCTGCACGCTGGCCGGAATCAGATTGCGCAGCTCCGGAGGAGCTTCGCTGGTCAGGATTTTCCGGATATCGTCAATGATCGAGCCGCTTTTCGCGTAGTAGGCGTGACCGAGAAAATCGGTTCGCACCGCCGAGGCGTCCACCGTATCGATGCCGGAAGCCACCAGGAGGTACGCGCTTTTCTGCCCGGCACGCAGCGCGCCATGGATCACTCGCGAAAGCAGCAGCGCGTCATCATTCTGTGAAGCATATAGCGTCAGGCGCTGCGCCATCGGCCGTATTTCCTTGGCGAACTCGGTGAGCGTGTCCGCGCCGATGTCGGGAGCCGCAAGAATTACTTGGTCGAACGGAGCGCCCGCCTGCGGTTCGCGCCGTGAGGCGATCATTTGCAGCGCGGAAGCCAGGGCGCGGTTGCCCATGCTGTGCGCGATTAGATGAATCTTCTTGGCGTGCGCGCGCTGCGCCACCTCTTCCAGAAATTCCCGCAAATGAAATGTGGTCCATTCCACCGTGTCTTCGTCTTCGGTATATGCCAGCACCTTGTTCTTCGACGGCCAGCTGTAGACAATCGGCGCTCCCGGAAAATGCGCGTCGCGCACCAGTTGCGCGGTCTGCCGCGCGGCGCTCTCAAAGCTGTTCTCATAGCCGTGAATAAAAATAATTGCTTCCTGGGTGGGCGAGGCGGCCACCATCGCGGCGAGCTTCGCATAGAACGGATCACGCTCCAGCGGCTCGACCGATCGCAGCACGATATGTTTTGTGGGATCGGGGCTGTACTCGAAGTGCAGCCAGGAAGGGCTTTCCAGTTCGCCGGGCATGTGCGTCGAGGGAATCGTCACTTCGCACATTCCATACGCGACCGTCGCGTTGGTCGAGCGTTCCCCGGAATAGCGCAACGCCGGATTTTGATTCCCGGTGTCCTGCCGGTCCGTAACATAGAAGACAGGAACGATGTCGTAACTAGCGGGAGGAGCTTTGGCGCCCCCGTCATACTGCGCACCCATCGGGCCGCGCGATTTGGGCAGCTTCAGAGTTAACTCCACTCCGGGCGCGGCAGCAGACTGCGAGATTTCGGCAAGACGCGGCACGGTTCGAGCAATTGTAGAGAGGCCGATAAAGCTGGCCGAGACCGAGTGATCGCCATCCGGCAAAGGCTTCCGCGCCATGTAGTACTGCCCGGTAACATCGGTGATTCCCACCAATTCATCGTCGAGCAGAATTTCCGCCCCGACCAGCGGCTTGGACGCGAGATCGGTGACCGTCACGTGTAGCAGGTACAAATTGGATGGAACCTGGACTTGAGCGCACACCACGAGATGGCCGGCACTCAACGAGAGGATCATTGCGAAAATCAGGTGGAGGAACTGCGATGTTCGCTTGCCGACCCGGCGCATTGCGTACTCCCATCCCTCGGTCCCGTCACTCGGTGATCGTCGGAAGACACTTCGGGAAAAAGCACCTGCCGGCGAGCACCGACCCAACCCAAGGTTTGAGTCCAGCGGATGGCTGACTATATATCACAATCGGATTGCCACCAGCCTGTTAATTCTCTTTGTGGGTCGCGGCTTTAGCCCCTGAAGTGCGACTGAGCTTGGGGCAAGCAGGCTCCTCCTCGGCGTCCATCATCCATCGGCGCCGAGCGAGTTCGACACAGCTCGCTCGGCCCCACGAAACAGCGCCCGGACGGAACGAACCACGAAGCCCAACACCGACAGCACTATCAGCAGGGCGGTCAGCACGATGATCGAGGACCAGTACGGGTGCCGGGTCGCAAACCAGGTCAGCAAAACCACCAGTCCGTCTTCTCCGAGGCTCAGCGCAATGTTCGAAAACGGTTCGGGAGAATGGCTGACCGCCGTTCGCGCGGCGATCTTTCCGCCATGAGCGGCCAGGGCAATCGCACCGCCCACGAGCGTCGCCAGGGCCTGCATCTCGGGAGAAAGCTGCGAAGTCGCGCCATAGGCCAGCAGCGCCGCGATGGGCACGCGAACGAAAGTCTGCAGCGCGTTCCACACCAGATCGAAAATCGGAATCTTATCCGCAACAAACTCAATCGCAAACAGCGCCGCGCAGGGAACGATCACCCACCAACTGGCCACCGAGTTCAATGAAGCCGGAAGCTCCAGAGCGCCCGCGCGAACCAGCAGCCCCAGAACGGCAACCGTCAAATAAACGTTGAGCCCGGCGGAGAAGCTGACCGCCAGGACCAGCGCGGTGAGTTGGTTGGGAGGCAGGCGCAAGAATGAGCCTCAAAAATACACTTCGGCGCGGCGCGAGCGAATCACGTCCACTCGCAAAGCTAGACTCTCCCGCTTCCTCAATCGAGCGGCCCGGTCAAACCGCCTTGCGAACCATGTGGTAGGCCACCAGCACCACAACGGACCCGACCACCGCCACCAGCAGGCTGTAAAGATTCAAGCCCGTGACGCCGGCCTCTCCAAACTTCCCGAACAGCCAGCCGCCGACCACGGCGCCGATCACACCCAGGACGATATCCATGAAAAAGCCTTCGCCCGATTTGTTCACCAGCTTGCTTCCGACAAATCCGGCGACCAATCCCAAAATAATCCAGGCCAGGAAGGACATGTTCATTCTCCTTTGCGTTTCGCCGAATCCCTGCAGACAGCGGGACCAGCGAAACTCGAGTCGTCATGAGATACGGGCCGAAAAAACGGCTATGAAAAAGGCCAGATTAAGTAGGAAACGGATGTGATGCGGGGATACTAGGACAAGAACCTGGCTGGCGGCAAGTAATTTTATCTTGCGGATCGCCGCCCAACCACATCCGCCCGATCGGCGAAATCTCGGGCATCGGGTCGTCCCCCAGCCGGGCCGAACGGAAGACTAGAAGCGGATCATGCCATTTTCGTCGTAGCCGACTACCACCCTGCCGCCGGCGACGATCACCGGACGGCGTATCAGATCCGGGTTCCTGGCCATCAGGCTGATCGCTTCGCGGCGCGATGGCGGATTGTCTTTCATTTTCTTCTTGCGAAAGACTTCACTGCGGGGATTCAGAAATTCCTCGTGGTCGTGCCGGCCAATCAGTTTTTGCAATTCGGAAGGGCTGAGGCGATCTTCGGCCAGGTCACGAAAGTGAAGATGAAAGCCGCGCTTCTCCATGAACTGGCGCGCCTTACGGCACGTCGAGCAGGTCGATTTCTGGAGAAACTTGACGCTTTTTCGGACTCGCTTTCCTTGCGGAGCAGCCTTGCGTGACGGAGTTTTCATCGTTCTCCCTCAACCGACCCGGATGCGTTGGCATCCACGGCAGGTTCCAAATGTTCGCGGACGTTACTACCATAGAGCGGCTTTGTTACATTTCGATGAATGGCCGCCGGAAATCGCGCCGCCTGATTATTTGGGGTACGGATGCCCGGCCAGGATGGCGAACGCGCGGTAGAGTTGCTCGGCGAGCATCAGGCGGGCCAGTTCGTGGGAAAACGTCAGGGGAGACAGCGACAGCTTTTGCGTCGCGCGGCGGCGCAGCGCTTCAGGAAAACCCTCCGCGCCGCCGCACAGGAAAACGATTTCGCGCGCACCGCGGTCGCGCGTTTCGCCCAGCCACTTCGCGAATTGCGTGGAGGTTTGCGGCTTGCCGGAATCGTCCAGCAGAACGACCGTCGCGGCCGGATCAGGAGAAAACTTGCGTAGTGACGCCGCGGAATCTTCGCGCAGTTCCGTCCTCTGCACCTCAGCAAATCGCCCGATGCGGGCCGCGTAGTCGTCCAGCAGGGCCCGGATTTCGGGACGCCGCGTCTTGCCGAGCATCACGACATGAATTTTCATCGCGGAGTTCGCAGGACCGGCTCAGTTCAGCCCGTATTTCTTGCGCTTGTCGAGGAGTGTCTTGCGGCTGATGCCCAGAATCTGCGCGCTTTTGCCGATTTTGTACCGCGTCGCTTCGAGCGTCGCGCGAATGGCATCGCGCTCCATATCCTCGAGCGAACGCATCGCGCCGCCAAAACTGGAATCCGCGGAGCGCACCGACTCCGGAAAATCCTCCGGGATGAGCGACGCCCCGCCGGAAAATACCAGCGCGCGCTCGATGGCATTTCTAAGCTCGCGGACATTGCCGGGCCAGGCGTAGGTGGTCAGCATTTTTGCCGCTGGTTCCGTAAGGGTCACGCCTTTGCGCCCGTGAACGCGCGCTCCGAGATCCAATAGCGCGTTGGCCAGCGGCAGGATATCCGCCGGCCGAGAGCGCAGCGGCGGAACGGGAATCGTCAGGACGCTGAGGCGGAAATACAAATCCTCGCGGAACTGCCCTTCGGAAACGAGGCGCGCGAGGTCGGCGTTGGTCAGCGCAATCAGCCGCGCGGAAATGGTCATGGTTTCCGTGCCGCCCAGGCGCTCGAACTGCCGCTCTTCCAGCACGCGCAAGAGCTTGGATTGCGTGGCCGGCGAAAGCGCCGCGACTTCATCGAGCACGATGGTTCCGGCTCCCGCCATTTCCAGGCGGCCGAGCTTGCGCTCCACCGCGCCGGTAAAGGCGCCGCGTTCGTGACCGAACAATTCCGATTCGACCAGTTCCTGCGGCAGGCTGGCGCAATCGATTTTCAGGAAGGGCGCATCGCGCCGTGGCCCGAGTTCGTGGATCAGCCGGGCCAGATGATCCTTGCCGGTGCCGCTCTCCCCGGTGATCAGTAGCGTGGTGGAAGTTTCGGCGACTTTGCGCGCCAGTTCGAGTACCGACTTGGACGCGGGATCTTCGGCGATCCAGGCCATGCGCTGATCGCCGCGGCGGTTCGTTGCCGGCGCCTCGGTCATCCCTCGGCCTCCGCGGCGCCGCCCAGGGAACTCCCTTCGCCGGGCTCGCTGAATTCGATGCGGCGTGCAGCGCGCCAGAGGCGCTCCAGATCGTAGAAATGCCGGGCGCGTTCGGAAAAGACGTGCACGATCAGACCGCCAAAATCCAGGAGCATCCAATCGCTGCCGGATTTGCCTTCGCGGTGCGCCCGGCGGACGCCGATGCGCTCCAGTTGCTTTTCAATTTCGTCGCAGATCGCTTCCAGTTGCGGTGTGCTGAAGCCGGTGCACAGCAGAAAATAATCCGTGAATGCGCCGAGGCCTTCGAGATCGAGGAGAATGACATCAGCCGCTTGCTTTTCCCGTGCGGCATCGACCGCCGCGCGAACGTGAGCCGGAATCGAATCCTTTCTTGGTGTCACCGGTAAAGGGCCTTCTTGCTAATGTATTCCTCGACGCGCGGCGGCACAAGCCCGTGAATCGATTCGTTTCGATCCAAGCGCAGGCGAACCTCGGTGGCGGAAACGTGGCTGGATACCGCGTCCAGCACGTAGACCACGGTGCGGCGCAGGGTAATCGCGCGCGGGTCGAGTGGCGCGTGGGGCACGCCTTTCCGCCCGAAGAGTTCCGGAGGGATCACCAGGCGCAGCGCGTTCACATTGAAGCCGGGGCGGCTGGCCACGATGAAGTCGCACAAGCCCAGCAGCGTTTCATAATCCTTCCACGTGGGAATATCCAGAAACGAATCGGCGCCCACCAAGAAATACAGGTGCGTGCCCGCTCCGTGGTGCTTCTGCTTGAAGTGCCGCACGGTATCCACGGAATAAAAAATTTCGCGTCCCGATTGTCCCGCACCGGCCTCTGCGAGCGACGGCACAAACCGCGGATGATCCGCGCAGGCGATGGAGGTCATCGCGTAGCGGTCCGCATAGGAAGCCATTTCGGCGCGGTGCTTGTGCGGCGGGCGACCCGTGGGGATGAAATGGATTTCGTCGAGATGAAAGCGGCGCTCGGCCGCGCGCGCCACCGCCAGGTGGCCGATGTGAATGGGATCGAAGGTGCCGCCGAAAAGAGCGATGCGGCGCTCGCGTGGCTGCTCCCGGGAAACGCCGTGTGATTCCGGCGGAGCGGTGCTCAACGGTCCTCTTTCTGGCGGGCTCCGAGAGCCCGCGCGCGCTTACGACGCGGCTCGGGAGAAACAACCGAGGGAGGCGCCGGTTCCGGAGTTTCATTTTCGGAATGTTCTGGTGCGCTTCCGTCCTCTATGTGTTGAGGAGGAATGGTGCTTTCTTCCATGGGCTCGTGAGGCGCGAGGCGATCCAGCGCGTCGGCCATGGCCCGCACCAGTTGCGGAATGCCTTCGCCGGATGCCGATGAGATGGCATGGAACTCGATCCCGCGCGCGGCGCAAAAGTCGCGCAACTTCTCGAGGCGCGTGCGGTCGGTGGTAGCGTCCAGCTTGGTGGCCACCACGATCGTGGGCTTCTCGGCCAGCTTCTCGCTGAACGCCGCCAGCTCATTCTCGATAATTTCGTAGTCGTGGACGGGATCGCGGTCGGAAGCGTCGCTGGTGTCGATTAAGTGTGCGATGAGCCGGGTGCGTTC
>DATGJQ010000063.1:0-110095 GCA_035295105.1 Candidatus Acidiferrales bacterium | reverse complement strand
GACCGGCTTTCGTTTTCCTTCCGCGGGCGTCTTGAATTCCTTGATTCTGCATTGCGCTCTGATCGTGGCATCGTCCTGGTCCCGATGATGATGCCAACGCGGACTCCGGCGCTGAGCGCAGCGTTTCTTCCTCCGGAGGTTCTCTTTTATCCGGTGCCGGAACCGAAGCCGCATGCGGCGCCGCGGCTGCCGCGCATCGCTCCGCCCGGCCCGGGTGGCCGTCCTGGCCACGGGATTCATCCGAATCTTCCTCCCGATCCTGGCAAAACTGTTTCCAACGCCGATCTGACCGCGATCTCAAAACCAGTTCATCCTGATAATCATCATCAGACCATCATTCAGCCGGCCTCTCCGCCGGACCTGCGCATTCCCAACGATATTCAGGTTCCCAATCTGTCGCTCGGCAGCGTAAACGCGCCGAAGAAACCCGATTTCGATCTCAGCCTCAAAAAGCCGACGCAGGAAAATGCCAAGGTGGCGCCGTCACTGGCGACGCCTGAAGCGGAGACCAACGTCGACATGTCACTGGTAACTTCGCTCCAGCCGACGACCGCCAATCCCAAATTGCCGATTCCCGTGGGCGCCATCGCCAAGCCCCAGCGCCGCGATGCGGGCACGGCGGATCAAACGTCGGGCTCGACGATTCCTGAAGTTGGCACCGCTGGTGACGGCCGGGCAATTCTCGCTCTCGGCATCAGCCCCTCTGGATCGACCTCTGGACTGGCCTTGCCCCCCGGAAACCGCTGGGGTGACTTCGCAATCGCTCCGGGAGCAGGAACCTCCGGAGCTCCGGGAGGGCGCGCCGATGGCGTGCCTGGCGGAGGCGGCAAGGGCGGTGACGGCAGATCCGGCGATGAGAGTGTGGGCATCGGTCCGGGCCATTCGGGCGGTGGCGGCGGCAAAAACGGATCGCAGGTTCCGCTGAGCATCAAGGGAACGGGAACCGGAATAGCAGGCGCTCCGGCTCTCGATCCACTCATCCAAGCCAAAGTTGTTTACCCCGTGCCGGCTTCTCTCAACACGAAGCTGCGCAGAAATCAGATGGTGGTTTCCGCCGGGCCGACCGGCGGCGGCGGACTGAACGCCTACGGCGCCCTGACCTGCGGCAAGATCTACACAATTTTCCTGCCCATGACCGGCGGGGGCTGGACCATGGAATACTGCGAACATGCCACTGGGGGGGACGCCCCAAAGGCCGTTCAGAGTTCCACCGTGGTGCGGCTCGAACAAGGACTTGTTCCACCGGATCCGGACCTGGAATCGCGCTACGATTTCAAGCGGATGCCGGTGCCGCCGGGCAAATCACAGAAGCTGATTGTGCTGAAAGGCTCGGTGAAAGAAGACGGCAGCGTCAGCGATCTTCAAGTATTCGAAGGGATCGTTCCGCAGATGGACGAGGCCGCGCGCGTGGCGTTCAGCCGCTGGAAATTCCGGCCCGCAACACGCGGCGGTAAGCCGGTGCCATTGGACGTTCTGATCGGGATTCCGACCGAGTCCGATGCCGCAACCCAGCAGTAAAGCGCGATGATTCGGTGACGCATCGTCGATTTTGTTCACGAACGGTAGCTCAAAGCGACGTGACACATCGCATTTTTTTGCATCGCAACCCACCACCGTTGCCCCTGCCAAAAAGCCCGAAAACCTCCTTGCAATGAGCGATTACCGGGCTGAAGGGGGACCTAGTACTGTAAGCTCTAGTACTGCAAGAGTTTATCACTGTTGACCCAAATACCTTCCCGCCAGTAGGGAATTCAGGCCATCGCACCACGGGCAGGTGTGCACGTTGCCTTATGGTGACAGGTTACATCTCATTGATGCAATTGAGGCTACAGGGAACTGCTGAGATTCGGTGCGTTTTGTCTTGTTTTGGTATCAGGTGTGCACTCTCCCTTACAGATTTACGAGATCCTTGAAGAAAATGGGAGCCACTGCCTTGCCTGATCATGAAATCCGTGTATGTTTCGCCACCCCAGACTCGAACCTCGCGGACGCCCTGAAAGGAGTACTTGGCGCTGGTTTCGTCACCCGCACTTTTAGCGATATCCAACCCAACCGGTTCGGTGAATTGAAGGAATGGTCCGACGTGGTTCTTCTCGATCTTCGCGCCACGTATCCTGCGAAGGCCAAGGAATTGGGATTGCAGCTCATGCAGGAGGTGCTCGGAACTCCCGGACATCCTCCCATCGTCGTGCTCTACAACGAAGACTCCGCGAACTTGAATCTGAAAGTCATGGAGCTCGGGGCTTATGACAGCATCGCCAATCCGCCAAACATGATTGAGCTCCGGTTGATCCTGAGGCGGGCGTACAAATTTCAGGCGGCGGAGAAAGAAATCCAGCGCCTGCGCTCCAGCGTCTCGGGAGCGACTCGACTGCACGATCTCCACGGCACCGCGCCGGCCATGCAGGAACTGTTTGCCCTGGCGCGCAAGATCGGCCCGTGCGACGTGAATGTGCTGATCACCGGCGAAACCGGAACCGGCAAGGAACTGCTGGCGCGCGCCATTCACCAGAGCAGCCTGCGCGCGTCCCGCCCGTTCGTGGCTTTTTCCTGCACCAACCTGCCGGATACCCTGATCGAGGATGAGTTGTTCGGCCATGAACGCGGCGCTTTTACCGGCGCCATCGGCATGCGCCGCGGCCGCATGGAAAGCGCGGATCAGGGCAGCCTGTTTCTGGACGAAGTAGGCGACCTGGGGCTGTCGCTGCAGCCGAAACTGCTGCGCGTTTTGCAGGAGCGCAGCTTTGAGAGGCTGGGAGGCAACACCACGGTCAGCGTGAACATTCGTCTGATCGCCGCCACCAATCGCAACCTGCAGCAGATGGTGCAGCAGAGCGAATTCCGCGAGGATCTCTTCTACCGGTTGAACGTCGTGCACATGCACATTCCGCCGCTGCGGGAGCGCCGGGACGACGTGGTGCTGCTGGCGCAATTGTTCCTCGTTGCGGCCGCGCAGCGATTCAACAAGAACGTGAAGCGCTTCTCGCACCAGGCGCTGCTGGCCCTGGAGGAATACTCCTGGCCGGGGAACGTACGGGAATTGGAAAATGCCGTGCAGCGCGCAGTGGTTCTTTCCGAAGGCCAGACCGTGGACGTGGCCCATCTGCCGCTGGATATCCGCAAGAACTCCGACGAATCGGAAGCGATCACCGAGACCGATCCGGTGACCGCTATCACCGGTTCTTACGAAATGGAAATCCGCCAATTCAAGCGCCGCCTCATACTTCGCACCCTCCGCAAGTGCGGTTGGAGCAAAGTGGAAAGCGCGCGTTCGCTCGGAGTCGCTCGCGGCTACCTGCACCGGCTCATCAATCAACTTGAAATCAGCCAATACGAGGAAGACAATCTCATCGCCAATCTGGAAGAGAGAATCATGGAACCAGGGCAGATTTCCTGATCCAGAAGTCTCTCACGATTTAAGAGTGCGCGTGAGAAGTCGAACGACTTTGTAGCGCCCGCCTTCAGGCGGGCACTCGTGGCCCGACCAGAATGCCCGCCTGAAGGCGGGCGCTACAAAGTCATCATTCTCAGCGCGACGATTCGTTCCTGTGCACGGTTTCTGCGCACGCCGTTTCCGCCGTCGATGCTCTCTGCGGACGGCGGGACACCTGAGGATTTGACGCCGATATGCCCTCCGCCTTTGTGGAATCGATGTGCCTTCCGTTCTTGCTCGGCGCGCAGAACGGTGATGGCGGTTGGGGATTTCATTCGGGATCCGCGAGCCGCGCGGAGCCAACCGCGTGGGCGCTCATGGCGCTCGCCGAAAGCGGCGCGACGCAACGGGAAGGCGTGGAGCGGGCCGCCAAATTTCTTTCCGGCGCGCAACTTCCGGACGGTTCCTGGGCATCCTCACCGGAGCAATCGGAAGGTTCGTGGGTCACGGCGCTCGCGGGACTGGCGCTGCTGGGGCGCGAAAGTGCATCGGAAAGCGTTGCGCGCAGCGTGGCCTGGTTGTGCAAGGAATTGCCGGGCGAAGCCCGCTTCTGGCGAAAGACGGTTCAGCGATTCTGGTCGAAGCCCAGCCAGACCAAGCAAGACGATTCTCTGTACGGTTGGAGCTGGACGATCGGAACAGCCAGCTGGGTTGAGCCGACTGCTTACGCGATTTTCCTGCTGCGTGGCGCTCCATCCGCCATCGTACCGGTGAGCGCGCAGCAGCGAATTCGTACCGCTGAGGCCATGCTCTACGATCGCATGTGTCCGGGCGGTGGATGGAACTGCGGAAATCCCATGGTCTATGGCGTTCCGGGAGAACCTCAAGTTACGTCAACTGCCTGGGCGCTTCTGGCGCTTACCGCGCATCCCGAACGGCCGGAAGTTCAGCAGAGTCTTTCCTGGCTCGAGGGAAATTCAAGAGCGATTCACAGTCCGGGATCGGCGGCTTTGGCTGTGTTGGCGTTGAACACTTACCACCGACCGTGCGCGGCGCTCTCTGAATCTTTGCGCGGGCTTTATGAGAAGCAGGAACTCGAGTGGAATGTTGCGGAAACAGCCTGGGCTGCGCTGGCGCTCTGCGAAACACGAAACTGGCTGCATCCTGCGCTATTGAAGTCGCCAGCGGAGAAGGGATAAACGATGCCGCGCCCCGCGACCACGATGATTCCTTCGTTTTCCCGGCCGAACTCGCGCGTGGCAATTCGCCGCGCCCTCGGCTATCAGTCCGATCTGGCTGCGGTCGTGTATGAAACGCTGCGCGAGTTCGACCTGCCCGTACGCGGCAAAACGGTTCTGCTGAAGCCGAATTTTGTGGGCGCCGACCCGCAGGGCATGACCAACACCCATCCGGTCGTCGTTGGCGCCGCGCGCGAGGCATTCCTGCGGCTCGGGGCATCCAGCGTGCTCGTTGGCGAAGGACCGGCGCTCGATCGCGACACCCAGGCGGTTCTCGAATCCATCTTGTTGCGCGAGTTTCTTGGTCCGCTGGCGAAAATATTTGTGGATTTGAACGTTGACGACGTGCAGCGGGTCAGCCTGCCGACGCGCGCGTCGCGATTGAAGGAACTGTATTTTCCAAAGACCGTTCTCGGCGTGGACTATCTGGTTTCCATGCCCAAGATGAAGACTCATCATTGGGCCGGAGTCACGCTCTCACTGAAAAACATGTTCGGGGTTGTGCCAGGGAGTTGCTATGGCTGGCCCAAGAACGCCCTGCACTGGGCGGGAATCGATCGCGCCATCCTGGATATTAACGCCGCCGTGCGGCCGGACTTCGCGATTGTCGATGGGATCATCGGAATGGAAGGGAACGGACCGATCCAAGGACAGTCGAAGCCCTGTGGTGTCCTGGTTTTAGGCGATGATCCGGTGGCTGTGGACTCCACCTGTGCGCGGATCATGGGCCTGAATCCGGAGAAAATCGCTTATCTGGCCAGCGCCGCTACGCTTCTCGGGCATATTCGCCCGGAAAAGATTAGTCAACTCGGAGAGACGATCGAGAGTACGCGAACCCCGTTCGCAGTCTTGGAAGCCTTTGATTATCTGAGGCTTGGCCCGGAATAGCTGGCTGGAACGCGAATTGCCTCTGGTTTCAGCCAGGACTGATCGCAAGGCTCGCAACAATCCGTGTATCTCGGCGGTGCCGTAATTTTTCGCCGCCCGGAATTGGTGAACGGATAAGGAAGCTTCGGAACTGGAATCGTTAACAGGAAAGCGAGTAAATACCGAATGGCTACGCATCACGTCGATCCGAATGCTAACGGGCTGCCCATTTTCGGCCGTCCGTCCGACGCAGAACCTGGCGCGGCTGCTCCCGGCGAGGCCGCCAAGGTTGGTTGGGCGCAGCGCATTTTCTCATTCCAGGCGATGCTGGCCACCCTTCTGACCGGCGGGGTGTATCTCGGCGCCCGGCTTTTCGTGGTCGATCCGGACATGTGGTGGCACCTGAAGGTGGGGCAGTCGATTTTGGCGACGCATCATTTTCCGGCCACCGACATTTACTCGTTCACCGTCAGCGGCCAGCCGTTCTTGGCCTACGAATGGCTGGGCGAGGTGCTGTTTGCGTGGGCGGCGAAGGTCGCCGGAGTGCAGGGGCTCGACGCGCTGCTGATCGTGATGAGCTGCGCGGTTTTGCTCGCGCTCTACTACCTGACGACGTTGCGATCCGGAAATTCCAAGGCGGGCATTGTAGCTTCCGCGGTGCTGTTCGTGCTGGCGACGCCCTCATTTTCCCTGCGGCCGCAGATGCTGGGCTATCTGTTTCTGATCTTGACACTAACCTGCCTCGAACTATTCCGCCAGGGCAAGCGCGGCGCGCTGTGGTTCCTGCCCGTAATCATGCTGCTGTGGGTAAACACCCACGGTTCCTGGATCATTGGCTTGGGCGCGGTTCTGGTCTACTGGATCAGCGGCCTCTTCGATTTCACCTGGGGCGGAATCGTTGCGCAGCCCTGGAATGCGGCGGAGCGCGTACGGATTTCGTCCGCCTTCTTGCTGTGCCTCGCGGCCTTGCCCATCACCCCCTACGGCGTACGAACCGCGGCTTCTCCGTTTGAATTTGCGTTCTCTCTGCCCGTGAACATCGCCGGCATTCAGGAATGGGAACCCATGCCGTTCAATCTACCGGGCGGAAAGCTGTTCTTGTTGCTGCTGCTCGGATTCATCTTCATGCAGGTCGCTTATCGCTTTACGTGGCGGTTCGCGGAAATCGGCCTTTTTCTGTTCGGCACCATGATGGCCTGCCTGCACCTGCGCTTTCTGCTGATTTTCGTGCCGTTCTTCGCGCCGCTGTTCGCCACCATCGTCGCGCGCTGGATGCCGCCGTATGACCCGGCCAAGGACAAATGGGTACTGAACCTGGCGATGATGGCGGCCGTGGTAGCGGGAATGATTTATTACTTCCCGACACGTCCTGCGCTTGAGGAAACCGTGGCCGCGCATTTTCCTGCCCAGGCGGTCTCCTACCTCGAGCAGCATCCCGCCCCTGAGCCCATGTTCAACAGCTACGGGTTCGGCGGCTACCTGGTGTATTCACGAGGGCCGCAGCACAAGGTTTTCATCGACGGCCGCGGCGACGTTTACGAGCGCGGCGGAGTTCTCTCCGACTACCTGTACATCTCCCACATCAAGCCCGGAGCGCTGGCCGTGCTGGACGGCTACGGCGTGCAGTCATGCCTACTGGTTCACGACGAGGCCATGACCACGTTGCTGGCAGCCTCCCCGAAGTGGCGGCGCGTATACACTGACGGCGTCAGTTCACTGTTCGTTCGCACTGGACTTGCGGACGCCTCGAAGTCCAGCCAACCGGCTGACTAGACAGGATTAACGCCACAAATGCTCATGAACCACATCGACGCTTATGCGCCTGGCCTACGTGTTTCCCAACCGCAGGTTGCGATGCTCATTTTCGGGGCGTCCCCTTTACGTATTTTCAGCCCCCCGAGTCTGTCAACGAAAAGTAACGCTTTTGTCAGCGGTTGCACCCATGCGATGGAAGATAGGCTGCAACTTACACATGCGAAATACTTTAGTAATCCGTGCGATGGCCGCTACATTGGTGCCCAAGATGCTCTTCTCGGGGCGGGCGGCAAGGATGGTGTGATGCCGTACATCTCAAAAACGAGGGGAAATATACGATGAACAACCTTTTAAAGCGGCTTTGGCAGGAAGAGGAAGGGCAGGACTTGGTGGAATACGGTTTGCTGGTCGTGCTGATTGCTCTGTTCGCAATCGGCGCAATGAGCGGCCTCGCCAAGGGCATCAGCACGGCGTTCTCGACGGCCGCTGCCAACCTTTCGAGCGCGACCTAGTTCGGTTGAACCTGGGGTATGGAACTGTCACGGAAGGCTGGCCGTTGTGAGCCTGCTCGGACTCTGCAGCGGCCAGTTGCCGTCTTCCCACTAGTGGAAGCCGAGCAGGCAAGACTACACATTCAAGGGAGATGAATATGGTGACAAATCTGAAGAGGCTGTGGAAGGAAGAGGAAGGTCAGGATCTCGTCGAGTACGGTCTACTCGTCGTCCTGGTCGCCCTGTTCGCCCTGGCGTCGATGAGCGGTCTCGCCACAGCGATTAGCACGGCGTTTTCGAACGCGGCAACCAACCTGTCTTCGGCGACCTAAGATGACGGCCACGCAATCCATTTGGGCATTCACGCTGGCCATTGCGATTCTCGCGGGTTGGTCGGATTGGAGAACCCGCAAGATTCCCAACTGGCTCACGGGGGCAGGGATATTCCTGGGCATTGCGGTCCATACCAGGATAGCAGGCTGGAGCGGGACGAAACTATCAATCGAAGGAGTGGGACTGGCCCTGGTTCTGCTCCTTCCCTTGGTTCTGTTGCGAGCTTTGGGGGCAGGAGACTGGAAATTGATGGGCGCTTTGGGAGCTTTTCTGGGTCCGTGGATGATGCTCTTCGTTTTGCTGGCGAGCATTTTTATCTCCGGGTTCATGGCGGTGCTGATGATGGTGCACGCCAATCGAGTGAAGGCCACGCTGCAAAATCTGGGAGTTCTGGTGCGCGGCTTCGTCACGTTCGGTCTGCGCAAGAATCCGCAGATCTCGCTCGATAATCCGGGACTGTTGAAACTGCCATTCGGTGTAGCCGCCGCCATCGGCACATTCGTTTGTTGTGCGGCTGCATGGTTGAGCCGGTAACGCGGGAGCAAAGGAGACTGGGTTCATGAACAAGAATCGGTTAGCAATCGGATTTGCATTTGCGCTGCTACTGGCATTCGCCGCCAGCGCCTTCGTCTATCACGCCTTCCGGCAAGCCGCCGCCGCCCCGGCCGCCGTCGCGATGCAGCACATCGTTGTGGCTGCCGAGCCGCTGCCTTTGGGAACTCCGCTGGACGCATCAAAACTGCGGACCATCGCCTGGCCGGCCAGCGAGCCGGTAACGGGGATGTTTACCAAGGTGGAAGATGTCACGAATCGTGCCGTGATTACCAATGTCGCGGAGAATGAACCGATCCTGGAAGCCAAACTCGCTCCGCGTGAAGCCGGCGCGGGCCTTCCGGCCACCATTCCGGCAGGGATGCGAGCGCTCTCCGTGGCGGTAAACGACGTGATCGGCGTAGCCGGTTTCGTCACCCCGGGAACGATGGTCGACGTGCTGGTCACCGGAACGATTCAGGGACAGGCCCAGGCGACCTCGACCGTGACGCGGACGATCCTTGAGAACGTGCGGGTACTCGCCGCAGGACAGAAGATGCAGCAGGATCGCGACGGCAAGCCCGAAACCGTTCCGGTCATCACCCTGTTGGTTGCTCCGGAAGACGCCGGGAAGCTGGCGATGGCCAGCACCGAGGGGAAGATCCAGCTCGCGCTGCGGAATACGGTGGACGTGAAGGCCACCAGCCCTGCGCCGGTGCTTGAAAGCGTCCTGTTTGCCGGTGGAGAAGCGCCGGCACCTGAAAAGCCAGTCGTCGTGATGCACAAAGTGGCCGCACCGCCACCGCCGCCTCCCTCGCCGTTTACGGTTGAGGTGATCAGCGGAGGCAAGCGGGAAACCAAGAGCTTTCCTAATCAGTGAGTGAGAATTTTTTCCAGGGAGATTCGGATGCCCATGCAACGTACTAACTCGAGATCGGTTCGACACAGCAGGCTGGGACTATTCCTGGGCCTGTTGCTACTCAGCGCGTTTAGCTTGGATGCCCGGTCCCAGGATCTGATCGCGGGAGGAGCGCTGGCCACGGATGCGGAAGTCCAGCCCGCGGCGGTAGCCGCTCCAGCAGCGGCTCCGGCGGAGATCCCGCAATCGGAAGCGCCGCAGTCCCTGCACCTGATGGTGGGCCGCTCCCTGGTGATCACTTCGCCGACGCGCATCAAGCGCGTCTCGCTGGCCGATCCCACGATCGCCGAGGTGGACGTCATCACCCCGACGCAGATCGTCATCAACGGCAAGGTTCCGGGAGGAGTCTCCCTGCTGCTGTGGGATGAAGCGGACCAGAGCCAGGCGTTCGAGATTTCGGTGGACGTGGACGTTCTGACCTTGACCCAGAAGATTCATGAAGTCTTCCCGGGCGAGCACATTCAAATCGATACCGCGAAGGACATGGTTGTACTGTCCGGTAAAGTAAGCTCTGCGGCAATCGCTGACCGGATCGTGGAAATCGTCAAGAACGCCACTCCCAAAGTCACTAATATGATGGAAGTGCCCAAGGTGGATCTGGGCGAAGTTCTTCTCGAGGTGAAATTCGCGGAAATCGATCGCGCCTCGCTGCAGCAACTGGGTGTGAACCTGCTGAGCTTGCCCGGCGCCAAAACCGTCGGGTCGGTTTCGACGCAGCAGTTCTCTCCGCCCATTATTCAAGGGCAGATCGGGCCGGTCGGCGGCGGAAGTTCCTCCTCTGGCCCGACCGCCAGCGCCTCCGGGACGCCGGCTTCTTTCGGTCTGAGCAGCCTGCTGAACATCTTCCTGTATCGCCCGGACCTCAATCTGGCTGCGACCATCCAGATGTTGCAGAACACCAACGTGCTGCAGATTCTGGCCGAACCGAATCTCTTGACCACCTCCGGGAAAGAAGCCAGCTTCCTGGCCGGCGGTGAGTTTCCGTATCCCGTTGTGCAGAGCAGCGGCGGCGGAAGCTTCCCGACGGTGACCATTCAATTCCGTGAGTTTGGCGTGCGCCTGAACTTCACTCCCACGGTTGCGCCGGACGGCATGATTCACTTGCATGTGCACCCGGAAGTCAGCTCGCTGGACTTCGCGGATGCGCTCACCTTGCAGGGTTTCGTGATTCCCGCGATCTCCACCCGCAAGGTGGATTCCGACATGGATTTGAGGGATGGCCAGACGTTCGCCATCGCCGGACTGATGGACAATCGCGTTACCGCTCAGCTGGCCAAGATGCCAGGGATCGGCTCAGTTCCCATCCTCGGCAAGCTGTTTCAAAGCCGCTCGATGAACAAGAGCGACGATGAATTGATTGTCGTGGTCACGCCGCGCATCGTGCACCCCTCGACCAACCCTGGGGTACCGAACGCGGAGCCGAAGTTCCAGTATCCGTTCCTCGCGCCCGAAGCAAATGCCGCGATGCCCAGCGGCGCGGTCGCCAAGTAAGAGGGACACTTTGACCTACAGGAGTGAGCGAGACCCGATTTCTAATCTGGAGATAAGGCATCAAGAGCTATGCTAACAACCGGAATCGCCAGTGGTGACACCAGCAGTTACGCGCAACTGCTAGCCAGCCTGCAGCAGACCGGCCTCGTGAGCACGGTGAAGCAGTGGGAAATTCCCACGGACAAGCTTCCCGATGGCAGCGAGCCCTTGCCGGATGTTGTTCTTCTGGATCTAGGGCGCGACCCTCAACCGTTCTTTACCTTCGGCACGCATCTTCGCCGAATCCGGCCGGGGATCTGCCTGATCGCTTGTTCGGCCACGTTTCCTCCAACCCAACAGCTGATGTTGGACGCCATGCGCAGTGGCGTGCAGGATTTCATTTCCAAGCCGGCTGATCCGGACGCGCTGCGGGTGATTCTGGAGCGCGTGGATCAGGTCAGCACCACGCCGAAGGAACAGACCAATGCCCGCAAGCTCATCGTCTTGATGGGCGCCAAGGGCGGAGTGGGCACGACCACGGTTTCGGTGAACCTGGGCGTCCATCTGGCGATGAACGCTCACAAACATACCGCGCTGCTGGACTTTGCGCGGCCCCTCGGGAACGCCCACCTTTTTCTCGACGTGCGCCCGCGATTCGGCATCCGCGACGCCATGGATAACCTGGACCGCCTGGACACCCATTTCTTCGGCGGACTGCTGACGCAGCACAAGTCCAAGCTGGAACTGCTCGGCGGCGTGCAGCAGCCGGAGGAGTGGCGCAGCATTCCAATGGCTCCACTGGAACGCGTCGTGAACGTTGCGCAGTCCAACTTTGACGCCGTGCTGATGGACGTCGGCTCGCAATTTTCCTCCGATTTGGGGCCGGTGTTGCGCATGGCGCGCATGATTTTGATGGTGACCGAAGCCAACGTTCCGTCGCTCTGGTCCCTGGAGCGCCGCATGCTGGCCCTCGCGGGATTCGGCATCGACGCCGACCGCGTCCGCCTGATCGTCAATCGTTGGCACAAGGGGGATGACGAAGTTTTGAAGAGTCTGGAGAAGAGCATCAAGAACCCGATCTTTGCTTGCCTCCCGAATGATTACCGGCAGGCCAGCGCCGCCGAAAATCTCGGCACGCCGATCATGAAGAATCACAACGATGTGCTCAGCGCCCGCTACCGCCAGTTGGCCGCGCAATTGACCGGCGGCGAAGCCATGCCGGTGGCCAAGCGCAGTGGTTTGAGCAATGTATTTTCATCCGGGAAGAGGTAATCAAAAATGTCAGCGATCCCAATTCCGTCCGGACGCACCGATTTCAACGCGGTCAAGACGGCGATCCATCGCAAGCTGATTCAGAAGTTGAACCTCGACCGCCTGAACGAGGTGCGGCGCGAAGACGTGCGCCGAGAAGTGTCGGCGATTCTGGAAACGCTGGTGATCGGCGAATCCACGCCCATGAACCTGCAGGAAAGGGAACGCCTTTCCGCCGAGGTTCTGGACGAAGTCTTCGGGCTGGGGCCGCTGGAGCCGCTCTTAAAAGATCCGACGGTGTCCGATATTCTGGTGAACACCTACAAGCGGGTGTTCGTCGAGCGGCGCGGCATGCTGGAGTCCACTCCCATTCAGTTCCGCGATGACGCGCACCTGATGTCGATCATCGATCGCATCGTGTCCGCGATCGGCCGCCGCGTGGATGAATCTTCACCCATGGTCGACGCCCGCCTGGCTGACGGTTCGCGCGTCAATGCCATCATTCCTCCGTTGGCGGTCGACGGGCCCTGCCTGTCCATCAGGCGATTCGGCCACGAACGCTTGATGGCCGATGACCTGGTAACCAACCAGACGTTCACTGCGCCGATGCTGCAACTGCTGGCCGGCTGCGTAAAGGCCCGACTCAACGTCCTGATCTCCGGCGGTACCGGCGCCGGTAAGACCACGTTCCTGAACGTGCTGTCTTCCTACATTTCCAACCGCGAGCGCATCGTGACCATCGAAGATGCGGCCGAATTGCAGCTGCACCAGGAACACGTGGTGCGCCTGGAAACGCGTCCGCCCAACATCGAAGGCAAGGGCCAGGTGGCCCAGCGCGAGCTGCTCATTAACTCTTTGCGTATGCGTCCCGACCGCATCATCGTCGGCGAAGTGCGCGGTCCTGAAGCGCTGGACATGCTGCAGGCCATGAACACCGGCCATGACGGCTCGCTCACCACCATTCACGCCAACTCCCCGCGCGACGCGCTGGCCCGCCTCGAGACCATGGTGGCCATGGCCAGCTTGAATATTCCGGACAGCGCCATTCGCCGCCAGATCGCTTCGGCGATCGACGTGGTGGTTCAGGTTTCGCGCCTCAGCGACGGCAAACGCCGGGTCATCAACATCACCGAGATCAGCGGCATGGAAGGCGACGTGGTCACCATGCAGGACATCTTCCTCTTCCGGAAGAAGGGAATCCGCGAGAGCGGGGAAGTGCTGGGCGAGTTCATGCCCACCGGAATCCGTCCGCGATTTGCGGAAAAGCTCGCCGTGGCCGGAGTGCTCCTGCCCTCGACGATGTTCGATCATCCGAACGCGCGGTAAGGAATAAGCGATGGAAATCGTGACTCAATTCGGAACAGCGGGACTGGCGGTCTCTACGCGTCACCAGAATTTTTCCTTCGGTGGGAGGACTTCATGGCGTTGATGGTTGGAGTGGTTACCTTCCTCGCCGCTGCCGTCGTCTTCCTGGCCGTGTGGATGTTTGCCGGGAATGAGACCAGCCAGGACGTCATTCGCCAGCGCCTCGAAGCCGTTCGCAAGGCCGACCGGCGCGGCGAAACTTCGCTGGACTTCAAACTGATCCGCGAAGAAGTGTTGAGCAGCGTCCCGCTGCTGCACCGCCTGATGATGAAGCTGTCCTGGTCGGGGAAGCTGAGGGATCTGATTGCCGAAGCCGGAATGAAAACCATGCCGGCCAAGATTCTGCTCCTCACCGGAGTGTGTGGTGTGGGCGGATATGTGCTGGTCGGCGTTTATTTTCGACTGGGCCTCGTCGGCATCATCGTGGGTTTGCTGTGCGCCACCATTCCGCTGGACTTCATCCTGTTCAAGCGGAACCGCCGCCTGCGGGCGTTTGAAGAGCGTTTTCCCGAGGCGCTGGACTTGCTGGCGCGAGCGGTGCGAGCCGGCCACCCGTTTACCACCGGCCTGGAAATGATTTCCAAGGAATCCCCTGAGCCCATTGCCGGGGAGTTTCGCACCACCTTCGAGGAACAGAATTTCGGTTTGCCGCTGCGCGACGCGCTGATCAACCTGGCCGAGCGAGTGCCGCTGGTGGACGTTCGTTTCTTCGTCACGGCGCTGCTGGTGCAGAAGGAAACCGGCGGCAACCTGGCGGAAATTCTGGACGAACTGGGCCGCGTGATTCGCGATCGCTTCCGTATTTATCGCGAGGTGCAGATCAAGACCGCCCAGGGCCGCTTGACCGCGATGATCATGATCGCCATGCCGATGGTCATGATGGGAATCCTGGAGCTGATGAATCCGACGTACATGGCCATCCTGTTCCGCGATCCATTGGGTCCGATCGTGCTGGGAGTGACCGCGGTACTGCAGGTGGTTGGCTCATTTATCTTGTGGCGCATTGTTCAAATTAAGGTTTGAACCAGGGAGACGCGGAAATGCTTTGGGTCGTCACCAGCATAACGTTCATCATCACCGTGGTCGTCGCCGTCGGCCTGTTCATCGCGCTGACTCCGAAGGAGAAGCAGGTTGCCGACCGCCTTTCCCGCCTGATGGAACCGGAAGTTCCGGTCAACGAAGCTGAGAATTTTTCTCAGAAGCAGAAAGAGCGCGTTCGCGATTCGCTGGCCTCGCTGGGAAAGATGCTGCCGGCGGCCGCGGGCCAGCAAGCCAGCCGCTCGCAACTGCAGATGGTGCGCGCCGGATTTCGCGGTCCGGACGCCATGCTGGTGCTTCGCGGCGCGAAAGTTTTGCTGCCGCTTTTATTGATGGGCCTGGTGTTTTTCACGGGCGTTTACAAGTACAGCCCGTTGTTCATTCTGCTCGCCGCGGCGGGCATCGGTTTCATCTTTCCGGACATGTGGCTGTCCTGGCGAATTTCGGCCCGCCAGCAGCGGCTGCGCCTGGCGTTGCCGGATGGCCTGGACCTGCTGGTGATCTGCGTGGAAGTCGGATTGGGAATGGACCAGGCGATTTTGCGAGTGGCCGAAGAATTGCGAATCGTTCATCCAGAGCTGAGCGATGAATTCAAAATCGTGAACCTGGAAATGCGCGTCGGCAAAACCAGAATTGAAGCGTTGCGCGAACTTGCCCGGCGCACCGGTTTGGAAGATCTCAAGACCCTGGTGGCCATGTTGATTCAGACCGAGCGGTTCGGCACCAGCATTGCTCAGTCTCTGCGGGTTCACTCAGACGAACTTCGCACCAAGCGGCGGCAGCGCGCGGAAGAATTGAGCGCCAAGACCACCGTGAAGATGGTTGGACCGCTGGTATTTTTCATTTTTCCGGCTTTGATGGTGGTGCTGGTCGGACCCGCGGTGATTTCGATGATTCGGCAGCTGCTGCCGGCGTTGAAATAATCACGGCGGGCGCCGGAAAGCTTCACCGAATGTCACGGGAAGTAACACTTTGAACGGAAAAGGAGCAACGCAATGGATACAACGACGATTCGGATCGCGGCCGGGATTCTGGCGGTGATCGTGTTTGCGATTATTGTGTTTCGGCGGCGCGGTAAGACCACCGAGTAACAATGGGATCCAGAGAGTTAATCTAGCCGACGGACGAAGAGCGGATGAGCGATAAGCACCCGGATGGAACCGTGTACGTGTACAACAAAACGCGCGAGACGTTCGTGGCTACTTCCGCGACGGTCGCGGACAGCTACTTCCGACGTCTGGTCGGCTTGCTTGGCAAGACCAAGCAGTGGGCCCGCTTCGGCTCCGGCCTGTGGATCGTGCCATCACGCGGCGTCCACACCGTCGGGATGCTATTTCCGATCGATTTGATCTTTCTTGGGAAGGAAAAGGAAGTGGTTCACGTCGAGGAATACGTGCGCCCCTTCCGCATTTCCAGGGTTTCCCTGAAAGCCGCGAGCGTGCTCGAACTGCCCCCGCACACGATTTATCGCACCGGGACCAAGGTGGGTGACCAGCTCGAAATCTCGCACTCGCAACTGGCGCCGCCCAGCGAAGCTCCGGCCAACCAGGCCCATGCCTGAGGGCGCCGTTCGCGGCGCCCCGGATTTCTCTTCGGCGTTGCAGTCTGGCCGGCCGAAGAACTTTGCCGGCGCATTTCCTCCGGATGAAATCCAGAGCGTTAGAGCTCTGGCCTGGCGTCGATCCTGGATTTGAAATGATCCCTGTCACCATGCTCGGCCTCCCGCGCACCGCTGCATTCGTTGTGCAGGGCGGGGTTAATTTGCATATCATCGCGCCGCTGATCGTGGCCTGCGCGGCCATCGCCATCGCCATCCCGTTCGCTGCGGCGCGCAGCAAACTGCACATGCCCGGCTACATCGGAATTTCCATTCTTGCTTTCGTCATCAGTCTCATATTTGGGGAGCTCTCCGGAATGCGTCGAGTTGCCGGGACGCTTGCGGGCATCACCCTGTCCGTGGCCTGCTTTCTGTCGGTTGCCACGTGCATCGGAGCGATCTTCGCGCTGGTGGTCTACCGGAACCCTCCGGAGACTTAATTTCTGCGGGCTCTCCTGCCAGCGTCATGGAATGGGCACGCGAAGAGCACTAGCCAAGACTCCGTGCTATCTATCTGCTTTAGATGGAATAGGTTGTATCGTTGAATGCTTGGCCCTTCAACTGCATCGTTTCGTTGCGGGGGGAGATCCCTGTCAACTTCCGGTCACGCCCGTGGTCCTCGCCAGGCGCCTCTCCAACTTCGGCCTGATTGGATCCTCCGGGGCGCTGGTCCGGGCGGGAATGCAGGCGTGAATCTGAAATTTTACCGGCGTGCGGCGCTCGGGATGGGCCTCGTGCTCATGCTGCTCTGCTATTTCGCATCGGTTCGCCGAATGCAGCCCACCAACTTTTTTGGACTGACGCAGGACGACACGATTTATTTCAGTTCGGCGCAGGCGCTGGCCGCGGGTCACGGATACATTCTGCCCAGCGTTCCAGGCAAACCGCACGCGACCAAATATCCGATTCTGTATCCCGGAATATTGTCCTGGGTCTGGCGGTGGAATCCGTCGTTTCCGTCGAACCTGTCGGATGCTGCGATGGTGAGCGCTGCATTCGGCGCGTGCTTTCTGGTCCTGGTTTTTTTCTTCCTGCGCTCGCTCAAGGGAATCGGGGAAATGGAAGCGCTGATCCTCACGGCATTTTGCGCGCTCCATCCGCTGTTTATTTTTTATGGCGGCAGCTTGCTGTCGGACCTCCCATTTGCCGCCCTGGCATTTGCCGCGATGCTGGTCGCCGACTTCGCCATGCGCCGCGACGCCCGGATGTTCTGGCCGGTGGTTTGCGCAGCGCTGGCAGGTCTGTCGATGCTTACCAGGGTGCTTGGCGTTCCGGTCGCCGTCGGAATTGCGGTTGCCGGAATGAGCCGGCGAAGCTGGCGGCAGGTTTTCGCGTTTTGCGCCTGCGTCGCGCCGTTCCTGCTGTTCGCAGGCTGGCGCGCGGTGTTTCCGCACTTGCCGGAAATGCCGGTGGCCGGGCCGGCGGCGTCCAGTTTTGGATGGACGCGCACCTGGGTCTACTACACGAGTTATCTGGGTGCGTGGAAGCAGGGCGTTCCGGATTGGGCTGCGTTCATGGCCATGGTGGAAAATAACGCCAATTTCATTCTGCGCGGGCCGTCTGACATCTTTCTTTCGCCGGGCCTGATGCCGGACAATGCGCTGGGCCACGCCCTGGTAGCGATTGTCACGGTCAGCGCCCTGGTGGGCATTATTCGCCAGGCCAAGATGCAGGAATGGAAGCCCATTGCGTTCGTTCTGCCGCTGTATGTGATGGTCATCCTGTTCTGGAATTTTCAGGACGCCAATAACCGCTATTTCCTGCCGTTCTGGCCGTTGTTTGCTGCAGGCCTGTGGGTGGAGGCCAGGCACGCGCTGGCGTTGGCGCGCCGCGTCCTTCAGAGCAGGGCAAGCCTGGCGGAGGCGATGGTGGCGGTCGTTTTAGGCGCGGCCATCCTATCCCTTGGCGGCGCCATCCTGTGGAATTATATTTACGGGTCGCGATCCCTGGCGCGGGAAAAGAGCCGTGAGCGCGGTGAATTACTGGTAAGTAAGCAAGCGGCGTACAAGTGGCTGGCTCACAACACCGCTCCCGGCACGCGGGTAATCGCCTACGAAGACGTGAGCCTGTATCTTTACACCGGCCGGGAGGCGCTGTCTCCCATGGCGGCGGTCATCGCCGAGCTTTACGAACCTGCGCGCCTCGAAGAATCGCTTTCCCACATGACCGATCTGCCGCGCGCGATCGGCGCAGAATATTGGGTCTTCTCCGACGATGATTTTTCCAATTCCAGCGACGAAATTGTTCCCCAAGCCAGCCTGCGAATGCGGGAACTCGAAAGCGTGCTTCCGGCTGTCTATCAGAGTGCTGACGGGCGAGTGAGAATTCGCGCCCTCGGTTGCGTGCTGCATCCCGAAGAGGCAACGTGCCAGCAGGCCGATCGCGTGCTATTTCCAGAGGCTGGCGAGCGCGCGGCGAATCAATGAGGAGTCCCGTCGAATCCGGCCGCCTGGGCCCCGCGAAAGATCCAGTTATGTCAGGATCGGACAAGACGACAGGCGAATTTTCCCGCCGCTGGTGGCCCGCGCTGGGACTGGCCTTGGTGTTGGCGCTTTACGTTTTTTACGTGCTGCGAATTCGTCCCGCCAATCTGTTTGCCGTAGCCCAGGACGACACCATCTATTTCAGTTCCGCAAAAGCACTCGCCGCCGGCCAGGGTTACGTTCTCCCCAACCTGCCGGGATCCCCGCCGGCCACGAAATATCCGATCCTGTATCCGTGGATTTTGTCGTGGGTCTGGCGCTGGAATCCTTCGTTTCCGGCAAACCTGTCTGCCGCGCTCGGAATCACGCTGATTTCCGGTGTTGCATACGTGATTTTGGCATTTTTGTTTCTGCGGCGGCTGCGCGGAATTGGCGAATGGGAGGCCCTGGGCCTCACCGCTTTTTGCGCGCTGAACCCGGCATTTCTTTATTTCAGTTCGAGCGTGGTCTCGGAGGTTCCGTTCGCGGCGCTGGGGCTGGCCGCTATCCTCGTCGGCAACCGTGGCATGAACCGCGAATCGCGCCCGGGTTGGGCCGTGAGCAGCGGAATTCTGGCGGGGCTCACCATGCTGATGCGCGTCCTGGGCATTGCGTTTGCAGCGGGCCTCTTCTGCGCGGCGCTGGCGCGGCGAGCCTGGAAGCAGGCCGCCATCGTCGCCGCCTGCACCGTTCCGGCTCTGGTGATGACCGCCCTGAACGCGGCGCGCCGCGTGGCCATGCCTGCGGGCTTCGATGCCGCTGGGCCCGGCTTCCGCAGCACATGGATTTACTACATGAGTTATCTCGGTTTCCGGAAACTGAGCATGGTCAGCGCGCACTTGATCGCGACCATGCTGGCCAGCCAGGTGACCTACTTCTTCACCGAGCTGCCCGCTGAATTTCTTTCTCCGTTGTTCCACGCCAATCTCGGTTTGCTTCTGGTCGGTTCGATCGCCGTGGACTGGATGGTTTTTGCCGGGCTGATCCGCCAGATGCGCGAAGACCAGCCGCAACCTATCCATTTCGCTTTGCCGTTTACAGTCGCCGCGATTTTCTTCTGGGATTTTCCAGAGGTGCGCCGTTTCCTGATTCCGTTTCTTCCGCTCCTGGCTGCTGCTTTATGGCTGGAGGGAAAGTGGATTGCCGGGCAGTTGTTCGCGGCGATGCGCACGCGTAAGACTCGGGTGGAACGGGCTTTCGCCGCGGCCCTGCTAGCCGCGCTTTGTGCCGGTGGGCTCGGCATCGCATGGAATTTCGCGGCCAACAAGGATCGCGCCGAGTTGCGGCGCACCAGCCTGAATCGCGGCGCGCTTCTCGTTGAGAAGCGCGAGGCCTATGACTGGATTCGGCGGAACGCGCCGGAAGGTGCGCGCGCGGTGGCGGGCGAAGACGGCAGTTTTTATCTATACACCGGCCGCCAGGCGATGGCGCACATCGCGCTCCAGCGCGCTGGCGCCTACGACGACGCTTATCTGCAAAATGACCTCGCGCATGTGACCGATGTCGCCCGCGCGATCGGAGCACAATACTGGCTGGCATCCCCGGACGACAGTGACAAACAATGGCGGGCAGCAAAACCGCCCCTGGCGGCACGCTACAACGAAGTGGAAGAAGTGCTGCCCGAGTTGTTTCGCAGCAGTGGTGGGCAAGTGCGTATTTACGGCTTGGGCTGCGTGCAGCGCCCCGATATGCCGGAATGTCAGGTCGCGGATCGCGTGCTGTTCCCGCAGGGCTTCGGTAATTCGGAGCACTAAATCCGAAGCGCCGAACCGGCGCTAGTCAGCTGCAGCGCCGATGACACGCGCACTTCGTGAATTTCATCGTTGGATCTTACGCGTTGGGGGAATCCTGGCGGACGCCGAACGCCGCATTGCGCACCGGCGTGTAAACACCGAAGTAAGGCTGAGCCGTGAAGCCGGTAAAGCCGCTCATCCAGCGCACCGGGAACTGCTCCAGCCTTTCGTTGAAGCCGTTGATCGAGGAATTGTATTTTTCTCGGCGGTCGGCGACTTGCTGTTCAATGCCGATCAGACGTTTCTCCACGCGGTCGAAGTATTCCGTTGAACTCAGTTCCGGAACGGCCTGCGCGGCCGCCAGCAGGTTTTTCATCGCGCGATCGGAATCCGCGGCGGATTTCAAACGATCGGTTTTGTTGTTGGCGATGGCCCACATGCTGCGAATCTGGGCCAGCTCTCGCACCGGGCGCGAATCGCGCGGGACAAAGCCCCGGCAGAGTTCCATCAGCTCCCCGGAAGCCTCGAAGCGCTCCTGGAGCAGGGCATCGAGATTCAAGTAGGCGCGGTCCAATTCACGCTTCACGGCGGTCAGCCCGCGATACACAACCATGCAATAGATCATCACCACCAGACAGGAAGACAGTAGAAAGGTCAAAACTGCCAGCGCGATCGCCTGCAGAGTCATAGATGGGGCCCTTGAATTCTCTTCCGCCAAACCGCAGCGCCGGTCCAGGTAGCCGCTCAGATCCGTTCGGCGGAGCGAAACGAAAATTTCACAAGCATGCGCTGGCCGCCAGCCATTTTGAAAACTGAAGCCGAACACGCCGGCCGCCATGCCCGCGGGTTTTCGGATGCCGCCCTTGCAAAAACCCAACGGCGGGGCGATTTTCGACCCGATTCGCATCGAAAATCAAGAAGTCCCGGCCTGCAAAGCGGTAAACCCTCCGGTGCTCGGCGTCCGATGTCATCGGAAATCTCTCGCCGCGGACCGGGATTGTAACCGCTCGTGCACGGATGCCAGCCGAAATTGCCCTTGAATCCCCCCTACTTCCATTCCCCTGAGCAGAATGCACGATTTGACCAGGCCCAGGATCCGGATGGAAGGTGGATTGCTCCCTTCTTCTTGCAATCGGAGTGCTATTCCCGAACTTATAAATCGTTTGCCGATCTCCACTACTCATCCTGGCTCCATTGAGGCCAGCGCGAGGAGACTATGAACTACGGCCCCCGATTTTCCACGCTTGAATATTTATCGCTTTTTTTCCTGGTGTCTTCGTGCGTCTACATTTTTGTTCCTGAGTTTCGCCTGTGGGTTCATCAGCACCTGGCCACGATTCTGGCGATGCGCTAGCAGGCGCGATTCGTTAATGCCTCCGCATCCCGCACAGGATTCGACGCGAACCAGCGGTCCCGCGCTCTCCAGCCTCGCCTTCGCGCGGATCACCCGCGTATGCATTTTCATTGGCCTTTTCCGCAATCTCATTTCGCCGCGAATCACTGCCCGCTCAAACTCCGCGCGGCAAGGTCGGTACTACTCGTACTGCCGCGAAACTCGTAGCCTACCTCGGACGCGGGTCCACATTCAGAGACATGCGCGCAGTGGTTTTGATACCGATTACATACGACTTCATGCGCGCCGGGCGCGGTTGATGGCTCTCGCGGCCCCGCGCTCGCCACTCTGCCGCGCGCAAGCGACTGAACGCACAACGGATACTTCCGGAGTTCCAAAATCTTTGGCGTTTTTCGCTGTTGGCACGCGCATTGCTCTACTTAGGTTTCCGCCCAGGCTGTCCCCCCGGGCGATGCAGTAAGCGCGCTTGCCATTTTTCAATTTTAAGTTTGGAGGCAGTTAGCGATGAGAACAACCGCTGAAGTGAATTCTACGGCCAAGTCGCCCGCTGCCTCTGTCGCTCACCAGCACACACTGCCGCCTAGCGAGAGGAAAATCATGAAATCCAGCCATCTCCGAATGCTCTCTCTGTTGACTGTATCGCTGCTGCTGCCGGCCCTGTCCTGGGCGCAGGCGTCGGTCACAGACGATTCCTATTACAAGGTGGGCAACGGCACCAACCACGGCTCGGAGATCGGCCTGACGGTGCAGGCGCCGTCTATCAATGCGCTGATGCGCTTCAATCTCAACGCCTTTCCATCGTCGCTCACGGGCAGCGCGATTCAGAAAGCGACGCTGAAATTATTTGTGAACAACAACACCACCACCGCCGGCACGTTCTACATCTGCCGGTTGGCCTCGAACCAGTCCTGGGTGGAAGACACGGTTACCGGATTCAACGCGCCGGGTTGCGACAACTCTACGACTGCCGTCGCTGTCGCGCTGCCCGCGGGCGCTCTGCAACAATACGTGGTCGCCGACATTACTCCGATTGTTCAATATTGGTTTAACAATCCCGGGTCCAACAACGGAATTGGATTGTGGTCCGTGAATCCGAATCACGGAACTTCCGGCACGGTCGTGGTCACCTTCAATTCGAAAGAAGCGACCGACACCAGCCACGATCCGGAACTTGACATCGTATTGACGGGCGGATCCGGAGGCGGGACGGGCGCGACTGGCGCGACTGGTCCCACTGGTCCGACGGGTCCCACGGGCGCGACTGGCGCGACCGGGCCAAGCGGCGGGCCGAAGGGTGCGACTGGCGCAACTGGTCCGACGGGACCAACCGGACCGACAGGTGCCACCGGAACCGCCGGAGCGAAGGGAGCTACCGGTGCGACCGGCACCACTGGTGCGACTGGATCTGCGGGCGCTGCCGGCGCCAAGGGCGCGACTGGTGCGACCGGCGCGACGGGAATTGGTCTGAATGGCGCGACGGGTCCGACGGGTCCGTCCGGGCTTGCTGGACAAGGCTTCACGTTCCGCGGAGCGTGGTCGCCAACCGGCGTGTACAACGCGTATGACGTTGTGACCTACAACGGGCAAACCTATGAAGCCAGCAGCCCCATCGGCGCCTCGGTCACCTTCAATCCGGGAAGCTGGAATTTGTGGGCGCAAATGGGCGCCACGGGCGCGACGGGTCCTGCGGGAACCGGAGGAGCAGGAAGCACCGGCCCGACTGGTCCTACGGGATCGGCAGGCCCGGCAGGTCCGACAGGCCCCACGGGAGCAACGGGTGCGGCATCAACCGTGCCAGGTCCGGCTGGTCCGACCGGCGCGACCGGTGCGGCATCGACGATTCCTGGACCTCCAGGTGTGAACGGAACGAACGGTGCAACCGGCGCTACGGGCGCAACCGGTGCGACCGGGCAGGGCTTTACTTTCCGAAATGGTTATATATCTGGTGTGACATATAACCCGTACGACGTGGTGACAGAGAACGGCTCGAGCTACGTGGCCATGGTCACCAACGTGAACATCGACCCCTCCAACGATTTCCTGAGCAACGGCGGACATTGGGACAGGCAAGCTGCGGCGGGCGCTGCGGCCGCGCAGGGTGCAACCGGAGCCACCGGTCCTGCCGGAGCCACGGGCGCGACCGGAGCCATGGGGCCAACCGGAGCCACCGGTGCGACCGGTGCACAAGGGCCACAAGGTTTGACCGGCGCAAATGGCTTCAACGGGTTTAACGGAGCTCCTGGAGCTCCCGGCGCGAACGGCGCAACGGGTGCGACTGGCGCAACCGGAGCCACCGGCGCGACTGGCGCAACCGGCATCAACTGGCGGTTTGCGTTCATTCAGAACAATCCTTATTCGGCTGGCGACGCGGTTTCCTTTGCCGGCTCCACCTATATCGCTACGCATAGCAATAACGGCTCTCAGTTCCCGAACGTCGATGTTGGCGACTGGTCACTGTTGGCCCAGGAAGGCGCCACCGGACCGGCTGGAACCTACACCGCCGGCGCGGGTATTTCGCTGGCCGGCGGCAACATTTCCAACACCGGCGTTCTGACAGCGGTGGGCGACGGGACGACGATTATGACCGGCGGCACGGCTCAGAATCCGATCTTCTCGGTCGGCCTCATTCCACAGTCGTCCGTAACGGGTCTGTCAACCAGCCTGGGCACGTTTGTGAGTTTGACTGGCGACCAGACCATCGGCGGCAACAAGACCTTCACCGGAAACGTCACCTTCGGCCAGCTGATCGTCAACCAGACCACGAACGGCGAAGACATGCTGATCGGCTCGCGCGCCACCGACAGCGGCAACACCGGAACGTTGACGCGCTTCACCAACCACGCCGGCAACGTCGCTCTGTGGGCCATCGACACCAACGGTATCTTGATCGCCGGTCAAGTTCCCTACGCTAACATCACTGGAGTTCCGGCAGCTCTGCCCCCGAGCGGCACGGCGGGCGGCGATCTGACCGGTACGTATCCGAATCCATCCTTGGCCGCAGCGGGCACGGCGGGCACCTACACCAAGGTCACCACCGATACCAAGGGCCGCGTAATCAGCGGCACGACGCTGAGCGCCGGAGATATCCCGAACATCGCCGAGACTCAGGTGACCAACCTGAGCAGCGACCTGACTACGATCAACAATTCAATCTCGTCGAACCTGACCACCGCGGAAAACTTTGCAAATAGCGCGGTGGCGGCGGAAGCGGCTCTGCGCGTCAGCGGCGATAGCAACACGCTGTCGACGGCGGAAACGTTCAGCGGCAACGCCGGCAACCTCACCACCGGAACGGTGGGACAAGCGCGCCTGCCGGGCAACGTCGTGTACAACAATCAGGCCAACACGTACACGGCCGACAGCAAGCAGACATTCACGGCGGGTCCCAACTTCGCCGGCATGAATTTGGCGGGCGTTGGCACGAATCCGGCCACGCTGGCCATCGGCGACTTGTGGCTCACCACTGGCGACATTCATCCACTCTTCCAGGACAATACCAACGCGCAACAGAAGATCGCGTTTTTGTCCGACGTGAGTGCCTCCAACAGTTCAGTGGCGGCGGAGACGGCGCGTGCGGAAGCGGCAGAAGGGGTACTGACGTCGAATCTGGCGGGAGAAGTGACGCGAGCGACAGGAGCGGAAGGCGTTCTGACGACGAACCTGAGCAATGAAGTGAGCCGGGCGACGGCGGCAGAAGGGGTACTGACGACGAATCTGGCGGCTGAAGCTGCGACGCGAGCGGCGGCAGATACGACGTTGGGTGCTTCGATCAGCGGAGAAGTGACGCGAGCGACAGGAGCGGAAGGCGTTCTGACGACGAACCTGAGCAATGAGGTAAGCCGGGCGACGGCAGCGGAAGCGCTGAAGGCGAATCTGGCGGGCGGGAACGTGTTCACGACGGGCAGCCAGACGTTGGCAGCCAGCACGACGGGGTACGCGTCGATGAACATTCCGGTAACGGGCGCGGCACCGAGCACCCCGAACCAAGGAGACCTGTTCACGATCCCGACGGATACGCACCTGCAGTTCCGGGATTCGACGAACACGACGCAGGCGTTGGCGTTCATCGCGGATGTGAACTCCGCAGTCAGCGCCGCGACTCTGACGGCGGGCACTGGAATCAACATCAACAGCAACGTGATCAACAACACCGGCGTGCTCAGCTTCAACGGCCGCACCGGTGTGGTAACCCCGGCAGCGAGTGACTATTCCTTCTCGCAGATCTCCGGGACGTTCACGCCGAGCCAGGCGGGAGCGGGCACCTACGGGATCGATATCAGCGGCAACGCGGCGTCGATCACTGGAAGCATCACGGAATCGCAGGTGACGAATTTGGTGAGCAACCTGGCATCAATCAACAGTACAATCGCGACGAACCTCACAACGGCGGAAGCTTACGCGGACGGTGCGGTAGCGGGGGAATCGCTGGCGCGCGCAAACGGGGATAGCGGCACGTTGGCGGCGGCGATCGCGGCGGCGGACGCGTTCAGTTCGAACGCGTCGAATCTGACTAGCGGAACGGTTTCGATCAGCCTGTTACCCAGCTTGTCCAGTCTGTATGTGGACCTGACCACGGCGCAGACAGTCGGCGGCAACAAGTCCTTTACCGGCAGCACCACGCTGGCGGGCACGACGGTCAACGGAACGCTGTCTTTGCCGGCGGCGAATCCGGGGGCGTCTTCACCCTCGCATGTGCTGGCAATGTCCGGCACGGACATCAGCAGCGACCCGACGCTGTTCCAGTGGCTGGTGAACGGCAGCGGCGCTCTCGATCTGCAGACTGCCACGGGCAACAACCCGGCGGCCGATAGCGGATTGACGATCGCCAACAACGGCATCATCAACTTCGCTCCGGGCCAGACCTTCCCGGGTACGGCCAACGGCACGGTGACCAACATCGCCACCGGCGCAGGCTTGACGGGCGGGCCGATCACGACGACCGGCACGATCAGCATTCTCACCGGCGGCGTGACCAACGCCATGCTGGCGAATCCGTCCTTGACGGTTTCCGCCGGCACCGGCCTCACGGGCGGCGGCTCGGTCGCGCTGGGTGGCTCGACCTCGCTCTCGATCGATTCCACGGTTGTCCCGACGCTGAACGCTGTCAGCAACACTTTCACCGGCAGCATCACGGCCAGCAGCTTCACGGGCAACGGTTCGAACCTGACGAACGTCACCGCCAGCAACCTGGCGGCCGGCTCTTACGGCAACGCCATTAACTTCACCAACGCCTCCGACACCTTCGTCGGCAGCGTTGCCACGGCGAACAATGCCCTGGCCTTGGGCGGACTGGCTCCGGCTTCGTATCAGCTGGCGCTCGGCTACTCCCCGGCGCACGCTGGAGCGAACTCGGATATCACCTCGCTGACTGGCTTGACGACGGCACTGCCGGTCAGCGAAGGCGGCACCGGCACCACCAGCACCACGGCGAACCAGATCTTCGCTTCGCCGAATGGTTCAACTGGAGCCCCGTCGTTCCGCTCCATGGCCTCGGCTGACATGCCGGCAGCGCAGCGCAACCGCACCATCTGCTACATCGCTGGTTCGGACAGCCCAACGGCTGCGGCGCTGAGCGCGACGAACGACAGTATCGGCACCTACTTCGTCAACACCATCGGCAGCATGACCCTGAACTCGGTCATCTGCTACACCAACAGCGGCACCGCCACGATGAATTTCTCGGAAGGCGCGATAGGTGGCTTGCTGTTGCCAGGTTCGTTCACTTGCAGCAACAGCGGAACCACTACCACGTTCTCGGCCATGAACAGCGGCAATCCAGTCATCAGCCCCGCCAGTGACTATCTCGGGCTGAGCATCTTCTCCGGTGCAACGGCGACTCGCGCGACGGTTTGCATCTCGGCGACGGTGAACTAATGCGACGCCCGACTCCAGCAGTCATCGCAACCGGGGGGTTGCACGCGGTTGCCGCTCCAGCAATATCAGGAGCGGCACAGCGGCCGGGTAAACCGCTCTCGGGGAGAGCGCCGGCCCTAGTAACCTCGATAGACGGGCCGGAAGCGAAAGTGGTGGAGATTTCAGCGAAGGTGAACTCATGCCAGCGGCTTCGCACAGATCGGGCAGCAACCCTGAGGGCCAGCACGGCGGCGGTGCTCATCAGACTTCCGCAGCGGACGGGATTGCGATGAACCAGCGTAAATGGATTGGCGCATATCGTGTAGCGTTGTTCCTCCTGGCCGCGGTGGTCCTGGGAGGCGGCGCCGACTGGCTCGGGCTGGATGTGGTTTCGTCGGCTCATGCGCAGGGAACTGCGACGCTGACCAGCGACCAGCCCAATTATTCGCCCGGGCAGACTGTCACCCTCTATGGTTCAGGATTCCAGCCAGGTGAGAACGTCACCATCGTAATTTCAGTGAACCCCGTAACCCATGGCCCGTACACCACGACCTCCGTCGCGGATGCGGACGGAAATTTTGTCAACGGCACCTATGTGGACCAGGAGACGGACCTCGGCGTAACTTTCACCGCGACGGCCACTGGAGACCAGGGTTCTTTCGCGGAAACGACGTTTACTGACAGCGATACCCTGACGGCTGTCATTTCGCCCACGGGCGGCGGAACGGTAACGAGTAGTACCGGAGGCATAAGCTGTCCGGGAACCTGCACGTCCACCAGCATCAGCGGCGGCACCACTGTTGTTATGACGGCTACCGCGAATAGCGGATTCGCCTTTAGCAAATGGACGATCGCGGGATCGGCCGGCACCGGGGCGACGACTTGCACGAACAACGCGACTACAAACCCTTGCAATTTTATAACCCCGACTGGCGGCGGCAACGCTACGACGTTCACCGCTGTTTTCGTCGCCACGACCGCCGCACCGACGATGACAAAATCGTTCAATCCGACGACCATCGCGGTGGGCAGCACTTCCAACCTGACTCTTACGGTGACCAACCCCAACGCTGCAACCACGCTGACCGGCGTGGCCTTCACGGATACTTTGACCTCCGGCGTGACCGTGAACTCCACCTTCAGCAACACTTGTAACGGCACACTGACAGACGTCGCCAACTCTTCTTCAATCGCTCTTAGCGGCGCGAGCCTGGCTGGAGCCGCCAGTTGCACCGTCGTTGTCACGGTGAATGGCACGAGCGGAGGCAGTAAGGCCAACTCGGTGAACGCCACTTCCACCAACGGTGGTACCGGCGCAACGGCGAACGCCACCTTGACCGTGATTGCGCCTCCGACGATCAGCAAGTCCTTCTCTCCGACCTCTGTAGCGACGGGTGTCGCTTCGACGATGACGATTACCATCACCAATCCGGCCGGCAATCCTGCGACACTTACCGGAGTAGCCATCACCGACAACCTGCCTACGAACCTCGTTGTTCAGACCCCGAACAGCACCACGGGTTGCACTGGCGGCACGTACAGCGGAGGAACGGGCGCGACTACGGTTAGCCTTACTGGCGCTAGCGTTGCAGTTGGAACGCCTTGCGTGATCATCCTGACCGTCCAGTCTCCTACCGTCGGCACGTACAACAACACGACCCTCAATGTAACCTCCAGCAACGGTGGTACCGGCGGCACAGCCTCGGCCACTTTGACTGTAGTGAATCCGGTTCCAACCATCACGACGTTGGCGCCGCCCTCGGCTACGGCTGGCTCCGGGCCGCTAACGCTGACCATCAACGGGACCAATTTTCTTGCCACGTCTACCGCGACGTACAACGGAGTGGCGCACGCCGTGACTTTTATGACCTCGGCGCAGGTACAGATTCAATTGACGGCTGCCGACGTGACGACGCCTGGATTATTTCCGGTCGTGGTGACCAACCCGGCGCCCGGAGGCGGGAATTCCAATTCGGTTAACTTCGAAGTGATCGGTACCGCAACGCAGCTCGTATTCGGCCAACAGCCGACCAACACCGCGGCCGGAGCTTCTATTACTCCTGCCGTGACGGTCAAAGTGGAAGACGCGGCCGGGAACGTGGTCACGTCGAATACGGACCCCATTACCATCGCGATTGGCAACAATCCCGGCAGCGGGACGCTCAGCGGAACGCTCATTGTGAATGCGGTGAACGGCGTGGCCACGTTCAGCGGCCTGTCGATCAACAAGACCGGCACCGCCTACACGTTGACGGCTGCCGATGGCGCACTTGCGGGCGCGACGAGCAGCTCGTTCAATATCACCCCTGGCACGGCGACGCAGTTGGTCTTTACCGTTGAGCCGAGCGCCTCCGCCACCGGCGGGACGGCGTTTGGGCAACAGCCAACTGTGTCGGTCGAAGACGCGAACAACAACGTGGTGACCACCAGCACGGCATCGATCACGCTGGCGATCACCTCCGGGACTGGAACACCCGGAGCGGCGCTAAGCTGCACCACGAACCCCAAATCGGCGACCGCAGGCGTGGACACCTTCGCCGGTTGCGCGATTAATCTTGCAGGCTCGGGCTACACCCTGACGGCGACTTCCGGTGTGCTCACGAGCACCATCAGCACACCTATCAACGTATCCGTCGGCGTGGAGGCGAAATTGGCTTTCCTCCAGCAGCCGACGAACGCGGTGGCTGGTGTTGCTATCGCTCCGGCAATTACCGTCCAGGTGGAGGACGCCGGCGGTAACGTGATCACGACGAGCACGGACTCGATATCGATCGCCATCTCCACGAATCCTGGAGGGGGCACGCTGAGCGGCACGATCCCGGTAAACGCGGTGAACGGCGTGGCCACTTTCAGCGACTTGTCGATCAACAAGACCGGCACGGGCTACCGCCTGACGGCTTCGGATTCCACCACGGTGCTGACGACCGCCGTGAGTAACACTTTCAACATCACACCCAACACCGCCACGCAGTTGGTGTTTACGCTTCAAACCACTGGCGGGACGGGCGGATCAAATTTCGGAACGCAGCCAAAAGTCAGTGTGGAAGATCAATTCAACAACGTGGTCACCACCGACAACACCGACCAGGTGACTTTGGCCATCGGAACCAATCCCGGAACCGGCACGCTGAGCTGCACCACGAATCCGCTGACGGTAGTAGCCGGCGTAGCCAATTTCGCAGGATGCAAAATCGATCAGGCCGGTAACGGCTACACGCTGACGGCGACCAGCGGTTCGCTGACGTCCGCCACCAGCAACCCGTTCAACATCACGATAGGCGCGGCTGCCAAGTTGGCCTTCACGGTCCAGCCAGACGGGAGCTCGACGGGTGGCGTAGCCTTCCCGACGCAGCCCACGGTCACGATCGAGGATGCGGGCGGAAACCCGACCGGTGCGGGGACCAATTCGATTACCTTGACGATCACCAGCGGCACGGGAACGGCTGGAGCAACCTTGACTTGCACCACGAACCCGAAGGCGGCTGTGGCGGGCGTCGACACATTCGCAGGCTGCGCGATCAACCTCGCGGGCAGCAACTACACATTGACCGCGGCGGCGGGTGGGCTCACATCCGGGATTAGCGCACCCTTTAACGTTTCCGTCGGTCCGGAGGCGAAGCTGGGTATCAGCGTTCAGCCTTCGAACACCGTAGCCGGGAACCCGATTACGCCCGCGGTCGTCGTTCAGGTTCAGGACGCCGGCGGCAACGTGGTCACGACCAGCACGGACTCGATCTCGATGGCCATCTCGACGAACCCGGGCGGCGGCACGCTCAGTGGCACGGTCCCGGTAAACGCGGTAAACGGCGTGGCCACCTTTAGCAATCTGTCGATCAACAGGGTTGGCACCGGTTACCGGCTGACCGCTTCTGATTCGACGACAGCGTTGACGACCGCAGTCAGCAATACGTTCAACATCACCGTCGGGGCGGCGGCGCAACTGGCATTCACCACGGAGCCGAGCGCGACGGCCACTCCCGCTACCAACTTTGCTACGCAGCCGACCGTCACCGTCCAGGACGCCAGCGGCAACACGATCACGACCGGCACGGGCAGCACGGCATCCATCACCTTGGTGTTGGGCGGCACGGGCGGCGGCGCGTTGACGTGCACGGCCAATCCGAAGGCCGCAACCGCGGGCGTCGATACTTTCGCGGCTTGCAAAATCAGCCTGTCCGGCAGCTACACCCTGACAGCCACTTCGGCTGGATTGACCTCCGCTGTCAGTACGACGATTAACGTTCTATCGGCTCCGACGATCGCTAAGGCTTTCCTGCCGACCAGCATTCCGGTGGGCGGCGTATCGGTCCTGACGTTCACGATTACGAATCCCGCGGCCAACGGCACGGCTCTCACGGGCGTGGGCGTCACAGACACGCTTCCCAGCGGCATGCAGGTTGCCGCCACGCCAGGCGCAACCACGAGCGGATGCGGCACTCCGACATTTAACCCGGCGGCGAATGCCACGACTGTGACCTTCAGCGGCGGAACGATTGCGGTGAGCGGCACCTGCACCGCGTCCGTCAATGTGACTGGCACGACCGGCGGCAGCAAAATCAATACGACCGGCAACGTTACATCGACGAATGGCGGAAATGGCACCACCGCTTCGGCTACCTTGGTGGTGGTCGCCCCGATAGTCCTTTCGAAGCAGTTCACCCCGAGCAGCATTTCGGTGGGCGGTGTTTCCACCCTGACCCTCACCTTCGGTAACCCAGGGGCCAACTCTGTAGGCCAGACCGGCATCGCCGTGACCGACAACTTCCCGGCGAGTCTGCAAGTGGCTTCGCCGACGAATTTCACGACCACTTGCGGATTTACATCGGCGGCTCCGAACGCAGGAGATTCCGGCCTAACGCTTTCCGGCGGAACGGTTGGCGTCGGAGTTGGTTGCACAGCGTCCGTCAGCGTAACGGATTCCACGTCTGGCTCGTTCACGAACACCACTGGAACCGTAAGCTCGAACGAGGGCGGCACGGGCACCACCGCTTCGGCCACCTTGGTCGTGCTCGGCCCGGCGTCACAGCTAGTTTGGGGCGTGCAGCCGTCGAACACGGGGGCGGCGAACGTCATCACTCCGGCTGTCACGGTGAATGTCGAGGACGCCGGCGGTAACATCATCACCACCGGCGCCGGAAGCACCGCGTCGGTGACCATGGCCATTGGCAATAACGCAGGCCCCGGCGTGCTCGGTGGCACCTTGACGGTAAACGCGGTCTCCGGTGTGGCGACGTTCAGCACGCTGACGATCAATACGCAGGGCACCGGCTATACGTTGACCGCCAGCAGCGCTGGATTGACGTCCGCGACCAGCAATCCGTTTAATATCACTCCGCCGATCGCCACTTACATTCAGCCATTCACCGGCGCCCACGGCTGGACGTATCAGCAAACTTCTTGCGCAGTGGCCACGACAATCTTCCCGGGAAGCTGCGCGAACAGCACGAACGTGACTACCGTTGCGGACTGCCAGTCGCAACCTTGCGTGGACTCGTCCGTCAACGCAGGCTTCCAAACCGGAGGCTCCCAGAGCGGATACTTCCACAGTCCCATCGGAAGCTATACTTGGCAAACGCTGGGCGTGCCCGCAAATGCGGCGGTCACTGCGGTCCAGGGAGGTTGGTACGATCTGGCCAGCACCTGCTCGACCGGAACTACCGCAGGCATCCAGATCTTCGACGGCGGGAACGCGACCGAGATTACGTCTCCCTCGGTGGCCCCGCTGGTCGCCATCAATGCCGACACGGCGGTAACTCAACATGCTCCCGGGGCCGCCGCAACGGTGAGTAGCGGATTCTCGGCCGCCTCCACCGGAATTACGCTGCGGTTCAATATGAATGACGATACTTCCAGTTTCCTCGGAGCCTGCACGGTCTATGGAGACACATTTGAATTGATCATCAGCTACACTCCGAATGCCGGCGGTGGCGGGCGGCGGGGCCAGGTTGTGATTGCCTGGAACCGGCAGGCCGACGGCAGTATGGGACGTGCAACGGCGTACGATGTCGAACTTCCTGATGGTGCGGCGGGGGTTGCTCCTGCTGACCTGAAAATGCTCCCGAATGGGATTTCCGGCTCTGGCTTGGATCCGGTGGCACTCGGCGGCCGAGGCCGCCGCATCACCAAGCTGGAAATCGACTAGGAGAAACTTTCATGGACTCGAGACGTTTTCACCCCAAATCCCCCGTCCGCTTCGTTGACTTCGTAGCGTCCGGTGTCAGGACAGGGGCCTACCTGCTGGCGTTTTGCGCCACGCCGTTTTTGGCGTTCGCTCAGGGCGGGGCGCAGAGCACAATTGGGACGGGATTGAATGTGCCCTTCGGTGTGGCGGTCGACGGCGCCGGAAATATTTATATCGCAGATTCAGTTAACAGCCGTGTAGTTGAGCTTCCGGTTGGGGGCGGCGCGCAGACGACAGTGGGCTCGGGTTTTGTTTATCCAACCGGTTTGGCGGTGGACGCAGCCGGTGATGTGTTCGTTACCGATCGCGGATCGAATCAAGTCGTGGAAATTCCGGCTGGCGGAGGCGCCCAAGGCGTGATTGCTGCCAGCGGCCTCAATACGCCGAGTGGTCTGGCCGTCGATTCTCAGGGAAACATATTCATCGCAGATACCGACAATAGTCGAATTGTAGAGGTCCCCGCCGGTGGCGGTTCTCAGATCACTGTTGGGACCGGTTTCACTCACCCCATGGGTGTCGCCGTGGATTCCTCGGGGAACTTGTTTGTCGCCGATACGGGTGCCGGCCAGGTGGTCGAAGTCGCTGCGGGCGGGGGCCCGCAGACCGTCGTTCCAATCAGCGGATTGAAGGGGCCAAGCGGTTTGACCATTGACAGCAAGGGCAATCTCTTCGTCGCGGATGCGGGCGGCAGCCAGGTCTATGAAATTCCGCTGGCGGGCGGATCGCAGGTGAGCATCGCCGTGAATGGCCTGAAATATCCATCCAGTGTCGCGGTCGATGCGGCGGGCGACATCTTTGTTTGCGACTACGGCAGCAGCCGCGTTGTAGAAATTGCGGCCAATTGACGCAAGAGCCTAGATTGCGTCGCGCCTCGTAGCGATTGGGAAAAGGGCGGCTGCCAATTCGTGCGGAGGTAGGGTGCTGATTTATTGAGCCTGGACCTACTCCTTCTTGTTCTGTGCAGCCACAAATTGTTTCATGGCGTCGGGATCGAACGGTTTTACAGTTCCCGTGATTTCGTCCTTGGCCGCGTGAATCGTTTTCACCAGTGTCCAAGTCTGACCGTTTACGGTGCCCTTCACGAGCTTCAGGGGCGCGACTTTCGCGCTCAACCACACGTCAGCGCCATTGGCGTCACGCCAGTGTTGGCACTGCAATTTCACTTCGTTCACCGTGATCGTTTCGGACCCGACTTGCCGAGCCGTCTCTTTCGGATCGGCCGGCTGCGCTCGCAGCGCCACCGGCATTTCCATTGGGGCCATGTCCGGGAATTGCAGGATCATTCTGCGGGCTTCGTATCCCTCGGGAATGATCAGTGACTTCCCTCGGAGCGTGCCCTTGAAATCGGGACTCCGCTGCGCGAATTCAAACCAGTAGGCTTTCTTTCCGTCTACTGTTTGAACGCTTAGAATCTCGTATTCTCGAGTCGTTTTCTTGCCTTTCGCGTCGGTCACTTCGAACACAGCCCCCGCGCCCACGATGGGATTCCAGTATTTGCGAATTACAGGAGAATCGAAGGGATTTTGCGCCGGCCGCCCCTGGTTGCCCTGGGCTAATGCCTCGCTGGACACGGTCAGTATGGCTAACGCCAAGATCCATCCGGCCTTACGCGTGCGCATCTTCGCCTCCGTGGCACTCGGTTCTGTCGCTTGATGTTCTACCAGTTTCTCACGCGACCTCCGGCAGGCGCGGCGCGTTTTCGATGGCCTGTTCCAGACTTGAAAATCCTCGCCGCCGGAATTTTGAGCGGGCGGCAGAGGCTCGATTCCGTTGGAAGCGCAATTGCAGCTACTCTTAGCGGAGTTCTATCGGGAATCCCCGCCTGGTGGCACCTCCAACATGGGGCGTTTGGGCGGTACTGAGGAAATGCTTCGTGGGTAAGGCTTTACTGCCGATCGCAGACGGCCGGTCGAGACGGTTTAGATGCCGAGCTCCTTGAGAGCGCGAGCCGTGTTTCCATTTGTTCGCTGACTTAGCGAAAGTGTAGTCACTTTTTGCGCACAGTTTTGCGGTGCCGCAAGCAGCGGAGAGAGGTGTCGGTGATGAGGGTAACTAGACACAGAAATCCTGAATCCGGGCAATCGCTAGCGCTGGTCGCGGTGGGCATGATCGCGCTGGTCGGCATTCTTGGACTGGCCGTGGATATGGGCTACCTGCGCTACGTGCACCGTGAGATGCAATCGGCAGCGGATGCTGCGGCGATTGCCGGGGCGATTGACGTGACCTACGGAACCTGGAACTCCGCAGGGCTTGGTGCAGCGTCGGAGAACGGATTCCCGAATGGTGGCGGCACCACCGTCACGATGAGCAACCCGCCTTCGACCGGTCCGTACGCCGGTTCGAGCTACCCGACCTACGTCCAGGCGACGATTACGAAAACCGGCGTACCCACATTTTTCTCCAAAATTTTCGGCGTGAATAACGTGACCCTTTCGGCTTCTTCCGTTGCCGCGGGTGGCACCAACTGCATTTATGGTCTCGATACGGGTGCAGGCGGCGCGATCAACATCAACTTCTCGATCGTGAACTCGTCGTGCGGCGTCGTGGACAACGCCAACCTGACTGGAACGGCCGCAGGCCTTTGCGCACCCTCGATTCAGCTGGTGGGCAGCAACAACATTATCTTCGGTGGCACTTGCGGTTCGGGCTTCCGGGCCGCCAAGCCGGTGAAGATTACCTCGGCGGTTGCGGATCCGTTCGCGGGCTTGCCGAAGCCGGGCGTCTTGGCTCCGCCGGCCTGCCCGGGGACCGGCAATCCCGGATCACAAACGATTACCGTTACAAGTACCATCAGCCAAGTCCCCATCTTTTGCGGCGGGACCATCGTCAACGCACCCGGCCAGACGGTGACCTTCAATCCGGGCACCTACTTTGGCAGCACGGCGGGTCAACCAGCTATTCAGATTCTCAGCGGCAACGTGGTCTTCAACCCTGGTACCTACTACATCGAATCCCGAACGGCGGGGACGTACGGAATTCAGATCGCCGCGAATGGCTCGAACAACACGCACGTTTCGTTTGGATCAGGAACCTATACGGTTTACGGCGGAATCACGGATTGCTGTTCGTTCGGATCGGCGGTGAACTGGAACAGCACCGCCAGCTCGCCCACGATGATCATCCTGGACGGTGGCGGTCTAAGGCTGATCGGAAACTCCGGCAGTTCGGGCTCCGCGTCCACTTCAACCGGCGGAGTCACCTTCTTCAATACCGGTACGGCCGCAGCCGGCACGCCGACCACGTACGGTCCAATCATCAGCTTGTTCGATTTCAACGGATTTTGCGGAGGAAGTTGCCAACTGCAGGCGCCGACTACGGGCACTTACGCTGGAATTCTGTACTTCCAGGATAGCAACAACACCGCGACGGTTTCGTGCGGGTTTGGCAGCGCGACGGCCAACGCCTGTTTCAACGGAAATATCAATTTCCGGAATCAGATCTCCCAGGCTGGCGCCTACTATTTCCCCGGAGCGAAGGTGGCGTTCAATTTTGATTTCGGTAACGGCGCTCCGTACTCGTTCCTGGTAGCCAACGATATCAGCTGGTTCCTGACTTTCACATTTAACCGCAACTACGCCAACCTTCCCAACGGCTCGCCGGTGAAGCAGGGAAGCGCGACGCTGGTGCAGTAGCGGGACACAGATTTTCGGGAGGCAAAGAATGCAAGCGAACGGAATCTCTCTGGCCGGTAAAGAAAATCGCGCGGCGCGCTCGAGCGAGCGAGGAGTGGCGCTGGTGGAAACGGTGCTGATCGCGACGTTCATCCTGATTCCGCTGGTGATCGGAGCGATCGACTTCGGCCGCGGGTACTACGTGGCCATCGAGGTGGCCAACGCCGCGCGCACCGCGGTCCAATATGGCGCGCAGAACGGGGCCACGCTGATCGACACGACCAACATGATCGCCGTCGCGAAGTCCGAGGCGCCGGACGTTCAATCCGCGTGCGGCGCGGGCGTCAATGCGTGCTGGAGAGCCGGCTTTCCTACGGCAGCGTATGGTTGCGAGTGCTCCAATCAAACCACGTTCGCCGGTGGAACCAACAACGTGACTTCGTGCAGTTGCCCCGGCAGCCATTCCGTCAATTACGTCAAGGTGACCACGCAGGTGACTTATACCCCCCTGCTGAATTTGTTCGGCCCGATCACGCTGAACTCACAGGCCAAGATGCGGTACGGGTTGCAGTAAAGAAGGGAACGCCACGATGCCAAAGTTCGATCCATCTCAGGACGCCCGCGATACTCGGAACGACCAGCGGAAGCGGCGCGGATCGGTCACCCTGGAGTTTGCCTTCGGGTTGTTGGTGATCCTGTTCCCGCTGATGTTCGGCGTCATCGATTTCTCGCGCGCGGCCTATGATTGGCACTGGGTAGCCAATGCGGCGCGCGACGGCAGCCGTTGGGCCAGCGTTCGCGGGGCAAGCTGCGTGGGCCTGTCGGGAGGGTGCCCGGCTGCGACCGGCGACGTACAGACCTATGTGCAGAGCCTGGCGGTTTCGGGGATGAACAGCGGCAATGTCACGGCGTCGGCAGCCTGGTCGGGCAAGGGCGGCGACGGCAGCGATTGCACCAACGGCGGCAATCAGGGCTCGAACAGCGCCGGCTGCGTGGTGGCGGTTACCGTGAACTATTCGTTCACGTTTAGTTTTCCGTACCTGAGCAGCGTGACGGGCAGGACGTTAACCCTGTCAAGCGTTTCCAAGATGGTGATCTCTCAGTAAAATAAATCTACAGTTTAAATTATCTTACTGCCGCGGGTGTTGCAGCCCGCGGCAGTTGCGTTTTGCTCGCTTGCCGGATCAATTCGGCGTTTTTGCGGGATTCAACTGTTGCTCGACGACTTCGCGCAGTGTTTCGTAGCTGACCACGCCGCTGAGGAAGTGCCCGTTGATGAAAAATCCGGGCGTTCCGGCGAGGCCCAGTTGCTGGCCCTGCGCCAGGTCCTTCTGGATGGCGGGAACCTGCTGGCCGGAATCGAGGCAGGCGTCAAAGCGCGCGCCGTCCAGTCCCAGGGCGCGCGCGCTTTCCTTCAACTGCGGAATCTCCAGGCTGCTGCGATCGCCAAACAGCACGTCATGATACGGCCAGAACTTGCCCTGATCGCCGGCGCAGCGCGCCGCTTCGGCGGCCTTCTCCGCGTGCGGGTGAATGTTTAGCGGAAACTCCTTGTAGTAAAGCGCCAGCTTTCCATCGTATTCCTTGAGCAATTGTTCGATTTCCGGCTGCATCTGGCGGCAAAACGGGCATTCGAAATCGGCGAATTCCACCAGGGCGACGGGAGCGTTTTTGGGACCGCGGGCCGGAGCGTCGTCCAGCGCCGTTTCGGCAAAGGGCGGGGGAAGCAGCACTTGGATTTTGGCTTTGGTGCGCAGGGAGGTCAGAAACGCCTCGCGAAATCTCTTGGCGCGCGTCTGGTGCACCCTTGCGAGAAGCTGGGCGTGCAGGGATTCGTAGGTCTTGTCGGTTTGAACGCCTTCGTAGAAAACGAGCAGCTCCTGCTCGGTGGGGTCTTGCACTTTGCTGTCAATTTCCTGCTGGGTGAGCTGCTGAACAGTGAGGCCGCGGCGGCGAGCTTCGGCAGCGATCAGCTCATCGTCGATCAGGGTGCCGAGGGCCTCCCGCTCGACGTGGTAGTTGTCATAGCGTTGCTGCAGAAGCGTGCTGGACTCCTTCGCATAGAGCTCGGAGCGGGTGACGGCGCGGCCATCGATTTTCGCCACAACTTCGTCCTGCTTGGGGGTCTGAGCGTGGGCCGCGAGGCAGGCGCCTAGTGCGACGGCCAGGCACATTTCAGCAATCTTCGTTGATGCAATCTTACTCAAAATTGGCATTGGTGATTCTCCCGCAGTCGTCAAATCAATTGTGAGACACCGGGAAGTAGGCGGCGGGTGAAAAGTTGCTGCTGCTTGCTTATTGGGCAATAGCAGCGCTGTGACTAAGCCCGTTCTTTGCGGCCGGAGCCAATCGGGCGGTGCTCGGTGGAACCTTCTTGTGACAGATTGCTATCTTTTGGAGACGTTCCGGCAACAGCGAATGTAAGAAGATGTCTCCCGTCGCTAAATTATTGAATATAGGGATGTTGTTTAATCCGAAGCGACGGTGCGAAAGTGCCGGTTTGGCAACCTCCTTGCACATTTTGTGGTGCAAGACCGGAGGGCTTAGTCCGCAACTTCCCAGCCCAGGCTCCCGGCTTACGAACCAGGGAAGCAGCCACGAGAGACCATGAAAATGAACGAAACGGCATTCGGTTCCGAATTGGCGGTCGAAGCAGGCAAAAACGGCAACGGCCACAGCCACACGCATCGCGAAGACTCTTATCCGGCCACTCGCGCGGCGGGCGTCACCAGCGAGCAAGAGGCCGCTTTCCGGCTGGGATACCAGGCTGGTTTCGCGGATGGTTTTAAGCAGACCCAGGCAGACACGGCCCATACGACGAGTGCAGCGCCCAGGGCCAAGAACGCCGACGGGCGTCTGAAGCGCCTGCGCGGGCTGCCCTGCGCCGAATGCGGCGTGAGTATGTACAGCGATGAATCCTGCTGCAGTTGCTGCGGCACTCCCAAGGGAGCGCGCGCCAAGGATCGCACGGAGAAGCCTTCTTAGAGGCCTTCTTAGAGCTTGGCTGGGGCGCCGGGCGGCCGTTCTAGAGCCAGTTCCAGTACCCAGGGCACACAAGAAATAGAGCGGCGGATGGATGGACCGCTCCGCAGTTGACGCGCAGAATTAAAAAACGGTAGTCAGGCCCGGAATTCGCAGCCACGGCAAGGACGGCCGGCGAACCGATTTTCAGGAATCAGAAACGGCGCCCGAGTTTTTCCCCAAGCGGGAGCCAACAAAAAGAGGAGCGAATCACTCATGAAGAAAGCACTGTTCGCCACGATCCTGCTGGCCGCCATTCCGGTGATGGCCGCCGATGAACCGAAACCGATGCCGCAGGATTCGCAGGTCAAGATGCTCAAGGCGCAGCGCGACATGCAGGCCCTGCAAATGAAGATGGCCGGGCTGCAGGATCAATACAAAGAGGCGATGAACACCGCCAAGCAATTGCAGATGCAGATGGAGAACGAGTGCGTGGTGGCCGCCAAGACGGCCAATGTCGACCTGACCAAATACAATTGCGATGTCGACAAACTCACGTTCGTTCTGAAGCCGGAACCGAAGGCCGCTGCCGCGCAGCCGGTAACCGCTGTCCCGGCTACCGCGCAAGCCAAGAAGTAAACGGATTTCCCCCGCGTGAGTTGGTTTACGCCAGCTCGCCACGCCCTGATGGATTCGCGCCCGGTTCGCTGCGATGAGCAGCGAACCGGGCGCGGACCGAATCCCGTAGTGCCGAATCTCACGCCAGCAAATTGCAGAGTGGTGTAACCACGGAGTGACATTTTTCTATGATGGAAATCCGCCGCTCGCGGCGCGTTGGTTGCGGATTGGCTCGTTAGAATCGCGTAACCCTTTGGCCTTCAATCCTGCAGGCGGAAGGATTCAGCCCCTGGTTGTCGGAAGCAGCGGGGCCAGGAATGGCAGTTCGATTGCCTTCTCAATAGGCGGATGTTGGGCTCGTTCGGAATTGCGACTCGGAATTGGATGATGTCTCGACAGAACAACCCGAAGATGGAAGCCGTCGCGAATGCTCCGGCCGCCACAGCGCGCAATGACCAGCCGCGGGTGCTGATCATCGTTCCGGCATTCAATGAGGCTCGCTCGCTGCCCGCGCTCCTTCGCGCGCTGCATTCGCAGTGTCCGGGATGCGATGTGGTGGTGATCGACGATGGATCTACGGACGGCACGCGTGAGGCGTTGGCGGGCCAGGCGCGGGTGGTTTCCCTGGCCTGCAATCTCGGAATCGGCGGGGCGGTGCAGACCGGGCTGAAGATTGCGCTGCTTGAAAATTACGACATTGCTATGCAGGTGGACGGAGACGGCCAGCATCCGGCGCACGAAGTAAGCAAATTGCTCGCGGCTCTTCACGAGATGCAGTGCGACCTGGTGGTCGGTTCGCGATTCCGGAATGCCGGCGGCTTTAAATCCACGCTGGCGCGGCGCATTGCCATTCATCTTTTTTCGGCGTCGCTGTCGCGGATTTGCGGGACGCGGATTACGGACGCGACATCGGGGTTTCGCGCCATGAACCGGCGCGCGATTGAACTCCTGGCGCGGCGCTATTCGGAGGACTATCCCGAGGTGGAGGCGCTGGTGGTGGCGCACCGGGCGGGGCTGCGCATCGGCGAAGTTGCGGTGCAGATGTCCGAGCGTACTGCCGGGAAATCCAGCATTGGAAGCATCAAGTCGGTGATTTATATGATCAAGGTGCCGCTGGCGATTTTCATGACTTTGCTGCGCAGGAGCGAAGCGCGGCTCTAGGACCGCTGCACGAAGGGAGCGCGGAAATGCAGGAGCACGGACAGGCAATCGTATTCTTATTCACGCTGGCGATCTTCGCGCTGGTCATGGGCCTGGTGCTGAAGCGCAAGATCACCGAGCGGTTCGCCGTTCTGTGGATGGCGATTTCATTCCTGCTGCTGCTGACTTCGTCGCTGGGATTCCGGTACATCTTTAAGATCGCGGAAGTGTTTGGAATTCCGTACCCGCCTTCAGCCCTGTTTCTGATCGTGATTTTCGGGCTGACGCTTCTGGTGATTGAGCTCTTCGTGTGGATTTCGCGTTTGAACGAGCGCAGCAGGATCCTCGCGCAACAGGTGGCGCTGCTGTGGGATCGCCTGGAAAAATCAAACGCGCAACGCACCGACCTGCCGTAAATTTTCAACTGAATCACAACATCTTGCGCGTTGGGAAGACCGCCCGGTAATTGGCGCTATTCCTGTATCGCTCTGGCGGGTGCCGCCGCTAATTCCGCGTCGCCGTTTGCCGCTTGCGCGTCCCTGGTCAACACGATTACAGCTGGAAGCAGGAGCACCAGGGGGACGATGAGCCCGGACATCACGGAATTGGCAATGACCAGCGTGTTGAACTGCATGTGGTAGGCGTCGAGAAGTTTGGAGCCGAACCAGTCGCTGCCGAACAAGCAAAAATTGCGCACGCTCATCATCAGGGAGAAGCCTAAGCCTTCGCTGCCTGATGGCGTGGCGCGCACCGCCAGATCCATCATGGCCACTTCGGCCAGTGTGTAGCCGAAGCCGTTAAAGCTGTCGATGACCCGCGCGTTGAACACCGAAGTGTAGAACAGGTAGCCAAGATTGGCGGCGGTGCCGAAGCCGATGCACCAGAGGAGCAGAGTGCGAAGGGTGAAGCGGCGGGCCCCGTACACACCGTACAACGTCGCGGCCAGCACGCCGAATACTCCGCTGAGGAACGTCAGAAATCCCTGGCCCTGGGTATTGAGATGCAAATCGTTTTGCTGTTTGTAAAACACCGCGGTGGCCAGGCCCGGGGCGGTGTAGAACAGCGCCATGAATCCGGCCGCGGCCCACATGGTTTTGGCGCTGGCGATTTTCTTCAGTTGTTTGCCGGCGTTGTCGAAAAGCTCCTTGCGGTCCATTCGCTTGCGCTGCTCATAGAGGAACCAGACCGCGGCGGGTACCACCAGGAAAACCACTCCGCCGCAAGCGATGGTGGTGAAGCCGAAAGCGATGCTCCCCAAAAAGCCGGCCGTGGGGCCGGTGATGATGTAGCTGAACTGCTCGACGAAATTGCGAACGGAAGTGAGCCGGCCCGACCCCGAGATCGCTTGCGCGGTCTCCACCATGTAGCCGCCAACGACCGTGCTGGTGCACATCATGCAAAGGTTAATCGCCACGCAGGACCACAGCAGCCGGCTGTAGATATGCGGCGTGAAATAGAGCGCGCCCCAGGCCAGCGTGGCCAGCGTAGCGCCCAGGATCATGTAGCTTTTGCGGCGACTCCCGAAAAGGGGGAACGCGTCCGTTACGATTCCGAAGAGCGGCTTGAAGTACCACGCCAGGCCCATCCAAAAGAAAAAGGCCGCGTTGGCGGCCCGATCGACGTGCAACTCATTCTTCAAAAGATTCTGGATGGGGATCCGGCCGAGAACTTGCGGCTGGCCGAGGGTAGTGCCCAGAACTCCCACAACAATGACGATCGACGCGTAAAGCAGGGCGTGACTGCTCTTTTTTTCCTGCGGCGCCTGTTCTATCGCGGTTATTGCCATAGTTGGCTGGGGACCCCTCTTAGATAGTAGTGAATTTCCGGGGCCGCCTCCATTGCATATTGGACGGGCTGGTCACAATCGCATACCGGCGGCATGGGGTGATTCCATGGACTGCGCCGCCCAGGCGACTTGCCGGGGGTGGCGCGCATCGATAGAGTGGAGAGGAATCGCTCCGATGGAGCGAGTTGCCGGCGCGGAGGAATTTGGTGTCCAATGTCGGCGGACTGTATCACATCGCGCATGCGGCGTCTCGGAGTATTGGCTGGCAGACATGAGTCGAGGCGACAACCTGAATTTGACTCAAGTGGCGCCCGCCTTCATGCGGGCATGCTGCTTGATTCGAGAGTGCCCGCCTGAAGGCGGGCGCTACAAAACCGTGTGGAATTTGAATGTTCATGCAGACTCAACCAATGTCTAAATTCAAGCAAGTTGCATTATGTTTCGTGATTTTGGCCGCTTCATTCCCGTTGCGTGCGGCGCAGGAGCAGGCCCCGGACCAGGGCACGATTCGCGTCGCGGTCAATCTCGTTCTGGTAGATGCGACGGTGAAAACGAAGGATGGCCAGATCATGGCCAACCTCAAGAAGGACGATTTTGAGGTGCGTGACGACGGCGTGGCCCAAAAGCTCGATGTTTTCAATCGCGACGAACTGCGGATCGACGTGGCGCTGGTCCTGGACCTCAGCGACTCGATCGAGCCGTTTTTGGGGCCGCTGCGCGATGCGGCGACCATCGCCCTTTCCGCACTGAAGAGTGACGATCAGGTGGCGCTGTTTACGTTTGCCACCGACGCGCAGATGCGCATACCGCTTACTAAAGATAAGCACAAGGTGGCCGATCAGATCGCTACCTTTGAAGCGCGCGGGGCCACCAATATCAACGACGGCATCTTCGTCGCCGCCGAGTACCTGTTGAAGCAGCCCCCGGTCGGACGCCGCGTGATTATTCTGATCAGCGACGATGTGGGAACGGACGCCGGCGGGCAGGGAACTCGCGACATCGTTACCGAGGCGATTGCTTCGGATTCAGTTTTATACAATTTGAAAATCCCTGGATACAATCCGCCCGGCACCCTGCTGCATTCGGCGATGACTCCCGGCCTGGTGAACATTCATAAGGTGATGGAGGCGACGGGCGGAGAATTGTTCGATGTGCAGGATGTGCAGCATCTGGACACCGTCTTCAGCGCGCTGATTCAGCGCATCAAGACGCGCTATACGCTGGGCTACTACACCTCGGCCAGCGGGGCCGAGGGCAAGCCGCACAAGCTGGATGTGCGTCTGGCGTCGTCGTTCGGGAAAAAGGGGAAGGACTACACGATTCTGGCGAAGAACGGGTATTACATTCATTAGTAGGATGGGCTTCAGCCGGTCTGGTTTAGATTTGCGCATACCGCTCGACAAAACCAGACAGGCTGAAGCCTGTCCTACTTTAGCGTCGCACAGGAAAGCAGCGATCGCATTGTCCACTCTCCCTACACCGCCGGGCACGCCACCGGCGAACTCTCACGACATGATTCCTGTAACGTTGTTGCGTGTCGCTGACCGTTGGGGCCATGCTGGGCGGCGTTTTGGGATATGCGTGGTCGTGGTGTGATTGGAGCGGGGACGGTTTTAGCGGCGACCACGCAGGGGCCGGTCTCCACCGTGGTTATGATGATGGAATTGACGGGGCAATATCGGTCTTTCATTCTGCCTCTTTTGCTGGCCGTCGGGCTGGCGACGCTGGTGGCTCGAACGATTGAGCCGAGATCGATCTATGACGCGCGGCTGAGCGATGATGAATTGCAGGCGCGCAGGGATTTTTTCGAGGTGCCGACGGTTTAGACGACAGTCACCTATTCCCCCGCCCGCCTTCGGCGTGCAGCAGTAGGACATGCTTTAGCCTGTCTGGTTTAGATTTGCGCCTGACGCTAGACTAAATCTGACAGGCTGAAGCCTGTCCTACTGAAAAAGTGAGGCCATGCTAAAGCTTTCTGTTCTGGACCAGTCGCCGGTGTCCGAGGGTTACACGCCGGCGGACGCGCTGCAAAATACGGTTGAATTGGCGCGGCTTGCGGATCATCTGGGCTACGAGCGCTACTGGATAGCCGAGCATCACGCGATCGTGACGCTGGCGAGTCCGGCGCCGGAGATCCTGATCGCGCGACTTGGGGCGGAAACCTCCGGCATTCGCCTGGGTTCCGGCGGCGTGCTCTTGCCGCATTACAGCCCGTTCAAGGTTGCGGAAACATTTCGCATGCTGCACGCGATGTATCCCGGCCGCATCGATCTGGGCATCGGGCGCGCGCCTGGAGGCAGCGGCCTGGAGGCATTTGCGCTGCGGCGCGAGCGCAGCGATCGTCCGCAGAACGACGATTTTGCAGAGCAGCTCATGGAGCTACTGGCGTTTCTGCACCGCGGGTTTCCGCCGGAGCATCCTTTCGCGCGCATCAAAGTTTCGCCGGACATGCCCGGCGCGCCGGAAGTATGGCTGCTTGGTTCCAGTTCGTGGAGCGCGGCGGCGGCCGCGAAGCTGGGATTGCCTTACGCGTTCGCGCATTTCATCACGCCGGAGGAGACGCCCTCCTCGCTGGAGTTTTATCGCTCCCATTTTCAGCCTTCCGAATTTCTGAGCGCGCCGCGCGCCATCGTCGCGCCGGGAGTGATTTGCGCGGACACGGAAGCCGAAGCACAGCGCCTGTACAGCAGCACGCAACTGCATATCCGTCGCATTCGCCTGGAGGGCAAGCGGCTTCCGGTGCCGACGCCGGAGCGCGCCATTGCCGAGCTTTCCGGCGCGGGTGAGGAAGCGGACTCGGTGGCACGCGGGCGCGGTGAGTGGCCGCGATACGTGGTGGGCGCGCCGGAGCAGGTGCGCGATGAGCTGGAGCGCATGGCCGGCCGGTTGCACGTTGAGGAAGTCATGGCGATCTCGGTGCTGCACGACTATCAGGCGCGGCAGCGCTCGTACCGGTTGTTGGCGGAGGCGTGCGGGATTGCGGCGAGAGCGCGGCAGGCAATTTGAAATGAAGCCGTGTCATCATGGCTAGTCATTCAAATTCCTGACTTGCGGGCCGAAGCCCTCGTTCTCCAGGTCTACGATTGTCGCGTGTAACACGCTGAGGAGTACCCAGAACGCTGTCATCCTGAGCGAAGCGAAGAATCTCTCTTCGCTCTATCCGTGGAGATGGAGCAGAAACCATGAGAGATTCTTCGCTTCGCTCAGAATGACAAAACAAGGCGTTTTTGCCGGCGCCACGAAAACTCAGGCTTTTCTGACTGGCTTGGTCATCAGCTCCACGAAAAGCTTTTTGAAACGGTCGCGATCGAGTTCCTGTAGTACGTGCACCAATCCCGCCGACGGTGGCGGGCCCATGTAGTACTGGCGCGGGTTGACGAACACGCGGCGATCGGCCGCGGAGACCGGCAGCTTTGCGGTGGCCGGAACGTCCTGCCAATTTTTTGGCCAGAACATGGCATCGCCGTAGCGCGGGCCCGGTGTCGTGCAGATGTCTACGTACATCTCGGCGGATTTGGTGAAAACTCCCGGGTCGATTACCTGCACCGCAATCATCTCGTCGGCCATGCGAAAAAAGTGCATGCCGGGATTTTTGCGCAGTGGGTCGATGGCATAGGTCTTGAACAGATCGGAGATCGGACTCTGGGCGCGCGCGGCGATTTCTTCGATCATGGCGCGGCCCGGGGTGAATTCGTCGCCCTCGTGAATTTCTTCGGCGAGGTCCACGGGGACGATGCTGCATTTCGGCCATCCGGCGCGCAAAACTTTTCGCGCCGATTCCGGGTCGAAGAAGATGTTGAACGTATTCGTGAACATGTGGAAGCCGGTGCCCATGAGCACCAATTCGTGGACCAGCGGCACAATGTCCGGCGCGAGAGCTATCGCCAGCGCAAGATTAGTGAGCGGGCCACCGGCGTAGATGGTCACCTGGCCTGGGTTGGCGCGAACCGTCTTGATGATGAATCGCGCGGCGTGCTCTTCTTGCGCTTTAATTTCCGCAAATCGATCGTAGGGCGGCGGCAAGGGCTTGATTTCATCGGGACCGCCATTTGCGCGATTGAACGCGCCCATCCACGGATCGAGGCGATGTCCGCCGTAGAGTTGCTGGCGCAACTGCCATTCTTCTTTGGTATTGAGCATGGGAAATTCGGCGCCGGCGTAGACCGGAATCTCGCTGCGGCCCATCATTTCCAGCAGGCGCAGCGTGAAGGCCATTTCCTGCTTCATCCACGCATCGCCGGTCACCAGCGTGATGCCGAGCAGATCGACGTTGTCCGCTTGCAGCATCATCAGCGTGCCGAGGATGTCCGTGCCGAACGGGCCGGAATTGTCCTGGTCGTAGATGACTTGGCGTTTTGCGCCGGATTGCTGCGCGGCGGATGGGGGCACAGGAAGTGAGGAAGCCTCCGCTACGTTCTCGACCTCCTGGGCGATTCGCGACGTGGCGATCGCTGCTCCTACGGTTTTAATGAAATCGCGGCGTGTGGTGGGCATAGGGCTCGCTTTTTGTGGAACAGAGTTCAGTCTGTTCGTTTCTGACCTCTGACTTCGGTTCTGCAATTTCCGCACTGGGCAATGGACTTCAACACCTGACAGCCTGAAGTCTGTTCCACTTAAATCCGGTTGATGGGCCTGGTCATCAAGTCCGTGAACAATTCGCGAAAGCGCTTCTTGTCGATGCCGTTCAGAACCTGCACGCGGCCGGCTTTGGCGCTGGGGTTGTTTTGTCCCGCCAAGTCGCCGTTTTCGTTTTTCCAATTGCCGTCCCAGAAGGATGTGTCGCCATAGTGGCCGTCGTTGTGCGTCACGATATCGATGTACATATCGTCGTAGCCCGCGAAAATCGATGGATCGATTACGTGCGCGGCCATCATTTCGTCGGGCATGCGGAACGACCGGCGCTGCGGGTTGGCGCGCTGCGGTTTCTGTTCGTACTCGCGGAAGAGATCGGCGATCGGTGCGTGCGCGCGATCAACTATCGCGTCGACCTTGCCGTCGTCCTGCATGTGCACTTCTTCGGCGAGGTCGGTGGTGACCAGAGTGAACTTGGGCCAGGGGGCGCGGAAGCCGATCTTGGCGGCTTCGGCGTCGAAGTACACGTTGACCGAACTCGTGGAATGGTGAACGCCACCGCCCATGAAGATTACTTCTTTGGTGATGGGCACAATGTCCGGGGCGAGCATTATGGCCAGCGCGAGATTGGTCATGGGACCGCCGCAGTACATCGTCACTTCGTTGGGATTCGCGCGAATGGTGCGGATGATGAAATCGGCGGCCGGCTCAGGATGTGCCTTGATCTGTGCGAAGCGATTGTAGGGCGGCGGTAGCAGATTCAGTTCGTCGCGGCCCGGGGCGTCTTTGGCGAAGCAGCCGACATAGCCTTCGTCGCCGAGCGATCGCGCGCCGAACATTTCGTAGCGCTTCTGGGCCTCGGCCTTGGTGTTGAGCAGCGGTTCCTGCGCGCCCATGAACACGGGAATTTCCGGCCGGCCCATCAGTTCCAGGAGGCGCAGGGCGTAGGCTGTTTCCTGCCGGGCCCACATATCGCAGCTCACCGTGCAAATGCCCAGCAGGTCGATGTTGTCGGCTTGCAGCAGCATCAGGGTGGCGACGGTGTCCGTGGAGAGCGGGCCGCGGTGGTCCTGGTCGTAGATCACTTTTTTCTTTGCGGCGGGGGGTGACGGAGCTTGCGGCTGAAGAGCAAACATGGCGCTGTGCGCCAGGAGATTGGGCGGCGTTGGCATGGTGGGCCTTTCGCGTTTGTCCCGCGGTTGCGGGTTCGACGGACTCACGCGGTGAATGATAATCCGGAGTCGCGCAAAAGGGGTAAGGTAGCACAGCGACTCATCGCTGTGCGGTTTTGAACGATGCCAGTGGGACGGCGCGCGATGGCGTTGGCAAATTGTGATGCGGCACGCAAAAATTTGTTGATCCTCGCTTCGTCGTCTTCTACTTTCATCTGCAAAAATCGCACAGCGAGGAGTCGCTGTGCTACTGGAACGCGCTTGCAAATCGGGCAGGGGTGCGGCACCCTGAAGGCCGCCTTCCAGAGAAAGCAAAAGGAGTGCCAATCATGGCTGACGCGACCGGAAAATTTGTTTGGTACGACTTAATGACCACTGACACCAAAGCCGCCGAAGCTTTTTACACCAGCGTGGTCGGATGGACCGCGAAGGATTCCGGGATGCCGGACCGCTCCTACATACTTTTTTCCGCGGGGCCGTCGATGGTGGCCGGGCTGATGACGCTTCCCGATGACGTGCGCGCCATGGGCGTGCCGCCATGCTGGTCGGGATACATCGGGGTAGATGATGTGGACGCCTATGCCGCGCGCGTGAAGGCAGCGGGCGGCGCGATTCGCCGGGCTCCCACGGATATTCCCGGCGTGGGACGCTTCGCGGTGGCTGCCGATCCGCACGGCGCCGTGTTTCTGCTTTTCAAAGGGATGGGCGGCCCCGTTCCCGCGCAGGCGGCAGCGAATGCCGCAGGTCACGTGGGCTGGCACGAATTGTACGCAGGGAATCTGGATGCGGCCTGGACGTTTTATTCCGGGCTTTTCGGCTGGACCAAAGCGGACGCCATGGACATGGGCCCCATGGGAATTTACCAGCTCTTTGCGACTGGAGGCGCGCCGGTCGGTGGAATGATGAACAAGCCTCCGGAGTTGCCGGTGCCTTGCTGGACCTATTACTTCAACGTGGATGCCGTCGATGCTGCGGTGGCGCGCGTCAAGCAGGGTGGCGGGAAAGTTGTACACGGCCCGATCGAAGTTCCCGGCGGGAGCTGGATTGTGCAGTGCTTCGATCCGCAAGGTGCGTTTTTTGCGTTGGTGGCGCCGAAGCGGTGAGCCGTTGTGGCGCACGCTTTAGCTTGCGGAATGGCTTTTTGTTTTTTCTACAATAACGAAACGTCGCAAGCTAAAGCATGCGCCACTGTGAACCTGGATCTGCCGAGACATGAGTTCTTAGCCACCGCACCAGATTCTCAAAGTTGAGCTGGTTTGATTCGTACAGAGGCACAAGAAAAGCCGCGGCCTCGCGATCATCCGCTTCCAGCCGAATCCCATTGATCGCGAGAAACACGTTTGCGGCGGCGAACGCTGTTCGCTTGTTGCCGTCAACAAAGGGATGATTCTGCGAAAGACTTTCCCAGAGAGCAGCGGCTTCTTCAATTGCATCCGCGTAGTAGCCGGATTGAGGTCTGAACAGCGCTGCTTCCAAAAGTCCCCGATCCCTCACGCCATGTACTCCACCGTAGCGTTCAATGAGATCGGCATGCATGGCCAGAACTTCGGCCACGGTCAGAAAATCGCTCATTCAGCGAGCTTCTTGTATAGAGAACTATAGCGTTCGTTGCTGGCGAGGTATGCGCCCATTACATGCGAGCGGGGATTGGCGTTCTTGCGCTTCTCAATAAGATCGGCCAGAGCTTCATCCATTAACGCCTGAAGCTGCCGGCCTTCTTGTTCGGCAAGTTTGCGCACAGCCGAAAGGATTTCGGTGTTGACCTGGGTCGCGAATTTTTCGCGGGTTTGGGACACGATCGCTCGCTCGTACTCACCGCACATCCTATCATGACATATCATGATACATCAAGTAAAAAGTTGTGGCGCATGCTTTAGCTTGCGTAACGGCTTTTTGGTTTTTCTACAATAACGAATCGTCGCAAGCTAAAGCATGCGCCACGAGACTGCTAGAATTTCCGCGAGTGCTGTTCGCTCCAGCGTTCGATGACTACCTTCTTATCCGTGTAAAACTCGATGGCATCCCGCCCTTGCGCGTGCATGTCTCCGAAGAAGCTGCCTTTCCAGCCGGTGAAGGGGAAATAGGCCATGGGAGCGGCTACGCCGATGTTGATGCCGATGTTTCCGGCGGGAGCTTCGTAGCGGAAGCGGCGGGCGGCGGCTCCGCTGGAGGTGAACAGGGAAGCCTGGTTGCCGAACGGGCTGCGTTCGAGGAAGGCGATGGCTTCATCCATGTCGCGGGCGTGGATCAGGCTGAGAACCGGGCCGAAGATTTCGGTGTCGGTCAGTTCGCTGGTGGCGGGGACGCCGTCCAAAATTGTCGGCTTCACGAAATTTCCATTTTCGTGTTTGGCAATTCTCGGATTGCGGCCGTCGACCAAGACTTTCGCGCCTTGTTTTTCGCCGGTGGCGATCAGCGATTCGATGCGGGATTTGCTTTGCGCCGTGATCACCGGGCCCATCTGCACGCCTTCTTCGAGGCCGTCGCCCACGCGCAAAGCCGCGGCGGCTTCGGCGATGGAATCGCGGAAAGTCTTTTGCGCTTCTCCGATGGTGACGGCTACAGACACGGCGAGGCAGCGCTGTCCGGCGCAGCCGAACGCGCTGTCACTGATGATCTGCGTGGCCATTTTCATTTCGGCGTCGGGCAGTACGATGACGTGGTTTTTCGCGCCGCCCTGGCACTGCGCGCGCTTTCCATTGGCTGCGGCGCGGGCGTAAACATATTTTGCAATCGGCGTCGAGCCTACGAAACTCACGGCGCGGACCTTCGGATGGTCGAGGATCGCGTCGACCACTTCTTTGCCGCCGTTCACCAGGCTGACGACGCCTTTGGGCAGGCCGATCTGCTCGAGCAACTCGAAGACGCGCATCATGGTGAGCGGCACGCGCTCGGACGGCTTCAGTACAAAGGTGTTGCCCGTGGCGATGGCGTAGGGAAGAAACCAGAAGGGAATCATGCCAGGGAAATTGAACGGCGTGATCGCGGCGACCACTCCCAGCGGCTGGCGAATCATCATTTCGTCGATGCCGCGGGCCACGTCTTCGAGGTTGTAGCCCTGCATCATGGTGGGCATGCCGCAGGCGACTTCCACGTTTTCGATGGCGCGGCGGAGTTCGGCTTTGGCTTCGGCGAAGGTCTTGCCGTTTTCCTGGGCGATGATGCGGCCCAGTTCGTCGAGATGATCTTCGAGCAGCATCTTCAGCTTGAAGAGCGGCTGGATGCGGTCTTCGGCGGGCGTGCGGCGCCATTCGCGGAAGGCGGTGGCGGCGGATTCCACGGCGGCGTCCACTTCCGCGGCGGTGGAGAGCGGCGTTTGCGCGATGGCTTCGCCGGACGCGGGATTGATGACGTCGCGCCATTCTTTGGATTTCGATTCCAGCCAGCTGCCGTTGATGTAGTTCAGGACTTTGGTGTTGGTTGCGGTCGCTCCGGTGCTCATGGCTTTCCTTTTTCAGGCCCCATCGGTGAAGTGCTGGTCGATGTCCCTGCGTGATTTGAATAACATTTAAAGTAGCACAAACTTTGGCAACTGGCCTTCCACTTCCGAACTGTGGGCTTGCGCGGCAGGCAGGAATATCTCGCAAAGTCGGCTGCCGGGGCCCGCTGGAAAGAGTCATTCTGAGCGAAGCGAAGAATCCCTCTTGGTTTGTTCACTACACTTAAATCGAAGAGAGATTCTTCGCTTCGCTCAGAATGCCAAAACTGGACATTTTTCCGCGGCCTGTGAAGTCTGTGCTACGACGGAAACCCTGTGCTACGCGATCGCTTTGGACGCTGAATTCAGGAAATGCTCGAGGCGGTCGAGAACGTCCATGGCGGCGAGGCACTGGGCTACGCTGGCGTTGGGTTCGCGTTTTTCGCGGATGGCGGCGAAGAATTCGCGGTCCTGCAGCTCGATGCCGTTCATCGAGACATCCACTTTGGATACGTCGATCTTGTTTTCGTCGCCGTCCAGCAGATCGTCATAGCGCGCGATGTACGTGCCGTTGTCGCAGATGTAGCGGAAAAATGTGCCCAGCGGGCCCTTGTTGTTGAACGAAAGCGAGAGCGTGCAGATTGCGCCGGACGGCACTTTCAGCACGATGCCCATATCCATGGCGATTTTCAGCTCGGGATGAATGGGGCCCTGCACAGCGTAACATTCGGAAACGTACTGGCCCGTTTGGTACTGAAAGAGATCGACGGTGTGGCAGGCGTGATGCCAGAGCAGGTGATCCGTCCAACTGCGCGGCTTTCCAGCGGCGTTCATGTTGGTGCGGCGGAAGAAGTAGGTTTGCACGTTCATCTGCTGAATTTTCAGCTCGCCGGCCTGGATTTTCTTGTGCACGTACTGGTGGCTGGGATTGAAGCGGCGAGTGTGCCCGCCCATGCAGACGACCTTAGTTTCCTGCTGCACTTTCACCAGGCGCGCGGAATCGGCGAGGGTATCGGCGATGGGAATTTCGATCTGCACGTGCTTGCCGGCGCGCATGCACTGCTCGCCCTGCTTGGCGTGCATCTGCGTGGGAGTGGCGAGGATCATGGCCTCGAGGCCGGGCTGCTTCAGGCTCTCGGCGAGATCGCCGGTCCAGTGAGGAATGTTGAATTTTTTGGCGACTTCTTCGGTGGCGGCCTGGTTGCCGCCCGTCAGTGTGATGACTTCGATGCCCGGAATTTTGGCGATTCCCTCGAGATGCTTCTGGCCGAACGCGCCTTGTCCCGCTACTCCAACCTTCATTTGTGCTCTCCGGTTGTTGGGATTTTGCGTAATTAACTTACCATATTCCGGCGGCGCGGCGGATGGTTCGCCAGACGTGCGCGGCGGAGGCTTTTTAGAGTGATCTAACATATCCGGCAACGAGATTCAGCAACGTGATTTGTGGGTTGCGGCTTCAGCCGCGGCGCAAAAAGGTTCAGCAAGAGCGGCTTTAGCCGCTGACGGATAATCAGGTTCGGAAGCTGCCCGGCTATGAGATGGCTGCCGGTCTTTCATGCGCTTACCCTCTGTGATCTACCTCTTGACCCACCTCTTGATCCGCCCTGACCCATGGCGGCATGCAGAATTTCTTCAGACCCAGCGCGCACGCGGGTGTATATTTCCGCTCAACGCTCGCTCGGAACGAATGGCACGGGGCGCGGCCTGCGCCTTGGGCGATTTGCCGGATCCTGCGCGAGAATCCGGAAGGCTGGGAGGTTCCCTTGGAAACCCTCACGACTCGCAGTGAAAAGCTTTTTATTAACGGCCGCTGGACGGATTCCGCGGATGGCGGAACGTACCAGAAGAAGAATCCGTATACGGGCCGCGTGGCCTCATCGGTCGCCGCCGGGAAGCGCGAGGATGCGCGACGGGCGATTGACGCCGCGTCCGGCGCGTTTCCGGCGTGGAGTTCGACGGCGCCGGGACTGCGGCGGGGATTATTTTTGAAAGCCGCCGACATCTTGGAGCGACGCATGCCGGAAATCGCCAAGATAACCGCCGAAGAAACCGGGCAGACGTTCGGCTGGGGAATGTTTAATTGTATTTTCACTGTGGGAATATTGCGCGAAGCGGCCGCCCAGACCTACGGCCTGATCGGTGAAGTGATTCCCACCGATTTGCCGGACACCACGGCGATGGCGGTGCGCCAGCCCGTCGGCGTGGTGGTAGGCATAGCGCCGTGGAACGCGCCGATGATTCTCGGCGGGCGCGCCGTGGCGATACCTATTGCATACGGGAACACGGTGGTGTTCAAGGCGTCGGAAGAGTCGCCGAGCACGCATCTGGCGATCGCGTCGATATTCGAGGAGGCGGGATTTCCCGACGGCGTGATCAATGTAATCACCAACGCGCCAGCGGATGCCGCCGAAGTGGTGGATGAACTCATCGCCAACCCGCGGACGCGGCGCATCAGTTTTACGGGCTCGACAAAGATCGGCCGGCTGATCGCGGAAAACGCCGGACGGCACCTGAAGCGCACGGTGCTGGAGCTCGGCGGCAAGGCCCCGCTGATTGTGCTGGCGGATGCGGAGATCGACGACGCTGTTTCCGCCGCCAATTTTGGGGCGTTCATGAACCAGGGGCAGATCTGCATGTCCACGGAACGCATCGTGGCGGAAAGGCCGATCGCGGACGAATTTTCGCGGCGCCTGGCGGATAAGGCCAAGTCGCTGGCGCTGGGCGATCCGATGCAGCCGCAAACGCAAATCGGATGCCTGATTAATCCCGGTGCGGTCGAACGGGTGCAGGCGCTGGTGGACGACGCCGTGGCCAAGGGCGCCAGGGTTTTGTGCGGCGGAAAATCGGACGGGCCGTCGTACTATCCGACGGTTCTCTTCGGCGTCACACTGGCGATGCGCGTGTATGGAGAAGAATCGTTCGGTCCGGTGGTGTCGATCGTTCTGGCCAATGATGCCGACGACGCCACGCGCATCGCCAACGATACTCCCTACGGACTTGCCAGCGCCGTCTTCAGCCGCGACATCAGCAAAGCGCTGCGCATCGCGGAGCGGCTGGAGTTCGGAATCTGCCACATCAACGGCGCGACGGTTCACGACGAGCCACAGATGCCGTTTGGTGGGGAAAAAGACAGCGGCTGGGGTCGGTTCGGCGGAAAAGCCGCGCTCGAGGAATTCAGTGAGTTGCGCTGGATCACCATCCGGCGCTCGCCCACGCATTATCCGATTTGAGAATTTTGTGGCGCATGCTTTAGCTTGCGAAGTTTCCTGTGCAGAAATGAAAGAAAAACCGCAAGCTGAAGCGTGCGCCACTCATACGCTTGCAAGTTATTGTGCATCTCGTTAAATAGTGCAACAATCCCGCCTGCGATTTCTGAAATTGAATGCCTGATAAAAATTGGAGAGTCGAGCCATGAGACGAATTTTTTTGTCTATTCTCGCGTTGACAGTGTCGTTGAGCGTTTCCGACGCAGCGCTTGCGCAGGGCGAAGTCACGCTGATTGCGCCGGGCGGAATACGAACGCCCATCGAGAAATTGATTCCCGGCTTCGAGAAAAAAACGGGCTACAAGGTGAACCCGACGTTTGGCTCCGGCGGAGGCACCAAGAAACAGGTCATCCAGGGCGACGTATTCGATGTGCCCATCGTGCAGCCGCCGCTTCCGGAAGTGATCGCTTCGGGCAACGTGATCGAGAGCACCGCGACGCCGCTTGCTTCGGTGGCCGTTGGCATCGCCGTGAAAAAGGGAGCACCCAGGCCGGATATCTCGAACGCCGAAGCCGTCAAGAAAATGCTGCTCTCCGCGAAATCCATTGTGTGCCCCGACGCCGCGGCCGGAGCCGCTGCCGGCGTGACCATCAATGCGATGTTGAAGAAACTGGGGATCGATGACCAGGTGGAACCAAAATTGAAGCGGCCGCACGGGTCGCTGCCGGGCGGAGCGGGCGGCGGCATGATCCTCGGTGCCATGGTCGCCAAAGGCGAAGCGGAAATCGCCATGACTTTCGTGAGCGAGATCGATGATCCGGGAGTCGATATTGTTGGAGTGCTCCCGCAGGACGTCGCGCCATGGACGCCGCTGGTAGGATTCGTTTCCGCGCACGCGAAAAATCCCAAAGCGGCCAAGGCGCTGCTTGAGTATCTGTCCTCACCCGAGGCACAAGCGGCGTATAAGGCTGCAAAGATGCAGCCGGCGAAATAGCTGCGCATTTGTTCCGAATGGCCAACGTAGCCGGATTTGCGGCGCTTGAACTTCGCGCGGCGTCTTCACGAACATGAACATTCATCAGGCCACCTCCAGCTACGAAAAATGGGTGGCGTCCTGCATTCCGCTGGATCGCCGCGCGCTCTCGTTCAAACACAAGCAGATGACGCTGGGATTGTTCCCGTTCCTGCGCTCGACTTTTTACCGCTGGGCGCAGATCTGGCGCGAAGTTGCCGCGGACGCCGCCGCGGCTCCGGCACTGTTGGCCGTCGGCGATCTGCACCTTGAGAATTTTGGAACCTGGCGCGACGTGGAAGGGCGGCTGGTGTGGGGCATCAACGATTTCGATGAAGTTTACCGGATGCCCTACAGCATCGACCTGGTGCGACTGGTTACGAGCGCGCATGTGGCAGCGGCGGAAGAGCGGCTGAACATCCGGCCGCGGGACGCGAGCGACGCGATTCTGGAGGGTTACCGCGATTCGTTGAAAGAAGGCGGGCGGCCCTATGTGCTGGCCGAGAATCATCGCTGGCTGCGGAAGATCGCGCTGAACCGCCTGCGCGATGCCACGTTGTTCTGGCGAAAATTGGAACGGCTTCCGAGATCTCCGGTGCGGCTGCCGCGAGATGTGGAGTCGCAACTTCGCAAACTGCTCCCCGATCATTCCTTGCCGTGCGAAAAGAAGGAACGGCTGGCCGGCTTGGGCAGCCTGGGGCACCGGAGAGTGGTGCTCCTCGGGCAATGGCATGGATGCTATCTGGCGCGGGAAGCGAAGGAATTGACGCCTTCAGCGTGCGTGTGGGCGCGGGGCCAAAGCGCGAAAGGCCAACGAACCCGCTACGGAAAAATTCTGGATGATGCCGTTCGAGTGCCCGATCCGTTCGTGCATCCGTACCGCGACTGGCTGCTGCGCCGTCTGGCGCCGGATTGCTCGCGCATCGAACTTGATTCGCTCCCCGCGAGCCACGATGAGGAGCGCTTGCTGTATTCCATGGGATGGGAAACGGCCAACATCCATTTCGGCACGCCGCGCGCGATTCCCGCCGTCCGCCGGAACCTGGCGAAACGCCGTGGCAACTGGCTGCACAAGGCTGCGAAAGCGATGCTGCGCGCGACCGAGCGCGATTGGCGGGAGTGGAGGCAGTAGCACCGCCGCTCCTGGCTGTGCGGTTTTGTAGGCTGAAGGTGAGGGTCGAGGCTCGCTGGACTTGGTGCAATCCAATCGTGCGCGCGATTGAAATCTACAGCTTGCCCTGCGCCGTTCCCGGCAACGGCATACTGCGCGCCAGCGTCTCGGAGTCTTCCGGCAACACAAACCCCTGCTGCACGAGTGTATCGACGGCGTGTTTCCGCTTGTCGGAGTAATCCTGCGCGTTCTTGTAGCGCTCCTCAAGCGACAGGCGCGGATCGCCGCTGGCCATACGCTCCTGTTTGGTCGCGGCGAAGGGGATGAACGACCCAGACAGGCCGCACAATTCTCCCGCGGCAAATCCTTCGGCGCGAACATTCCTGCCCGAATACGTCGCGATCGGTACCGCAATTTCAGGAAGAACGATGCCGCCCTGCGGATTTCCATCCGCATCCACGGACGGGAAGAAGAGCGGATAGCCGCGCCCGGACGCTTCGGGCGGCATGCTCTTCTGATCGATCACTTGCAGCGGATTGTAGAGCGGGCTGAAGGGCGCGCCGGGAATGGCCGGATAGGAGGCCTGCAGCTTGGCGATGGGCACGAGCGTGTGATTCTTCAGATTCGGAAACGTGCTCGGCGGAGGCGCCACGTTCTCCGTTACCCAGCGATCGAGCGCTACGAGGAGGGCTCGCGCGTAGACGCTGTAGTTCAGAGCGTTCTGCAGTTGCTGGCAATTTCCGCGCGTGTTCCAGTTCGCCGCGCCGTTGTGCTCTTGTCCGGACAATAAGTAGACGCGCACGTTGTCGGGAAGCGTAAGCGGCCGCCCGCTAGTGTCTGTGACGGCCAGCGACGCGCGATTCTGCCAGAACTCGGTGTCCGAATCGAGATGCACGATGCGCGGACAGGTCTTTGATTTTTCGCATTGCACCAGGAAACCATCGGTTTTTCCGGTAACCGAATCCTTGGTGGTGGCGTAGGAGAACGGAAACTGGTCGCCGCCGTATTCGTGGTCTTCATGCTGGCGCGCGAAACGGCCGGGCTGCGCGAATTCAAAATTGGTGAAGGTACGCCGCGTCGAGGAGAGCAGAGGCATGGCGCCGTCAAAGACCATGCGGCCGCTCGTATCGGCATTAAAACCCTGGTAGAGGAAATCGTTGATGGCGCGGCCGGTCTGCGAGATGCCGAACGCGAGCGCGGCCTTGAAAGGCGCCGTGGAGTCGTGCAGCGGGTTGTCCAGGCCCGTGGAATCCTGATCGGCATAGCGCAGGAACGAAACGAAATCGCGTGAGGCGGCCAGTCCGATGTCAGCAATGCTTTCGTTAGTCGCCGGATAAATCAGTTCATAAATCGCGCCGCGATCGAATCCGGATGCGGCGGCGATTTCCACGTGGCGCTCATCGATGAAATGCCAACTCGACGGCGGCAACGGCTTGCGCGGATCGGCTTCGTGTTCGCGAACCGTGAGTGTCGTGCCCGTGGAGTCCAAAAGCACGGGATAGGAGAGCGCTTGAGTGAAGACCGGTCCAGCGGGAACGTCGGTGAATTCGTCGCGGTTGGTCCCGGTGGCCGGCTTGCCCTTATCCATCGCCACTGGAACGTACGCTCGCAGGAACCCTGGTGCGCTGGGCGCGTCCGCCTGCCAGCCGCTCCATGCAACTGTGTAGCCGCGCGACATCAGGAAATGATTTCCCGAGTCACCGGCGGCGAAGGAATCGCCGCTTTCGTCGAGCCGCAGGATGGTATTGCGGCCGCGATTCACAAAATCGTAAATCAGCCGGCCATTTCCTTTTTTCAGGTCCACCGGCTTGAGGATCATGAAGTCGACGCTGTACTCGACGCGCCCTTTGGAGTTCAGCGACGCACGATTCAGATTGAGGATGCCGGCATTGCCTGGGGCATGCGGATCGAGCTCTCCATAGGCCGTGCCGGCCAGAACTTCGTACGGGCCCGCGCTGCCGAAGGACGCGCCGCCGTAGGCGATCTGGCGGCGGGCAATGACCAGCCGGGTGATGCCAGCGCCTGGGGAGGACGCGCTCTGCTGAGCGAATGCCGCGCTGCTGAGAAATAGCGCAAACGCCGCGCCCAAAACGCAAATTAGCTTTTTCATTGGTAGGCTCCGTGCCAGGTCGATCACGGATCACACTTGTACTCCAATTACACGACCCGAGCAACACCTTCTGCCCGCGACTCGCATGCGCTTTCGGAAAAGAGATTTAGGGAAAGTCTTACGAATCCCAGCCGGCTGAGCCGCCGTTTTTCACGTAGGTCACGCCGTGGCGGAACAGGCCGTCCGGCATTTTGATGCAGTAGCTGACCGCGGCCGGTGTGAAAATATTGGTGCTGGATTTGGTGTGGTAGGGAACCGAAGCTTCGAGGCGCGTTCCCTGCGGGTACTGGTTGCGGCACTTGAATCGAAAGCCGCCCTTGGAAACGTCTTCGCAGTCAACCACCAGATCGACTCCGGAAAATCGAATGCAAGCCGCCATTTTCATGGCGGTGCGCCGGTTCTTGCGGCGGTCTTCCTTGGGCGGAGCGCCCGTCCCGGCATCGGAGTTCGCTTGCTGCTGCGGCGCCGGCTCGCTCGGCTTCACGGGCCGCGTATCTCGCCCGGCCTCTCTCCAGATCCCCGACGCGTTGCAGGTGCTGCAGGAGCGGATCAATTCGCGAGTGGACTGAAACATTTCCATGTCCCGGTCCGAGAGGCTTATTGTGCAGATGGAACCGCACCCCGTGCACTGCAGGTGGATCTCCCGGCCGGTCGTCACGGAGCGTGAATGGATATTCCACAGATCGCTTTCGGGATTCAGAAATGCCAGCTCGTAGACAGCTCCGGAGCCGCCTTCCTGTTTCTGGGCGGCAACGGAGGCGATGGCTTCCTCGCCGGTTTCCGGGTTGCGCACGATGACTTCAGAATTCGGTGCCAGTTGGATTCTCAGGAGAATAGAAACTCCATCCCGTTGAACGGACTGCGTCCGCGTGCTCTCCAGGAACTGCTGTCCGAAGGCATCGACCCCGGTGACTTCCACCGGCAAGTCAAGCATGACGGGGGGCGTGGCAACAGGATTTGACAAAGTAGTTCTCCCTTACATGACCCGGCGTGGCAAGGCGCATTCATCCCGCGCCAAGCTGGAGGCACACGGGTCAGGATTACCACTTCAAACCTTACCACCGGCCACGGCGGTTCGGGGGGCTATGTCAAACGATGACAGCGTAAGAATTATCAACCAAAATGTAGCAAGTGGCCTTTTGGGGGGCGACCGGGCGCGGCTTGGACTGCGCTCATTTGTGGCCCATGCGTTAGCTTGAGATGGATCATTCAGCGTTCTTGCCTTCTGTGGAAAACAGACGCCGCAAGCTAAAGCATGCGCCACAATGGCGCGATTGAAATAGGTGTTCCATCGGATAGATTATTGCACCGGACCGGATTTCCGGTTTTGCGATAGAATCCACGGCCAGAAGATGGCTCTGCCTTGCTGCCGGGCATTTTTCTTCTCGTTCTGATGGGCAACCGATTTCCTACCCCGCCGTAGGTTCGCCGACGATGCGGTGCGTTTCGAGTGGGGGAGACATCCCGGAATCTGTGACGCATGCCAACCATAAAAAAGCTACTGGCACTGAATCGCGGGGAAATCGCCATCCGCATTTTCCGCGCGGCCAACGAATTGAAAATCCGCACTGCCGCCGTGTATTCGGATGAGGATCGCCTCAGCCTGCACCGATTCAAGGCCGATGAAGCCTACCTGATCGGCGAAGGCAAGGGGCCCGTGCAGGCTTATCTGGACGTTCAGGGAATCGTGGCGCTGGCCAAGGAACGCGGCGTCGACGCCATTCATCCGGGTTACGGCTTCCTCTCGGAAAATCCGGCGTTGCCGCGGGCGTGCGCAGCGGCGGGAATTACTTTTGTCGGTCCGAGCGCGGATCTGTTGGACTTGCTGGGTGACAAGACGGCGGCGCGGCGGCTGGCGCAAAAGGCCGGGTTGAGGGTCGTGCCGGGCACGGAAGAGCCGGTCACGCAAAAGGATGACGCGCAAAAGATCGCCGACAAAATCGGCTATCCGCTGATTGTGAAGGCGGCGTTCGGAGGCGGCGGGCGCGGCATGCGCGTGGTGCAGAGCGCGCAATTGCTGCTATCCGGCCTGCAGGAGGCGCGTGCCGAGGCCGGAGCGTCTTTCGGCAATGACGCTGTTTTTCTGGAACGCTACATCCGGCGCGCGCGGCACATCGAAGTGCAAATCCTGGCCGACACGCATGGAAACGTTCTGCACCTGCATGAGCGCGATTGTTCGGTGCAGCGCCGCAATCAGAAAGTGGTGGAGGTTGCGCCGGCCGTCAATCTCGATCCCAAGATTCGCAAAGGGCTCGCGGACGCGGCGGTGGCGCTGGCGCGGGAGTCCAAATATTACAGCGCGGCGACCGTGGAATTCCTGGTCGACGCCGATTCCGGCGAATGGTTTTTCATCGAAGTGAACCCGCGCGTGCAGGTGGAGCATACCGTCACCGAAATGGTGACCGGCATCGACATCGTGCAGTCGCAGATTCAGATCGCCCAGGGTTATGACTTGCACGGCCCGGAAATGAATCTGCCCCGGCAGAAAGATATTCCGCTCCACGGATATGCGCTGCAGTGCCGCGTGACGACGGAAGACCCTGCCAACGGGTTTCTACCCGATTACGGAAAGATTCAAACGTACCGGTCGCCCGCGGGATTCGGCATTCGCCTGGACGGCGCCTCGGCATACGGCGGCGCAGTCATCACGCCGTTCTACGATTCGCTGCTGGTGAAGGTCACCGCCTGGGGCCGCGAGTTTCCGCAAGCCTGCCGCCGCATGGACCGGTCGCTGCGCGAGTTTCGCATTCGCGGCGTGAAGACCAACATCCCGTTCCTCGTGAACGTGGTGAACCACGAACGTTTTCAGGCCGGCGGAGTCACCACTTCGTTTCTCGCGGAAACGCCGGAGCTGTTTCAGTTCGCGCAACTGAAGGATCGTGCCACGCGGCTCCTGCGTTACCTCGGCGAAGTGATCGTGAACGGCAATCCCGAAGTGGCCGGCAAGCCCAGGCCGCAATCGATCCGCCCCGCTCCGCTGCCCGCGCATATCACGGGAGCGCCTCCCACCGGAACCAGGCAGCTTCTCGAAAAACTCGGCCCTGAAAAATTCGCCGAATGGACGAAATCGCAGAAACAGCTTTTGATGACGGACACGACGTTTCGCGACGCGCACCAGTCGCTGATGGCCACGCGCGTGCGCACCTACGATTTACTGGCCATTTCCAATTTCGTGGCGCACCGGCTGCACAATCTCTACAGCCTGGAAATGTGGGGCGGCGCGACGTTCGACGTGTCCATGCGATTTCTGCTGGAGGATCCCTGGGCGCGCCTCGAACTTCTGCGCGAAGCCATTCCCAACATCTGTTTCCAGATGCTATTTCGCTCGGCCAACGGCGTGGGTTATTCCGCCTATCCGGACAACGCGGTCGAGGCTTTCATTCTGGAATCGGCCCGGCAGGGCATCGATATTTTTCGCGTCTTCGACGCGCTCAACTGGCTGCCCAACATGAAGCTGTCGCTGGAGACCATCCGCAATCGCACCGACAAAGTCTGCGAAGCGGCCATCTGCTACACCGGCGACATTCTCGATCCCAAGCGCGACAAATATCCGCTGCAGTATTACGTGCGGCTGGCCAAAGAGCTGGAAAATATGGGCGCGCACATTCTGTGCATCAAGGATATGGGCGGATTGTGCAAACCGTACGCGGCGGAGCGGCTGTTCTCCGTGTTGCGCGAAGAAATCGCGTTGCCAATCCACTTTCACACGCATGACACGAGCGGCATCAATGCGGCGTCAATCCTGAAAGCATCGGAAGCCGGCGTGAATGCCGCGGACGCGGCGATTGCCTCCATGAGCGGCACCACCAGCCAGCCGAACTTGAATTCCGTGGTGGCCGCGCTGAAGAACACGCCGCGCGATACCGGCCTCGATCTCGGCGCGCTGAATGCCTGCGCGGATTATTGGGAAACGGCGCGCACGTGGTACCGGCCGTTTGACAACGCCCCGCCCGCCGGCACAGCGGAGGTTTACATCCACGAAATGCCCGGCGGGCAGTACACAAACCTGCGCGAGCAGGCGGAATCGATGGGCCTCGGCGCGCGGTGGCAGGAAATTGCCCACACGTACGCGGAATTGAACTTCGCGTTCGGCGACATCGTGAAAGTGACGCCCTCGAGCAAGGTGGTCGGTGACTGCGCGATTTTTCTGGTCAGCCACGATATGACGGTGAAAGACCTGGAGCGTCTGGGGCCGAATCACAATCTCACGCTGCCGAATTCAGTGGTGGAAATGTTTGCCGGGGCGCTCGGCGAGCCTGAAGGCGGCTGGCCGCCGAAGCTGCAGTCGGTGATCCTGCGCGGCGCGCAGCCGATGACTGGGCGGCTCGGCGAGCGCCTCGCGCCTATCGATCTGGAGTCCACCCGCGCGACGGTAGAGAAGAAGACGGAAGAAAAAATATCCGATACCGACCTGATGAGCTACCTGATGTATCCGGACGTGTTCCTGAAATTTGCCGCGGCGCGCGCGGCATACGGGAATCTGGAAGTGCTGCCGACACCGCAATTTTTTTACGGGTTGGAACAGGGCCAGGAAATCGCGGTCGAACTCGAGCCGGGAAAAATCCTGGTGATCAAGCTGCTGTCGGTCAGCGACGCCCGGCCTGACGGAACGCGGACGATTTTCTTCGAGTTGAATGGCCAGCCGCGGGAAGTCACCGTCCGCGATCAGGCTCTGCGGGCGACGGTACAGACGCGGCCCAAGGCGGACCCGGCGATCCCGGGGCACGTCGGCTCGCCCATTCCGGGCGCGATCTCCAGCATCGTCGTGGAAGTCGGCGAGCAGGTGAAAAAGGGCGACCGCCTGCTGGTGCTGGAAGCCATGAAAATGCAATCCACGGTCTACGCGCCGGTCGACGGCAAGGTCGCGAAAAAATTGGCAAGCGTGGGAGATAAAGTCGAAGCCAAGGATCTGCTGCTCATCCTCGAGTAGCCCTCACCGCCGGAGAGTGGAGTTTGCCTCGTGTACCGCCTTCAGGCGGGCATCTGCTCGGTTGCACATTGCCCGCCTGAAGGCGGGCGCTACACCCGGATTGCGCGGCGTTTGTGCTCCTCGCCTTGTGAATTTCCCCCGGGCATGGAATAAATGACGGGTGCTTGCCGTTTCCCGTGGGGCGGAGATTTCTCATGCGCTATGACGCGATCGTGATCGGGGCAGGGCAGGGCGGCTGGCCGCTGGCGCTGCGCTTTGTGGATCTCGGCTGGCAAGTGGCGCTGGTCGAAAAGGCGCATCTGGGCGGGACCTGCATCAACACGGGCTGCACCCCGACCAAAACAATGGTGCATCGGGCCCAAGTCGCCTACTACGCGCGGAACGCCGCGCGCTGGGGCGTGCGCGCCGAAAACGTCGCGGCCGACCTGCCGGCGATCGTAGCGCAAAAAAATAAGGTGGTCGCCAGGTTCCGGGGAAATCAGGAAAGAAAAGTACAAAGCACTCCCAACCTGCATCTTCTTGCCGGGTTCGCGCAATTCACCGGCCCGCACAGCATTCGCGTCGGCGATGCACAGCTCGAATCCGAAAAGATTTTCATCAATACCGGCGGGCATGCGAATATTCCACCGATTCCCGGCCTGGACCCCGGCGCGGTCCTCACGAATGAAAACGTCATGGATCTGCTCGAGATCCCCGAACACCTGGTCATTCTCGGCGGCGGTTATGAAGGCCTGGAGTTTGGCCAGATGTTCCGAAGGTTTGGCAGCCGAGTCACCATCATTCACAACCAGGCGCAGATCGTTCCGCGTGAGGACCCGGAGATTGCCGCGGAGTTACAGAAAATTCTCGCCGCCGAAGGAATCACTTTTCAGTTAAATGCAAACACTACTCGGGTGGAACAGAAAAGCGGCGCGGTCAAAGTGATTCTCGCCAGCCCCAGCGGACCGGTCGAGGTTTCCGGCACCCATTTGCTCTGCGCCGTCGGCCGTGGCCCGAATACAGAGAATCTCGGATTGGAAAAGGCGGGAGTGGAAACCGACAAAAAGGGATTCATTCACGTCAACGAGCGCCTGGAGACGAACGTCCCGGGAATCTGGGTGATCGGCGACGTGAAGGGAGGTCCCGCCTTCACGCACATTTCCTACAACGATTTTCAAATCATTGACGCCAACCTGACCCGGGGAAAAAACCTTTCGATTGCCAATCGCCTGGTGCCGTACTGCGTGTTCACCGACCCGCAACTGGGCTGTGTGGGCATGACGGAAAAAGAAGCCCGCGCCAAGGGCCACAAGCTCAAAATCGGTTCCATACCGATGTCCAACGTGGCGCGGGCCATAGAACGCGATGAGACCTCCGGATTGATGAAAGTGATTGTGGACGCCGCGAACGACCGCATTCTCGGAGCCGCCATCCTGGCCATCGAGGGAGGCGAACTCATCCACGTGCTCTACACGCTGATGCTGGGCGATCTTCCGTACACGGTATTGAAGGGCGCCGTTTTCATTCATCCCACCCTGGCCGAAGGATTTTTCGCCTTGCTGAACAGCGTCAAGCCGGTGGATTGATGCAGGCAACCAGGAAATCCACGCGCGCGGCGCTGCGCATTCGCCGATTGAAGCGGTCCGAACTGCCCATCGACACTCTGGAGCTTTCGCGCTATCTCATCGGCAAGACGCTGGTCCACGATCTCCCGCGCGTGCGCCTTGCCGGCCGCATCGTTGAGACCGAAGCCTATCCGGTTGGCGATCGCGCGGCGCACGCCTTTGGCGGCCTCACGCCCAGCCGGCGCTCGCTGTATCTTCCGCGCGGGTATGCGTATGTGTATTTCACTTACGGCTCGTGCTTCATGATGAATGTTTCCAGCGAAGTGGAGGGCACGGGCGCGGGAGTGCTGGTGCGAGCCGTCGAGCCACTAGAAGGCATCCGCTTCATGGAACGCCGGCGCGGCACCACGCGCCTGATCGATCTAACGCGCGGCCCGGGGCGCCTGGCGCAAGCGATGGACATCAACAAGCGCTATGACGGAGTGGATCTCTGCGCGAAAGGCAAATTGTGGCTGGGGGATGCGGTTCGGTCCGCCGGCGAAATTGGCGTCTCCATTCGCATTGGAATCACGCGCGATGTGCATCAACTCTTTCGCTTCTATGAACACGGCAACCCGTTCGTCAGCGGCGGAAAGCGTTTAAACGGGTTGTAGCGAAACGTGCCGATTGTTGACGGTTGTGGTACAAGGGAAATTGGCCGGCATTCTGAACCACAGAGCCGGCGCAACTCCTGTAGCGCCCGCCTTCAGGCGGGCACCGGCTGCGGATTCATTCGTAAAGCTAGGGAACCGGCAGACGTTCGATTCATAGAAGGAAGCGGAATCCAGAAAGAGGACCTCATGGCACCGGAAACCTGCCCGCACGTAAAGGAAATCAAAAACGTAAAGCCAAACACCAACGGTTGTGAGGAATGCCTGAAAATGGGGGACACGTGGGTACACCTTCGCCTGTGCCTCATCTGCGGACATGTCGGCTGCTGCGACTCCTCCAAAAATAAACACGCCACCAAACATTTTCACCGCACCAAGCATCCCATCGTCCAGTCCATTGAGCCGGGAGAAGACTGGCGCTGGTGCTACGTGGACGATTTGATGCTGGACTAACCGCTAACTTACGGCCCGACAGAATCGGCGAAGGGGAGGAAAAAATGTCAGTCGCGAAACCGCTCGTGGACTCCTCGGAATCCTGGCCGGCTCTGCCGCTCTCGGAATGGGCGGACACCTATGCCACGCTGCACATGTGGACGCAGATTGTGGGCAAAGTGCGGCTGGCGCTCGCTCCGCGCGTGAATCACTGGTGGGAAGTGCCGCTGTATGTGAGCGCGCGCGGACTGACGACGTCGCCCATTCCTTATGACGACGGAGTGTTTGAAGTTCACTTCGATTTTATCGATCACCGGCTCGATGTCATCACGTCGTGGGGCGAAACGCGCAGCATGCTTTTGGAGCCGCGCACGGTTGCGGAGTTTTACACCGCGTTCCTGGAGATTCTCACGACTCTCGAGATCGAACCGAAAATTTGGAACATGCCGGTGGAAATTCCCAATCCCATTCGGTTCAATCAGGATCGCGTTCATGGCGCGTACGATCCGCGATACGCCAACGCGTTCTGGCGAATTCTGGTCGCGGTCGACGCCATCTTCAAGGAATTTCGTTCCGGGTTCATCGGCAAAGTGAGTCCGGTGCATTTCTTTTGGGGCAGCTTCGATCTGGCGGTGACGCGGTTTTCCGGGCGGCGCGCGCCGGAGCGCCCCGGCGCGGACCCGATCACCCGCGAGGCCTACTCGCACGAAGTGAGCAGCGTGGGCTTCTGGCCCGGCGGCGGAGACGTCAAGGGAGCGGCATTCTATTCCTACGCCGCACCGGCGCCGGAAGGCTTTGGAGCGCGCGCCGTGCGTCCCGCGGCGGCCTTTTACCAGCAGCAACTCGGAGAATTTCTGCTGATGTACGACAGCGTGCGCACCGCGCAGTCGCCCCGGGAAGCGTTGCTGGAGTTTTGCCAGAGCACCTACGATGCCGCGGCCGATCTGGGGCATTGGGACCGCGCTGCGCTGGAAAAGACGCCTCCTCGATAACAACCCCGGCGAAGATTTTCCAACCGCCAAAGGAACCAGGGGATTGCCAGTCTTTCATCGCTGCGGGATTTCGCGATCACGTCGTTCGTTTTTTACGATATGCTTACAGGACGTTCGGCACGCGGCATGTCAAAATCGGCGCTCATGAAGCGTGAAACGGGCCGATCCCGTCCGGGCAGTTAAGTCCCAATGGCGCGGTTCCTTCAAATCGTCGGATTGCTGGGATGTATCGGGCTTTGCATCTCGCCTGCCGCCGCGCAGCGGGACCGCGGCGAGTTGCAGATCGAAGTGCATGATCCACAGGGTGCGGTGCTGAGCGCATCCGGCGAACTCGTCAGCGAAGTAAACCAATTTCACCTGAACTTTACGGTAGGCGATGACGGCCGTTATGCCGCGCAGGATCTGGCGTTTGGCGTCTACCGCTTGAGCTTGTCGCGGTCTGGATTTGTTCCCACAGTTCAAATGGTGGAGATCCGCTCGATGGTGCCGCAGCATCTGGCGCTGACGCTGGGATTGAAGCCCGTCGAAACCCAGATGCAGGTCAGCGAGACAGCGACACTGATCGACCCGTCGCGGACTAATGCGGTCTACACCATTGGCGCGCAAACCATTGGCGAAGAGATGTCTTCGCGGCCGGGGCGCGGAACCCTGGATGTAGTGAATAATCAGCCCGGGTGGCTGTATGAATCGAACGGCGTGTTGCACCCACGCGGCTCGGAGTACGACGTCCAGTTCGTGATGGATGGACTGCCGCTGACCGAAAACCGCTCCCTGGGATATGCGCCCCCGATCGAATCGAATGAAGTTGAATCCATGCGGGTGATGACCTCCGGATTTCCGGCCGAATATGGCCGCAAGTTGGGTGGTGTCGTGGAAGTGACGTCCCCCAAAAACAATCCTTCGGGCCTGCATGGAGAATTCACGGCTGAGGGCGGAAGTTTTTCTTCAGCCTCAGGGGACGGCGCGCTCTCTTATTCCAGCGGAGAGAACCGGTTTTCCATCACCGGAAACGGATTTCACACCGACCGGTATCTCGACCCGCCCGTTCTTCAGAATTACACAAACATCGGCAACGCCGGCGGATTTTCATCGTCGTACGAACGGGATTTCTCGAACGGCGATCGGCTATTTTTTACCTTCGTGCAGCACGCGGTTCGCTATGAGGTGCCCAACGAACTGGTGCAGCAGGAAGCGGGGCAGCGCCAGGATTCCAAACAGAAGGAAACATCCGGCCGGGTACAGTACTCGCATGCCTTCTCGCCGGACATTCTTTTGAGCGTTGCGGGAAGCGTCCGCGACGTCTACGCCCTTTTAAATTCCAATCCCGATTCAACGCCGGTCATCGTCTCGCAGGACCGCGGCTATCGCGAGGGCTATGCGCGCGCGGACCTCGCCGGACACCACGGGCGCCACGAATGGAAGATCGGGCTGGATGGAATTTTCAGTTCGGTGAATGAAAACCTCCAGTATCAGATCACCGATCCGACGCAATTTGACGCCGGCACGGCCTTGACGCTTGCGCCGCCATTTTCGGATCACCGCTGGGACATCGAGCCGTCCGCCTACGTGCAGGACCAGATCCGCCTTGGCAAATGGAACATCAGCGCTGGATTGCGGTTCGATCACTACGGGTTTGTGGTGAATGAATCGGCATGGAGCCCGCGCGTCGCGGTTTCCCGATTCATTTCCCCGCTCAACCTGCTGGTTCACGCGTCCTACGATCGCGTTTTCCAGACGCCGGCCATGGAAAACCTGCTGCTGGCGAGCTCGCCGCAACTGAACTCGGTCAGCAGCCTGGTGGTTCGGCTGCCGGTCGAGCCGGCCCGCGCGAACTACTACGAAGTGGGATTCACAAAATCCTTTGCAGGAAAGCTGCGAATCGATGGAAATGTTTTCCGGCGCGATTTCAGGAATTATTCCGACGACGATGTGCTGTTCGATACCGGCGTCAGTTTTCCCATCGCGTTTTTGTCGGCGGTGATTTCCGGCGAGGAAATCCAAATTGCCGTTCCGCGTTGGGGCCGATTTTCCGGCGTGCTGAGCTACTCGAATCAGACGGGCACCGGCCAGGGACCCATCACCGGCGGATTGTTTTTGGGTAGCGATACCGAGGGAATTTCCGACACCAGCAAGTTCCCGGTGTCGCAGGACCAGCGCAATACATTGCGGGCGAACGTGCGCTTTCAGGCCATGGAGCGGCTGTGGTTCGCGACGTCCGCGGATTACGGCAGCGGATTGCCAGCGGATTTGGGCGGGCCGCCGGATCCCGGCGAAATCGATTTCCTGCTGCAGCAATACGGGCCTGCGATTTTGAAGGAAGTGAATTTCGACCTGGGTCGCGTGCGCCCGAATTTTTCGCTGAACGTGGCCGCCGGCGCGACGTTGTTTCATCGAGAGGGAAAAGAAGTTTCCTTGGAGATCGAAGGCCATAATCTGACCAACAAAGTCAACGTGATTAATTTCGCCAGCCTTTTCTCGGGAACGGCGGTTGCGCCGCAAGCCAGCGTGGGCGCCCGCTTGAAAGTTGGATTTTGAGTTTGGCCCTGCGCGAGTTGCCACCGCCGCCCCAGTCAATTTGACACGTTTTCCGCCACGGCATACGATTCTGAAGGTCGATGTTCTTCTCTAATCGCAACCGCATGAATCGCTCGGATACATCCCGCACAGCTCGTCCTCTGCGTTTGTATGCCGCCGCGTTGGTCCTGGCGTTCTGCGCGCTGCGCGTTGGAGCGGATGCCAATTCCGCCGACCCGAATCGCTACATTGCGGACGTCAAGGCGCTGGCTTCGCCCGCGATGGAGGGCCGCGGCGCGGGGACCAAAGGGATCGAGCGCGCGGCGGACTTGATCGAGCAGCGCTACAAAACCCTCGGACTTCAACCCGCGGGCTCCAAATCCTACTTCCAGCCTTTCACGGTCATTACCGGCGCAAAATTGAAGGACGGAAATCGTCTGGAAGTGGCGGACGGCAAATCGAAGGAGACCCTGAAGCTCAATCAGGATTTCGTTCCGTTCAGCTTTTCAGCCTCCGCGGCGGCTGCCGGGCCGGTCGTCTTCGCCGGTTACGGTGCGACGGCTCCTGAATTCGGATATGACGATTACGCGCATCTGGACGTCAAAGATAAAATTGTCCTGTTGCTGCGCTACGAGCCGTCCGGTTTCGCCGCGAAGAGCGGGAATGCCGGTTTCACGCAGCATTCGCAATTGATTACCAAGGCCATCAACGCCAGGAATCACGGCGCGAAAGCAGTGATCCTGGTAAATGGGAAATTGGGCGACAACGAAGACGATCAGCTCACGAAATTCGGCAGCGTGAATGGGCCGGAAAACGCCGGCGTCGTGATTGTGCAGGCGAAAAATGACGCGACCAACGCTTGGTTCGCGGCGGCCGGAAAATCGCTTGCGGAAGTTCAGAGCCAGATCAATACGTCGTCGGCGCCCGCGTCATTCTCATTTCCGGAAAAGCTGCAAGTTTCGCTCAACGTGAATGTCGAGAAGACCCGCGCGACCGTGAACAACGTGCTGGCGTATCTTCCCGGCAAGACCGATGAATACATCATCATTGGCGCGCACTACGATCATCTGGGCTACGGCAATGTCGATTCGCTGGCGCCATCGCAGATCGGGCAGATCCATCCCGGCGCGGACGATAATGCTTCCGGGACCGCCGGCGTTCTGGAACTTGCGCGAATGCTGGCGCCGCGCAAGGGCCAGCTGCAGCGCGGCATTTTGTTTGCCGACTTCGCGGGCGAAGAACTTGGCCTTCTGGGTTCCGCGGAGTGGGTGAAGGAGCCGACGCTGCCCCTGGACAAGGCCGTGGCCATGATCAACATGGACATGATCGGCCGGATCAAGGACGAAAAAATTTTTATCGGCGGCACGGGAACGGGAGCAACTTTCAAGGAACTGCTCGACGGAGAAAAGGACAAATTTCCGTTTCACTTTGAGTATTCCGCCAGCGGCTACGCGGCGAGCGATCATACTTCGTTCGTGGGCCGTAAAATTCCGGTGCTTTTCTTTTTCTCCGGCTTGCACTCGGATTACCACAAGCCTTCCGACACGTGGGACAAAATCGACGCACCCGATGCGGCCAAACTGCTGGATTTTATCGGTGACGTAGCCCTGAAGATCGATTCCTCAAACGAACGGGTAGCGTTCGTCAGCGTGAAGGAAGACCAGCCCCACGGCCAGGCAGCCAGCGGGGGCGGCGGAGGGTATGGACCGTATTTCGGTTCGATTCCTGATTTTGGCCAGGAAGAAAATGGCGTGAAGTTTTCTGATGTGCGCCCGGGATCGCCCGCGGCTACGGCCGGTTTCCGTGCCGGCGACGTACTCGTCCAGTTTGGCGAGATGCCCATTCACAATTTGTATGACTTCACGGACGCCCTGCGGCGCAGCAAGGTGGGCGACGTGGTGGACGTGCAGGTACTGCGCGACGGCAAACCGGTGAAAGCGTCCGTAACGCTGGAACAGCGGAAATGAGCAGCGAAAGTAGACAGGACCGATCAACGATGCCGAAAACGCGAATCGCTCGCCCCGCGCTGTTCCTTCTGCTGATCAGCGTCTCGGCCTTTTCGCTCGCCTATTCGCAGGCGCCTAGTTCCTCCAAACCAAATGCAGATTCGCTGACGGTTCCCGGTGAAAAGCACCTGGCCAACGTGCGCCAGCTGACTTTCGGCGGCACCAACGCCGAGGCCTATTTTTCCGCCGATGACAAATCTCTGATCTTCATGCACTCGGGCGAAGGCGTTCCCTGCGATCAGATGTACACGATGCCGGTTGATCCACCAGGCGTCGAACGCGCCACACCGAAGCTGGTGAGCACGGGCAAGGGGCGCACCACCTGCGGTTACTTCTTTCCGAAGCGCGATCGTATCTTATTTTCCTCGACCCATGAGGCGAGCGCCGCCTGCCCGCCGCGGCCTGACTATTCCCACGGTTACGTTTGGCCAATTTACAGTTCCTACCAGATCTACACGTCGAAGCCCGACGGCAGCGACCTGCAACTGCTCTCGCATGCTCCCGGCAGCTACAACGCGGAGTCCACCATCAGCCGCGACGGCAAGAAAATTGTCTTCACCTCTACCCGCAACGGCGATCTGGACATTTACACGATGAACGCGGACGGCAGCGATGTACGCCAGCTCACCCACGAATTGGGCTATGACGGCGGGGCCTTTTTTTCCGACGACGGCAAGAAAATTGTCTACCGCTCGGAGCAGCCGAAAACTCCCGAGCAGATCGCCGACTATAAAGACCTGCTCTCGCGTGGGCTGATTCGCCCGGGCAATCTGGAAATCTGGGTGATGGACGCGGACGGCAATCACAAGCGCCAGGTCACGCATAACGGCGCGGCGAATTTCGCGCCGTATTTTTTCCCCGGCGGCAAGCGCATTATTTTTGCCTCCAACCTGGCCAACCAGAAAGATCCCAGCGGCTTTGACCTTTACGCGATCAACGTGGACGGCACCGGCCTCGAGCAGATCACGTATCATCCGGACTTTGACGCTTTCCCGATGTTCACGTCCGACGGCAAGCGCCTGGTCTGGGCCTCCAACCGAAACGGCAAATCCCCGCACGAGACCAATATTTTTATTGCCGATTGGGTCGAGTAAGTAAGTAGCACAGGCACTCTGCCTGTGCGCTTTTGTAGGCTTCCAGTAAGGCTCGGCTCGATGGCCAGACTGAAGTCGCCTCAATCAAACAGTCATTCATGTATTTGCTTACAACGCACAACCACTCCAATCGCTCACACCACCCGGGCGTTTCAGCTCACAAACCCGCACAGGCAGAGTGCCTGTGTTACCCGGATCGCGATGTTATACTTTTCTCGGCGCCGCGAATTGGAAAGGGAAGTCGTTCACGTTGAAACTCCCTCCTGGTCCCAAGGGTTATCCGCTCGTCGGCAACGTGTTTGAGCCGCGCGGCGATAGCATCAGCTACCTCACCAAGTGCGCGCGCGAGTACGGCGACCTGGTATTTTTGCGTTTCCTGGGAACGCCGGCGTGCTACGTGAACCGGCCGGAGTACATCGAATCGATCCTGGTCACGCAAAACAATAATTTCGTGAAGTCGAAGGACTACCGCGCCATGCGCCGCGTGCTGGGCAACGGCCTGCTCACCAGCGAAGGCGAATTCTGGAAGCGCCAGCGCAAGCTCATCCAGCCGGCGTTTTATCAAGAGCGTATCGGCGCCTACGCGTCCACCATGGTGAGCTATACCGAGCGCATGCTGGCCGCGTGGAACGACGGGCAGCAGCTCGACATTCACGAAGCCATGATGCGCCTCACGCTGGGCATCGTCGCCAAGACGCTGTTTGACGCGGATGTTTCGCACGAAGCGGAAGACGTCGACGCGGCGCTGACCGTGCTGATGGGAAAATTTCTGCGACAGGCTGGGATGGCTTTGCTGCTGCCGGTGTGGGTTCCTCTTCCGACTTCAGGGCTTTTGCAACGGGCCGTCGGCCGCCTGGACAAAGTGATCTACGGAATCATCGAGCAGCGCCGCGCCAGCGGGCAGATGTCCGGCGATTTGTTGAGTGTTTTCCTGCAGGCTCGTGACGACCACGGAGTCGGCATGACCGACCGCCAGCTCCACGACGAAATCATGACCTTGTTTCTCGCCGGGCATGAGACCACCGCAAATGTACTTTCCTGGACGTGGTACCTGATTGGGCAAAATCCGCACGCGGAGCAGAAACTTCTCGAGGAACTGGGGCGCGTGCTCGCTGGCCGCACGCCGACGCCTGCCGATCTGCCCCGGCTGGTCTACACGGATACCGTGCTGCGCGAATCGATGCGCCTGTACCCGCCGGTGTGGGTGATCGGGCGGCGCGCGCTCGCGCCGTTCCGCCTGGGCGAATACGACATTCCGGCGAACACCAACATGCTGATCTCGCAACTCATCATGCATCGCGATCCGCGCTATTTTCCGGAGCCCGAGCGGTTCGATCCGGACCGCTGGAGGGCCGGCGATCCCCGCAGCGTTTCCTTGCCGCGTTTTGCGTATTTCCCGTTTGGTGGAGGCCCGAGGGTATGCATCGGCGCGGGATTCGCCATGATGGAAGCGGTGCTGCTGCTGGCCACGATCGCGCAGCAATTCCAGATTCAGGTGGCTACAGGCCTGAACGTGAAAACGCAGCCGACGGTTACGCTGCGCCCCCGGAACGGAATTCCAGTGACACTAAAGCGACGCTGACTCTGGCGCGAGCACAGACTCTAGTGTACTACAGACTCTGGCGTAGCGCAGGCTTCAGAGTCCGTGTGGCATCAGCAATCTTTGTAGGGCACGGCTTTCAGCCGTGCCGTAAAGTACCTGGAATCGCGACGGCTTTAGCCGCTGGCCTGTTTGGCCTGGAGATGTCGCAGCAGAGTCTTCACCCGGTGTAATTTCTTGCTGGTGTTGAGGAACCCCACAGACTGATGTCTGTGCCACTTAAATCGAAGCGCCGATCGTTCGCCCCGGCGCCAGATAGTTCGCCACGTAATCCCGCACAGCGTCTTCGAGGGACATGATCGGCTGGCCGAATCCCGTGGCACGCAGTTTCCCAATCTCGGCTTGCGTAAAATACTGGTATTTCTCGCGAATCGATTCCGGCATGTCGATATATTCAATGCGCGGCTCGCGGCCAAGCGCGGTGAAGACGGCGCGGGCCAGATCATTCCAGGTGCGCGCTTCTCCCGAGCCGATATTGAAAATGCCGTTGGCGGCCGAATTCACGGCCAGGTGCAGAGTCATGGCCACGGCATCCTTCACGTATAGAAAATCGCGCCGCTGCTCGCCGTCGCCGTATTCCGGTCGATAGCTTTTGAACAGGCGAATGATCCCGGTCTTCCTTACTTCGGCAAAGCTCTTGCACACCAGGCTGCGCATGTCGCCTTTGTGATTTTCGTTGGGGCCAAACACATTGAAATATTTCAGTCCCACGATGCGGTCGAGCCATCCCTCGCGCCAGGCGTGCAGGTCCATCCAATGTTTTGATTGCCCGTAGAGATTCAGCGGCCGCAGCCGGTCCAGTTGGCGTGGATCGGAGTCGTCCATTCCCGCGCTGCCGTCGCCGTACGTCGCCGCAGAGGAGGCGTAGACAAAACGCACGCCGGCGCCCAGCGCCCACTCCGCCAGGCGTCGAGAGTACTCATAATTATTCTCGCGCAGGTACGCTTCGTTGGTTTCCGTGGTGGAGGAACAGGCGCCCATGTGAAAAATGCAGTCGATGTCAGGAATCGTCCCGCTCGACAGGCGCTTCAAGAGGTCGGCGGGCTCGATCATTTCGGTGTAACGAACCCCGTTGAGGTTGGAGAGCTTGTCGCCTTCGGCCGGAAAATCCGCGATCCACAGCCGCGAGCAGCCGCGGCGGTTCAGTTCCCAGGCCAGCACGCTGCCGATAAATCCCGCGCCACCCGTTACGACCACGCTCTGATTTTTCCAACTCGCGTTCACCAAGGTCATGGACGCCATCAAGGGTGCCACGGCGAGGCGGGCGAAGCAATCTTCTCCGTGATTGCCGCGAGAGGTGGCCTGGCGCCGCCGGAAGGCTTTGGCCTTCCATCTGGAACGCGTACGACACGCATAAAGAATTCATAAAGATTCACAAATTGCTGAGGTGATGAGAATGACTGTTAAGACTGTCCCGTATTATTAAAACTATATCGAAGGCCGCTTTTGGTGGTCGAATAGTAATACACAGCTGTCGGAGGCGATCAAGTTCGATGCAGGAAATCGAAAGATCAGGACGAAGTCTGTCGCAGGGGAGGGTGTTCGCCGGACCGCTGCACGATCTGTCCACGCCCCGGAGCAGAGATTTGGCTCAGAAGGTATTGCGGAATCTGCGCGACTACGGATGGCGCATCACCCTGCAAAAGATTCTGGCCCACCTCGTTCGTGGAATCTACTTTCGCCAGGTTTACCGGATCTACAGAATTCGCCTCGACACCACTCGGGCAATGGATACCGTTGGCGGCCAGGGCTTCACGTTCCAGATTCTGACGCCTCAAGACACCGAACTGATTGCGCAGGTGGAAGACATCGCAGAGTGGCTGCGCGGCCGGATAAAGCAAAAACTTGCCTCCGGCCAGCTTTGTCTAGTGGCGCTGGAAGGAAAGAAGCTTGCGGGCTTCAATTTGGTCAACTTGAAAGAGGCCTCCATGCAACTGGTCAATCTGCGGGTCAAATTGCGATCGGGGGCAGCGTGGTCCGAGCACATCGCCGTGCGAAAGGAATTTCGCAGATCCGGTCTGGGCGGGCAGTTGCGCCAACGAATGTTTGAAATTTTGCGCAGTCGGGGTATTCGCAGATTCTACGGGGGCACGCTCCCGTCCAATGAAGCCGCGTTGCGGCTCACGCGATCGGTGGGCTTCCAGGAAATTGGCGATGTTCAATACGAGAAGCTGCTTTCGCGCGAGAACTGGCATTTCAAACGGATTCAGCGCTGAGAATTGCCGCCGGTCGAAATTGGCCGGCGCCCCGAGATCGATTCAGCTTCTGTTCCCGCCGCTTCTTGAGCTTTCCTGCTTCGTGCGCTAGAGTAACCGCTCCCGGGCGGAGGGGATTTCAGTGCACGGTCATGGCCAGGAACACTTGAAGGTGCTGCTTCGCAGCAGCGCCATCCAGAAGCGCGTGCGCGAAATGGGCGCGCAAATCTCCAAGGACTACAAGGGCCAGCGCGTCCATCTGATCGGAGTCCTGAAGGGCGCGGCCATTTTTCTTTCCGATCTGGTGCGCCAGGTTCGCGTGGAAGTTTCCATGGATTTCATGTCCGTCTCCAGCTACGGGCACGGCAGCCAGACGTCCGGCCAGGTGCGGCTCAACAAGGATCTGGACACCAGCATCGAAGGGCTCAACGTCATCGTGGTGGAAGATATTTTGGACACCGGGCTCACGCTCGGATATTTGCTGCGTGTTTTGCAGCAGCGCAAACCGAATTCGCTGAAGATCGCCGCGCTTCTCGACAAGCCTGAGCGGCGCATCAAGAAAGACGTAAAGGCGGATTACGTCGGGTTCCAGATTCCCAACGAATTCGTCGTCGGATACGGGCTGGACTACGCGGAGCGCTATCGCAACCTCAAGGACGTATGCGTGCTTTCGTTGCCGCCGTCGTAGACCGAGTACCGCAGTCGCCGCCTTACCAGGCCCGCCACGCATGAAACCTCTGATCACACTCGCGGATTTGGAACGTGTTCCGCAGAATGGCGAACTGGCCATCACGGATGACACGCTAATCACGCTGCTGGCGCGCGAAGAAGCCGAGCGGCGCGGAATCACGTTTCGCGTGGTGCCTTCAGGCGCTCAGAAATCATCTTTCGCCGCCGGCGATGTCGAAGGCGCGGGCGAAAAATCCGCGCGCGTCGTTGCCATTGGCGCGGATCATGGTGGATTCGAGCTCAAAGAGCAGCTGAAAGACTATCTTCGCGACTGGGGATACCACGCGCTCGATCTTGGCACGAACGGCACCGAGGCGGTGGACTATCCGGACTTCGCCGAAGCAGTGGGCAACGCGGTGGCGCAAAGCCGCGCGTGGCTCGGCATCGTAATTGACAGCGCCGGCATCGGCAGCTCCATCGCCGCCAACAAGGTGCCGGGAGTGCGCGCGGCGCTATGCTATGATCGCGCGACGGCGCGTAATAGCCGCGAGCACAACGACGCGAATGTGCTGACGCTGGGCGCAAAGCTGCTGGCGCCGGAAGCGGCGCGCGAAATCGTCGCGTTGTGGCTCTCCACGCCCTTCGCGGGCGGCCGCCACCAGCGCCGCGTGGACAAGATTCGCGGCATCGAGGAACGTTCGGGCAAAAAGTAATCCAAGTGTTTTCGCGCGCTTGGAAATAGTGAAACGGAAACAGGGCGGCAAGAGTGGATTCCACCGAACTCGAGCAGGTCGTTCGCATTGTCACCGAGGAAGTAGTGCGTTATCTCGGCGGCCCCGCGGTGCCGGGTGGCGTCCTAGGCGACGACGAAATCTGCCCGGACTGCGACTTGAACTGCGCCGAGAAGTGCGCCAGAAAAACGCGCGCCGTGGTCGAGGCCGGCGCTGACCGCATTTCCTGCGGACCGTCGGTCGTTACGCTGGAAGCCGGTTTCGCCGGACTGATCGACCACACCCTCCTCAAGCCGGACGCCTCGCGCGATGAAATTCGCAAACTGTGCCAGGAAGCGGTGCGTTTTGGGTTCGCGTCTGTCTGCATCAATCCTTGGAACGTGCCGCTGGCCGCGGAACTCGTGCGCGGCTCCAAAGTGAAAGTCTGCACGGTAATCGGATTTCCGCTGGGCGCCACGCTTCCGCGGGTAAAAATGTACGAAGCCGAAGAGGCCATCAAGCTGGGCGCGCAGGAAGTGGACATGGTTCTGAACATCGGCGCGCTGAAATCCGGGCTGGACGATGTAGTGGAGTCGGACATCCGCGGTGTCGTCGAAGTGGCGCACCGGGGCGGGGCGATCTGCAAGGTAATCTTTGAAACTTCGCTGCTCACGGTGGAGGAAAAAGTGCGCGCGTCGCTGGCCAGCAAAAGGGCCGGCGCGGATTTCGTCAAGACTTCCACCGGCTTCAGCACCGGCGGCGCCACCGCCGAAGACGTGGCATTGATGCGAGCGGTAGTTGGCACCGACATCGGCGTAAAAGCCTCGGGCGGTGTGCGCACGCTGGACGATTTGAAAAAAATGGTCTGCGCCGGTGCAACCCGGATCGGCGCCAGCGCCAGCGTGAAAATCATGGAACAGGCTGCCGGTTCGGCGAGCGCTCAATCGCCAACTTCCGCCCGCCAAGCGTCGACATATTAGATTTGTAGCGCCCGCCTTCAGGCGGGCATCACGGCCACGCCCAGGATGCTCGCCTGACGGCGGGCGCTACACGAAATGCCCGCTACTTCTCCGCCCAATTCACCTATTTTTCACAGGAGCATAATCCTCACCTGCTATACTAATTGGCTCTTGGGGAATCGCGTTGCGTTCCTGATCGTGCCGTTCGCTCGGCGCATCCAAAATTAATTTATGGACCCGGTGCAAACTCCATCGCCGCTGAATGTCCCCGCGGAAGTTCTCGCGACGCTGGTCGAAATCGGTGAGGAAATCAATTCCTCGCTGGATCTCGACGAAGTGCTGCGGAAAACCGCGGCGCTCGTGAAGCGCCTGGTGGACTTCGAGATCTTCAGCGTTTTGCTGGTGGATGAATCGATGCACCGCCTCTACCACCGCTTCACCATCGGCTACGGCGACGAAGCCGGCAAGGACTGGGTCATCCCGATCGGCAACGGAATCACCGGAACGGCGGCGGCGACGGGCCGCGCCGTGCGCGTGCCGGACGTGCGCGAAGATCCGCGCTACATCAACATCATCGATTCGGTGCGCTCGGAGATGGTGGTCCCGCTCATGGTCAAGGGGCAAGCCATCGGCGTCCTCGATATTCAGAGCACGCAGGTCGATTACTTCACGCGCGACCAGCAAAGCGTTTTGACCCTGATGGCCAGCCGTCTGGCCATCGCCATCGAAAACGCGCGGCTCTTTGAGCGCGTGCGCAGCCAGGCGGACACGCTACTGGTTCTGAACGAAGTGGGCCGCGAGGCCAATTCGATTCTGGCAGTGGAGGAACTGCTGCGCCGCGCCGCGGAACTTGTCAAGCGCGTGATTAATTATCAGATCCTCGGAATCCTGCTGTACGACGAGGGAGCGAATGTTTACCGCCACCGCCTGGACGTGAAATACGGCCAGAGCGCCCAGGGAAAACTGCGCGTCAGCGCGAATGAAGGCATCGTGGGGGCGGCCATCGCCACCGAACTTCCGGTGCGCGTGCCGGACGTGACGCTCGATGCGCGATACATCGCGGTCAATCCTGAAACGCGGTCCGAACTGGCGATTCCCATGATTCACCAGGGCCGCGTCGTCGGGGTTCTCGATCTGGAAAGCCCGCAGGTCAATTATTTTACCGAGGACCACGAACAGACGCTGATGATTCTGGCGGCACACCTCGCGGTTTCCCTGGAAAATGCGCGGCTGTACGAAAAATTATCCAAGGACGAAGCGCGCATGGAGCGCGAACTGACTGCCGCGCAGCGTTTGCAGACCGCGCTCTTGCGGCCAGTGCCCAGCGCCGATTACGGCCTGGACATCACGGCGCGAATTCATTCCGCGCGCGAGGTCTGCGGCGATTTGTATGATTTTCTGACCTACGGCTCGCAGCAATTGGGTATCGCCCTGGGTGACGTCAGCGGGAAGGGAAGCGCGGCCGCTTTGTACGGCGCCGTGGCCACCGGCATCCTGCGCAGCCTTTCTCCGCACAAGCTGCAGCCTGCGGAACTTCTTCGCCAGCTCAATCAACTGGTGTGCGACCGCCGCGTGGACGGCCGCTACATGACTATTTGTTTCGCCACCTGGCAAAAAGGCCGCCACATGCTTCGCGTCGCGAACGCCGGCCAGACACAGCCGCTGCTCTGGAAGGACGGCCACGTCGAAACAGTCAAGCTCTCCGGATTTCCCATCGGCATTTTCGACGACGCGACCTACGAGGAATGGAGCGTGCGCCTGAAGCCCGGCGACATCCTGCTGTTTTTCTCCGATGGTTTGACCGAAGCGGCCAACCGCGAAGGAAAATTCTTCGGCACCAACCGCATTGCCGACCTGCTCGCGGCCAATTCGCACTTGAACTCCAGCGAGCTTGCCGACCGGTTGCTCGAAGCGGTCGAGGAATTCACGCAAGGGGGCGCCATCACCGACGACCGCACGCTGGTGGTGATGAAAGTCAATTGAGCGCCGCCACTTCCCATCCGCGCGCGTCGCGGCCCGCCCCGCGGGCCAACCAGCTTGCCGATCCCGCGAGCTACACGCCCGGCTTTTCCTACCGCGGCTCGCAATTATTTTGCGAAGGCGTTTCCGTGGCCGGCGCCGCCCGCCGGTTCGGAACGCCGGCCTACCTGTACAGCCGCGCCAGCATCGAGCAAGCCTATCGCCGCATGGATTCCGCGTTTGGCAATCTGCCGCACACGATTTGCTACGCGATCAAAGCCAATTCCAATCTGGGGATTCTGCGCATCTTCGCCGGCCTCGGCAGCGGCTTCGATATTGTTTCCGGGGGAGAGCTTTACCGCCTGCAGCGGATCGGCGTGAAGGGAAACCGCATCGTTTTTTCCGGCGTCGGAAAATCGCGCGAGGAAATCCGCGAAGGGCTGCGCGCGCGAATTCTACTGTTCAACGTGGAGTCCGCCGCGGAGCTCGATCTGCTGGCTTCGGAGGCTTCGCGCCTGCGCGTGCGCGCGGCCGCGTCCATCCGCGTGAATCCGGACGTGATTGCCGGCGGACACCCGCACATTTCCACCGGGCATCACCGGCACAAATTCGGGATCGACTGGGAAACCGCGCGCGGGCTGTACATCCAGCATCGCGATTCGCGCTGGATTGACTGGCAGGGAATCAGCGCGCATATCGGCTCGCAAATCGTTTCGCTCGCCCCGCACCGCCGCGCGCTCACGCGCGTCGCCGGCTTTGTGCGCGAACTGGCTCGCTCGGGCATCGCGCTGAAGTACGTCGATTGCGGCGGCGGCCTGGGAATTCGCTACACCTCGGAGCAGCCTCCGGACAAAGCCGCCTGGGTGGCGGGACTCGTGAAGGTCCTTCGTCCGCTCGGCTGCCACGTGCTGATCGAACCGGGGCGCTCGCTCGTCGGCCCCGCCGGCGTTCTCCTGATGCGCGTTCTCTACACCAAGCACAATCGCGGGAAAAATTTCGTAATCGTGGACGCTGCGATGAATGATTTCATGCGGCCCGCGCTCTACGATGCGACGCACCCGATCACTCGCGCCCAGCGCGCCTCCGGAACGCGAACGCGCGCCGATATCGTCGGCCCGGTCTGCGAGTCGGGGGACCGTTTCCTGCAGGATTGGCCGCTCGGGAATGTCGTGCCGGACGATGTGCTGGTCCTGTGGGGCGCCGGAGCCTACGGAACCGCGCAATCCTCGAACTACAATTCGCGGCCGCGAGCCGCGGAAATCCTCGTCGAAGGTAAACGTGCGCGAGTGATCCGGAATCGCGAGAGCCGCGCGGATATGGTGCGCGGGGAGTAGGACAGCGACTCTTTGCCCTAGCCTTTGCTCTCTCGCACGAAATCCCGCATACCGATAAAACGACCTCACCGCACCTATCATGAGGGGTGCATTTTAGAGTACGATTCGGAACAATTTGGAAATGAAGATTTTTCCTTATATTCGAATTCTTTTGACAAGTATTCTGGTTGGGGCAGGGGTGGGAGTCTTTGTTGGTTTTTGCGTGGGTTGGTACTTAATGTTGACGTATCACAAGTACGGACCAAACGATCCTGCGGATGCCCCAGCGATGCTTGCCATGGGAATGATGTTTCTCGCAGTGGGTCTAGGGGCCATCGTTGGATTAATTGTTGGCGTAATCTTTTGCATGCGTTTAGCGCGACGGCGGGTGGCATAGCCTTCCAGACGGTTTTGAATTTCATGGTGCCCGACCCCCTCGTTTTTAGAGGGTTGGGGTTTTGACTAGGGGCGGGTGGCCCGGCTTTTGAAGTTGAAATTGGGGTGCCCCGTCCTTCGACGTTTGAAGGGCGGGGTTTTTGTGTTGCTCTTCGGCTTAACCGCAGCGCATGGAATCGATGCGAATCAAGCCCAGTTCTTTCTTCGCATGAAATGAGAAACTGCTCGAGGACCAGTCCCTGAGGCGATCCTTTAGGCATAGCAAGTCGAAACCAAAACCCGCGCCCTTGAAGAGCGTCAAGGACGGGGCACCCTAAGTGCAAAACCATAACCCCGTGATGAGGCGGTGGAGGAGTACGTAATTCCGTGCTTTGCTGACAGTCAGGCGGAGTATAAAGGACGGGCCACCCGGCCCGTTGAATCTCGCGGAATCAGATTGGAAACTCGCCCTTGATTCTCGCAATCTATGTTTTTGTTTTTGGTGCCTGCGGAATCGGCATCAAAATTGTTAGAGACCGCATTTTGTCTCAGGCCGACGAACGGCTGCCAAGCGATGGGAAAATTCGGCACACAATGTGGTCCAGAACCGGACTTGCAAGTGGGGAGATGTCTAGAGCGTGGCGGATACACCGCCAATTTTTCCCGAATAGTCCACTGCGGTTCTTGTACGTAGCGATTTGGGTACTCACGTTCTCATGGATGTTCTTCGGCCTGAATCTCTTGCAATGGCGCCGCTAGATATTGACTGGAAACAAGTCCTTCGCGGTTGGCTTAGCCTTTCAGACGATTTTTGAATTTCAGCGTACCCGGCCCACCACCGTCACAGGCAGGCCGCTACGACTGCCCCGCAATCGGCAGCGGCACTTTAATCTTATTGGCCTTCCAAGCCTTGGCCAGCTTGGTAAAAAACAAATAGCGCAGCTCGCCCGTGCCTCCAAGGATGACAAGATCAGCGTCAAACCAGTAGCGGCAATTCAAAAAAACGGCCTTGCGGCTGGCCGACACTTCAGCGCTGAAAGCTGCAAAATCCACCAGGTTTGAGAGCGCCGCGTATTGCGCCACGGCATTCTGCCCCTTCAGGTTGCCGTCGTCCGGAACGTATCCTGAAAATTCCCGCCCGAAGTACGCTTCCTCGACGGAAATCATTCTGTTGATCGCCTTGTTGAACGCGGTCATTTCCCGCGCCGGAATCCAGTACTCGCGGTGGGTGGAGGAGCCGGCGGTGTGGAGTTCGTACTTGGTCAGGTAGGTCGATGACACGTCGAACCGCGTGACGAATCCCGCGAATCCGGAATTGGCGTCCGGCGTATTCCAATCACGCGCAATCTGCCGCGCGTATTCCAGGTTCACCACCGGATAAAAAATCGGCTGCTGGATCAGGCGCGGCGGAAATTCGCGCATTCCGGAATCCCAGAGCAGCGCCAGTTCCTGAAGTCCGATTGGACGGTAAAGCGTGGTAGGCATTTGGTTGGCAATTGCTGAGGCTGCGGGAGCGAGGGCCTGGAGCCCTGCCGGAAATTTATCGTTCTCCCCACTTCAGCTTGCTTCGTAAAATCTGGTAATAGGTTTTTTTCGCCGGGCGCACCAGCAGCAGTTTTTCCTCCGCCTTGCGCACGCGAACATGATCCCCGCGCGAAAGTTCGATGCCAATTTGGCCGTCGAGCGTCAGGTAGACGTAATCGTCTTCGGCCTTGAAATCGATGTCGATGGTCACGGAATCGGGAATCACGATCGGCCGGTTGGTGAGCGTGTGCGGGCAGATCGGCGTGACCACGAAGGCATCCACGGTCGGATAGACGATCGGCCCGCCGGCTGCGAGAGAATAGGCCGTGGACCCGGTGGGCGTGGAAAGAATCAGCCCGTCGGCCTTGTAGGTGGTCACGTACTCGCCGTCGACTCGCAGCTCCAGATCCATGATGCGCGCGAGGGCCGCCTTGTTCAGTACCGCATCGTTCAGCGCGATCTGCCGGCGGATCACCGCGCCGCCGCGAACGATTTCCGCGTCCAGCATCACCCGCTCGCTCACGCGATGTTTGCCGGCAAAAATCTCATCCAGAATTAAATAAATCTCATCCTGCGCGACCGTGGTCAGGAATCCGAGCCCACCCAGATTCACCGCGAGGATCGGCACCTGGCGCTGGGCGGCGAGGCGCGCCGCCGAAAGCAGCGTTCCGTCGCCGCCGAGTACGATCAGCAGGTCCGTGCACGTCGGAAGTTCCTCGCGTTTGCGCGCCTGCACCGCGGACATTCCCAGACAGTCGTTGGTTTCGGAGTCGCAGGTAACCTGCGCCCCATGGGCCTGTAGCCAGTTGATCAGCGGGGGAACCACGCGCGCGATATCCTCGCGGCGCGGACGAGAAATGATTCCGACGTTTTTGATCATTTTCGCGGGTGTTGGAGCGCTTCCCAAGGCGAAGTCTACTTTAGCATCGGAGGAGCAATTCCATTTCCATGAATTTTGCCGGTGTTGCGCGTGTTTTCATCGCTCCAAAACTCTGGCGGCGTACAGGAAATATTCCTGATTGCCCTCCGCGCCGGTCAGCCGGCTCGGGCGAACACCCTGCACGCCGAGCCCCGCTGCCACCACGGCCTCGCGGACGCGTTCGATGGCCCGCTCGTGCAGCGAAGCCTCGCGCACAATGCCGCCGCGGCCGACGTCTCCGCGGTCTAGCTCAAACTGCGGCTTTACCAGTATCAAATATTCCGCCCTCGGACCGGCGGCGGCAACCACCGCCGGCAGCACCTTGGCCACGGAGATAAAAGAAACGTCAACGGTCACCAGATCGGCCGGGTCGGGAATTTGCGCGGGGAGAAGATTCCGCGCGTTGGCCTTGATTTGCGTGACGCGAGGATCCTGCGAGAGGCGCCAGGCCATCTGCTCGGGAGTCACGTCAACCGCGTAAACGCGCCGCGCGCCGCGCTGCAGCAAGCAGTCGGTAAAGCCGCCGGTGGACGCCCCGATATCGAGGCTGACTGTGCCCTCAACGGCAATTGCAAAATCTTCCAGCGCGCCCTCCAGTTTGAAGCCGCCGCGGCTCGCATACTTTGCCGAAATGCCGCTGACCTCGATCCGCGCGTCCTCGCCGATCGGTGCGCCGGCTTTGTCGCTGCGTTCGCCGTTCACGCGCACTTCGCCCGCCAGGATCATGGCCTGCGCCTTTTCACGCGATTCGGCGAGGCCGCGCTCGACAACCAGCAGGTCGAGCCTCTTTTTCGCGGTTTTTGGCTTGGATGGCAAGGCAGCACGTGTAGCGCCCGCCTTCAGGCGGGCATTTTGAGTTCAGGCAAAGGTGCCCGCCTGAAGGCGGGCGCTACATACAGACCAATCTACGCGCGGCGGTGGACGATCATCTCCGCTAATTCCTTCAGGCGAGACGCGCGCGCGCCATACGGCTCGATTTCCGCCATCGCGCGAGACTCCAGCTCTTTCGCAAATTGCCGCGATTTTTCCAGGCCGTAGAGCGACGGGTAAGTCGCCTTCTGCTGGGCGGCGTCCTTGCCCGCCGTCTTCCCCAGTGCCGTGGAGGATTCTTCCACGTCCAGAATGTCGTCGACCACCTGAAAAGCCCAGCCGATGGTCTCGCCGAAGCGTTTCAGCCGCTCGACATCCGCGTCCGCGGCGCCGCCGCCGATCGCTCCGGCGACCACAGAAGCGCGGATGAGCGCCGCGGTTTTGGAGCGATGAATATACTCGAGCTCCGCCGGTTGAATCGCGCGGCCCTCCGCTTCAAGGTCTGCCACCTGGCCGCCAACCATACCGTCAACCGTTCCCGCCGACGCACTGACGTGAGACAGAATGGCCACGCGCCGCGCCGGCTCGATCGGAGCGTTCGCCAGCGTTTCAAACGCCAGGGTCAGCAGCGCGTCGCCCGCCAGGATCGCGGTGGCCTCGCCAAATTTCTTGTGGCAGGTGGGCTTGCCGCGGCGCAAATCATCGTTGTCGAGCGCCGGCAAGTCGTCATGGATCAGCGAATAGGTGTGAATAAATTCCAGCGCGCAAGCCACCGGAAGAACGGGAGTCACGTCCGCGGAAAAAATGCGCGCCGATTCGAGACACAGGATTGGCCGGACGCGTTTTCCTCCGGCCTGCACGCTGTAGCGCATGGCGCGGTGAATCGACGGCGGCTGGGCATTTTCGCCCGGCATCAGCCGGTCCAGAGCGGCGTCCACTGCGGCGCGGTCTTCTTCGAAAAATGCGGGAAGGTTCATCAGGAAGGTGGAGGCGCGGGCGCGGGGCCGCCGAGCAGCCTTTTAGGAGTTTTCCTCGCCCTCGGGATCGAAGGCTTCGGCGGCCATCTCGCCGCCGGCTTTTTTCAGCAGAATTTCTACTTTTCCCTCAGCCTGTTCCAGGTGCTTCTGGCAGTCGCGCGAGAGCTGCACGCCCTCTTCAAACAGCTTCATGGCCTCATCCAGCGACAGATTCGCGCTCTCAAGTTTCCCGACAATTTCCTCGAGCCGTCCGAGCGAGCCCTCGAAATCGGGCTTCTTCGCGCCATCCGGCTTCTTGATCGCTGAGGGATTTGGTGTGGTCATCGCTGCCAGCCGCCCACATTCTAATGCACGCTCGCAAACCGAAACAACCGCTTTATGTGATGTGGCAACCGAAGTAGCGCCGAGCTTTCAGCGCCTGCTCCGGCACTGCTAGAATGAGCGCGGAGGAATTGGCTGATTTGATCGGGCTGCGACTCCTCGGATTGCTGGCTCTGGTTTTGGTGAACGGATTTTTCGCCGCCGTGGAGTTTTCGCTAGTGGCGGTGCGGCTCTCGCGCGTCCGGCAGCTCGTGGAGCAGGGCGGCTTCCGCGCAAAAATCGTTCTGGATCTGACCGGCAAGCTGGACCGCGTGGTCTCCGGCGTTCAGGTGGGGATTACGCTTACCAGCCTGGGACTCGGCGCGCTCGGGGAATCGACGCTGGCTTCGATCCTCAGCCCATTCGTCGCCGATATTCCCGGGCGCCACACGGCGGTGCTGGTTCACGGAGTGTCGCTGGTAGTAGCGTTTATTTTCCTCACCACGCTGCACGTAGTCCTCGGCGAACTCGTTCCGAAAAGCATGAGCCTGCAGCGCGCGGAACGCGTCGCGCTTCTGGTGGCGCCTCCATTCCAGTGGTACCTCGAAGTGTTTCGTCCCGCAATCAGCCTGCTTGACGGCGCCAGCCGCTGGGTGCTTGCCGGGCTGGGGTTTTCCGGACGCTCCAGCCACACCCAGGTGCATTCCGCCGAAGAACTGCAAATCCAGATTCAGCAGGCGCGCGAGCGCGGGCTGGTCGGCGGGGAGGAGGAAAAACTCATCCTCGGAGCCATTGAGCTGGACCAGATGCAGGTTCGAGAGCTGATGGTGCCGCGCCCCGATGTGCATTTCGTTATGGCCGACGCCACGCTGGACGATGTGATGCGGGTATTCGTCACGACACAGCGCTCGCGCCTGCCCGTGTTCGAGGGCGCGGGAGAGCACGTGCTCGGGTACATTCACATCAAGGACATCGTGTGGGTTTTGCTGGATCGCGATCGACGCTCCGAGGAGGGTTGGGCGCCGGCTGAATTTAACGTTCGCAGCCTGCTGCATGAGATTGCCTTCGTGCCGGAGAGCAAGCCGGTGAGCGAGTTGCTGCTGGAATTGCGTACCCGCCACGGCGAGGTAGCCATGGTGGTCGATGAGTTTGGGACCATTCTCGGTTTGCTGACGCTGGAGGATATTCTGGAACAGCTGGTCGGCGAAATTCACGATGAGTTTGACGTGGTCGAGAAGCCCGTGGTCGTCGGGCAGGGGCCGGATGCGGCCATGATCTTTGACGCATCACTCGGATTGCGCGACCTGGAATCACAGTACAGCATCGTCCTGCCGGAGGACCGCTCGTATGCGACCGTCGGGGGATTTGTCCTTGCGCAGCTCGGTTTCATTCCGCGCGGCGGAGAAAGTTTTGATTTTGATGGCTACCGTTTCACCGTGGTGGAAATGGATCGCCGCAGAGTGGCGCGTGTGAAAATCCAAAAAGTGAAGGCGCCGGCACAGGCCGGCAGCGCGGCCGCTCCCGCCGATGGGAAGCCGCCCGCCGAAAAGCCTGCCGAAGGAAAGCCCGCCGCCGAGAGGGTGTCCAAACCTAAATGATCCGGCATTTTCTCCAACGTCTTCTTTACACGTTGCCCGCGCTCTGGTTGATCCTCACCATGGTTTTTCTGATGATCCACATTGTGCCGGGCGATCCGGTGCTGCAAATGCTCGGCCAGGACGCGCGCGTAGAGGATCTGGCGCAGCTTCGCCATTCGCTGGGGCTGGACCAGCCGCTCGGCGTCCAGTACGTTCGCTATCTGGAAGGCCTGGCGCGCGGCGATTGGGGCCAATCGATGCGCTATTCCGCGCCGGTGCGTCCGATCGTGTTGCAGCGTTTTCCGGCCACGCTGGAATTGTCGCTGGCGGCGCTGGCGGTGTGCCTCCTGATAGCGATTCCGGCGGGAGTATTTTCCGCGCGCCGCCGCGGAAGCAATGCGGATCGCGCTACTTCGTTCTTCACTTTACTCGGCCTCTCCGTGCCCAATTTCGCGCTGGGACCGATTCTGATTTTGCTTTTTTCGATTGAGATTGGCTGGCTGCCGGTCTCGGGACGCGGCGGGATCAGTCATCTAATTTTGCCAGCCGCGACGCTGGGCGCGGCGCTCGCGGCGATTCTCACGCGCATGGTGCGCGGCTCGATGATTGAGGAACTTTCCAGCGATTACGTGCGTACCGCGCGCGCCAAGGGCATCACGGAAACGGAAGTCCTGTTCCGGCATGCGTTTCCCAACGCGCTGATCCCGGTGATCACCATCGTGGGATTGCAATTCGGTTCGCTGCTCGCCGGAACCATCGTCACCGAAACGATTTTTTCGTGGCCGGGAATCGGGCGGCTGGCAGTGCAGGCCATCTCGGCGCGCGATTATCCGCTGCTCCAGGGCTGCATTCTGATCATCGCGCTGTCGTATGTGGCCGTAAATCTGCTGACCGATCTGGTTTACGCGATAGTTGATCCCAGGGTGCGGCTGCAATGATGCGGACCGCTACACGTTGATGAATCGCACTTCGCCATTTCGCCAGTTTCTTCGCAGCAGCGGGCTGGGCCGCTGGGGACTCGCTGTCACCGTCGTGTTGGTGGTGCTGGCGGTGCTGGCGCCGTGGATTTCTCCCGCCAATCCAGCGGCGCAGAGCCTGCCGGACCGGTTGCTGTCGCCGAGCGCGCATCACTGGATGGGCACGGACGAGCTGGGCCGCGATGTGCTGTCCCGCACGCTGTACGGCGCGCGCGTTTCGCTGCTGGTGGGAGTGTCCGTGGTGCTCGGAGCGGGAATCGTGGGTCTGGCGCTCGGTTCGATCTCCGGATATTTCGGCGGCGCGCTCGACCGGTTCATCAACATCGTGCTGATCAATTCGTTTCTCTCGTTTCCCGGAATTCTTCTGGCCATCGCTTTTGCCGCGTTCCTCGGCCCGGGGCTCGACAAAGTAATTATGGCGCTGGTGATTACCGGGTGGGCGGGATACGCGCGCCTGGCGCGCGCGCAGGTGATGAAGGTGCGCGAGATGGAATTTATTCTCGCCGCGCGGTCGCTCGGAGCTTCCCACGCGCGCATTTTGCTGAGGCACCTGCTGCCCAACACGCTCCAGCCCGTCTTAATTCAGGCCACCATCGGAATGGCCGGAGCCATACTTGCGGAGTCGACGCTGAGTTTCCTGGGGCTGGGTGTCGTGGCGCCCACGCCGAGTTGGGGCGCGATGCTCAACGACGCGCGCAATCACCTGTTCGATGCGCCGCATCTGGTCTTGTTCCCAGCCCTCGGAATCATGGCTGCGGTCCTCGCGTTCAATCTGCTGGGAGATGCTTTGCGCGACTGGCTCGATCCGCGCACCCGCGCATTTCTGATCACCACGGATTTGCAGCGCTGAGAATTCAATCCGCTATCCATGTTTCGGGCACTAAAGAGTCTGTGGGGAAACGCGACATGTAGCGCCCGCCTTCAGGCGGGCTCTACAAAACGTGCAATTTACGTTGATTGTCATTCTGAGCGAAGCGAAGAATCTCTCTTCGATCCAAGTGGAAGCGCAGCGTTTTGATTCTATCCGCAGCCTCTGAAGCCGCGGCTAAAACGACCATTTGTGAGACGACGTCTACTCAACCTCAAGGACGACTTCCGCTCCGCGACTGGCTCCAAGCGTGCGCGCGGCGTGCCCGCGGTTCACGGCGATTTCCACATACCCGGCCGACCCGAGCACCGCAATCGGCTCTCCGGGATTGCCCTCGGCAAAAGTTTTGGAAAACTTGGCCACTGGCTTTCCGTTCACGGCAAGCTTGATGGCGCCGCCGTCGAGCGCGCCGATAGGGATATCCTCCGCCGTCAGGTTGGTCATCAAATTCCCGAACGCGTCCACCCGCAGCACGAAGCCTTTCACCGCTTTCCCATCGGGTTTCGCCTTCGGCATGGTAAAGCGCACGAAATCGGTGATGACTTCTCCGAATGCTTCAGTCTGCAATGTTTTCGAGAGCCACGCCGCGGTCGGCGCGAAAATGTCGCGCCCGTGAAACGTGGGACTCACCGGATTCAGAAAATAGTGCGCCGCGGTGATGTGCCGGACAGTGCACGGCTCGCGCTCATAGATCATGGAGAGCACGCCGTTATCCGGCGCCACGAAGAAATGCTTTTCCGCGCTGACCAGGATCGGGCGGCGTTCCGTGCCCACTCCGGGGTCGACAATGATCACGTGAACCGTGCGCGACGGAAAATATTTGTACGCGTTGGCCAGCGAAAGCGCGCCGTCCAGAATGTCGTACGGAACCACGCTGTGATTGATGTCCACAATGCGCGCCGCGGGATTGATATTCAGGATCACGCCCTTCATCGTTCCGACGAGATGGTCGCTGGTGCCAAAATCCGTGGTCAACGTGATGATGGGATCGGCCAAAGAGGGTCTCCATTCCAGGCGCCGCGCGCGAACGGCGAAACGCGCGCCGCGCAATTTAATCCATCTGCAACGTATCGAAGGGCAACACCGGTGTCAAGGCAGAGTGCTAGAGTAAGTAGCACAGGCTTAGAGTGGCACAGGCTTCAGCCTGTGGGGTTTTGTCCTGGCGCGACCCATCGCCGCAGGCGGAACGCCGAGACCGCGCAGCCTTGACCCCCCAACCAGCGAACGATATTCTGCAAGCAGCGCTAATTCAGTGCTCCACAACCGGTGCCGAAGTCTCTGATTCTTGACAGCACGGAACTTTTCGCATGAAGCGCATTTATCTCGACCACAACGCGACCACGCCGATCCGCCCGGAAGTTTTGGCGGCCATGCTGCCGTATCTAACGGGCGAGTACGGCAACGCCAGTTCCATTCACGCGTTCGGGCAGAACGCGCGCGAAGCGGTCGAGCAGGCCCGCTCATCGGTAGCCGCCTTGGTGGGGGCGCGCGCCGCGGAAATCATGTTCACCAGCGGCGGCACGGAATCCGATAACCACGCCATTCTCGGCGCGGTCGCCGCCGCGCCCGGCAACCGCAAGCACGTGATCACCTCCGCAATCGAGCACGTCGCGGTTCTTGATGCCTGCAAAGCCCTGGCAAAAAGCGGCGTCGATCTGACCATTCTCCCGGTGGATCGCGACGGCCGCGTCGATCCTGAAGGTGTGAAAAACGCGATCCGGCCGGAGACCGTGCTGATCACCCTGATGCTGGCGAACAACGAGACCGGCACGATTGAGCCGATCAAAGAAATTGGGGACATTGGGCGAATTGCCGGAATCGCCGCCGACAAGGGAATCGCCTTTCATACCGATGCGGTTCAGGCCGCCGGAAAAATTCCCATCGATGTAAAAGATCTCGGCGTCGATCTGCTCTCGATCTCCGCGCACAAAATTAACGGGCCAAAGGGCGTCGGAGCGCTGTACATCCGCAAGGGAACAAGGCTCGCGCCGCTGCTCTACGGCGGCCATTCGGAACGCGACCGGCGTCCGGGCACAGAGGACGTAGCCGCCATCGCGGGCATGGGCAAAGCGGCCGAACTCGCGCGCGACGGGCTCATTCCAGAAAGCGAGCGCATCGGCGCCCTGCGCGATCGCCTCGAGCACGGCCTTCTCGCTCGCGTCCCGCACGCCTGGGTGAACGGCGCGCGCGCACGACGAGTTCCCAACACTTCCAACCTGACGTTCCCGTTCATCGAAGGCGAATCCATGGTCATCGCGCTGGACCTGAAGGGCATTGCCTGTTCCACGGGCGCAGCCTGTTCATCCGGCGCCGTCGAACCGTCGCACGTGCTGATGGCGCTGGGCCTGGCCCCAGAAGATGCCCGCGCAACGCTGCGCCTGAGTCTCGGGCACCAAACCAGCGAGGATGAAATCGACTTCGCGCTGGAAACAATTCCCCGGGTCATCGAACGTCTGCGCCAGCTTTCCCCTACATTTGAAAAGCCCACGTAGCCCTTTTGCGACAATACGTGCGCAATTCACGTGAACGCTTTGTGCTTGCGATTCGTAACCGTGTGGAGGATGCTGCGCCGATGATTCCCGGTCACAAGTGCAAATTCGGCTCGCTGCGTCTATTGGTGTTTGTGATCGGGATGCTCTGCTTGCACACTCTGCCGATGTCCGGACAGGCCACGCCGGAGCGATTCTGGCTGGCCGGCCGCTATGACGGGAATCGCGTCGTGGTGTATTTTGATGCCGTGAAATTTGAAGGCACGACCGCACCGGTCAGCACCAAGATCGCGACTCCGGTAGCGGCCGCGTTCTTCGCTCCGGTGGAGCTTCCTGCCAGCTATATTGCGCGCTTTCAAGAACTCCCGAATGCTGAACACTTCGCCATCGGCGACCGTTACGACCTGATATTGGGTAATGGAGTGATCGCCACGATCAAGCTCACGACCTTGGTCGGCTGCGAAACCGATGAACAGGTTGGCAACGACTCGTTTATCGGAGCTCTCGGTACCGTAGAGAATGGCGACGCTCTAAAATTCGCGAAAGAATACTATGCAGTTCGACGCCATCAGGAATCGGGAACCGCCGCAGTTACGACGAGCACAAAGGCCGAGAATCTCAAGTATGCAAATCTGACCGGCGAGCCGGTTCGGTATGACGTGGAAACCCAAATAGCCGAGCTTCTGAATCAGCGTATGAAAGCAGAGGCGACAGAAGCGGAACGACTCGCGGCGGCGAATATCTCTCCTGCTTTCCAAGTGCAACCATTTCAGCTTGCGGACGGAAGCCTTCGCTACTACGCGCGTGCGGAATGGAAATCGGGCCGGGAGCCAAAAAACACGCCTTCTTACGTATTGGCCGCCTGGATCACACCGCTGCCAACGTTTCGCATTTTGGCTGTTGAGAAACGAACTTCACCCTACGACGGCATTGAGAGTGGATTACCAGATCTCCGGAACGTGGTCGACCTCGGCGCTGGTAGAACGGGAATGATATTTGGAATTTCCGGGCTGGACAGCACAGACCTCCGTTTGGTCGAGTACCGCGATGGTGCGAGCGCATTGAAGATGAAACTACTTCAGTCTATTTCGACAGCGGAATAAGCTGGCCTCGCTCGCCGGCCCATTTTTGAAGCAACCATGTGTCGGGCGCGATTCTGAAGCTAGTGGATCGCCGTCATCGTGGACGAATCCGGTACCGCAAACTCGTTCACCACCACTTCTTCTTCGCGCAGGGTGGGATGCCGGTCGCACAGCGACAGAGCGCGGGCCACTGCCTCCCGAAACGCTCCGCTCTCGCTGTTCCGCAGCGCATCCAGCGTTTCCCACGTGGAAATGACGGTCGCTTCCAGCATTTCGCCGGGACCGGTTCGCAGCACCGTCAGGCTGCGAAATCCCGCGAACTGCCGCCAGATCGGAACGATGGATTTCAGAACCGCGTCAAATTCCGCGACTTTTCCGGGGAGAACCGCGGCTTTCCAGACTCTTGCGTACATGGGCGCCTCCGAAGCAGAGTAAAGAGTCGCTGTGCCACAAAAACAAAGCGTGGTGTTTATCTCGCAGCCCGGTGGCTCAAACTCCACACATACGCCGCGACCGCCGAGATTTGTTCAGGAGTCAGTTGCGTGCCGCCCATCGCCGGCATCGCGCTGCGAAATTCCTTCGGCTCCGGCACGCCGGCCGTGATCGTTTTCTTGATTCCGTCGTAGCTGCCGTCGCTCCAGAGCCAGTCTTTGCCGCTGAGATTCGGTCCAACGGGCGAACCCTGCCCGCTCGCGCCGTGGCAGCCCGCGCACGCTGCTCCGGCGACCTGCCCGTGGAAAACTCGATTGCCCAGCGCAATCATTTCCGGCGTCACGCCCGCGGGAAGCGGGGCGCCCGATTTTGCGGCCGCGCCGGCATCCGGATGGATGCCTTCTGGAGGTTCGGCCGAGGCCTCGGCGATCCTGCCGGGAGCGGCAGTCGCGCTCGGGCACGGGGTAAGTTTCGCCGCGCTGAAATCCGCCCCGCCGCGATATACAATCCGGTAAATCCGTCCGCGCACGTCATCCGAAACGAAAAGCGAGCCGTCAGGAGCAACCGCCAGCCCGGACGGGCGATGCGCGGCGCCATCAGGCGATTTCACGGAGCCGGCGAAACCGTCCGCAAATATTTCGCAGGGACCCGACGCGCTCGCGCCTGACAGCGGCTGGAATACCACGCTGTAGCCCTGTTGCGGGTACGGCGCGCGATTCCAGGAACCATGGAAGGCGATGAACACGCCGTCACGATAGCGCGCTGGAAACTGCTCTTTGTCGTAGTGAACCATGGCGTTCGGCGCCCAGTGTGCAGGAAATGCCGCGGCCGGGGCGATCTTCTCGGCGCAGACTCCGGTTTTGTTGCCGCCGTCTCCGCCGTACTCCGGGGCCAGCACCAGCTTTTGCCGGAACGAGTCGTAGTAGCACTCCGGCCAGCCGTAATCTCCGCCAAGCTTCAGAGCCACGACCTCCTCCGCTGGGAGTGTCGCTTCCTCATCCGGTTTGTAGAGATCGGGCCAATTGGTGTGCAGCTCGTCGCGCCCGTGTTGCGTCACAAACAGTTGCCCATCGGCGCCGATGGCCATCCCCTCCGCGTTGCGAATTCCAGTGGCGAAGCGGTCCTTCGGAGCGAAGGTTTGATTCGTTTTGCTGGCGTCATAGCGCCAAACTCCGCCACGGGTTTCCAGTTCCGTGCAGGGCTGCACGCCGGGCGATTTGAAGGTGCGATTTTTCACCTGGCAGGAATTTGTCGCGGTGGCCACGTCCACGTACATTGATCCCTGGGCGTCGATGATGAAGGGATGCATCGGATGGTCGCCGCCCAGCGGCAACTCGGAGACCACGGTCACGCCTGCTCCGCTGGGTGCGATGGTTCCCGCGGCCAGCGGATATTTCACGATGCGGTCGTTGATCTCCGCGTACAGCGCGCCGCGATACAATCCAATCCCCGTTCCTCCGGCTCCTCCCGTCTGGACGGTTTCGCCAAAACGCTCGATGACGTCGGCTTTTCCCGCGCCGTTCTTGTCTTGCAGTGCAACGAGAAATCCGCCGGGGTGTACCGGTGCCTTGCCGTAATACGGGCCGGACCACGTATTCACATAAAGAACTCCGTCCGGCGCCACAACCATTTGGCGGGCGTGGCCAATGCCGTCGGCAAAAACAGTGGCGCAAAAACCAGCGGGCAGTTTCAATCCGCTGTCATCGTGCGGGCAAGTTTGGCTCGCGGCTTGGCTCGGCGCTTTGGCGGCAGGGCTTGATTGATTCTGAGCGCGAATGGACGGACTGATCGCGCAAATTGCGGCGAACGCCACCATACTCGGAACGCTAGCCTTGAACAGTTTCCGTACGCGCATGGGAGGCCTCCGAAGATCGAGGATGAAAATCTCGCAGCTTTCTACGCGCTACGATAACAGAATCTTGAAAACCACGCTGGACCGGATTCGTCACAACACTGCTGGCCACGGTCCGGTTGTGGACTCGATCGACGGTCGGAAGCGTCTCCAATTTGAAATCGTCGCCCTGTACTATTCCTCAGGAGGTCGGGGCTTCAGCCCCGACGTTCAGGCCTGTACACAAGAGGGCTTTAGCCCCTGAAGCTGCTGGGGCTAAAGCCCCTCATCATTGGCGTTACTCGTCCGACCTGAAGGTCGGACCTCCTGAATGCGATGTTCGAGTCAATATGCGATCTGAGTCGAAACAGTTCCAGCTGACCCCACATATGCCTGCAATCGGCGGATTTGACGCTATACTATTCAGATGGATTTGCATCCCAATTCAGAGCTGATGACGGCCGTCGCGATGAGCGGCGGTGTGGACAGCTCCGCGGTCGCTGCGATTCTCAAGCAGCGCGGCGTCCCGGTCGTCGGACTGACCATGCAGCTGTGGAACCAGCGGCGTCTGCCGGAACTGGATCGCAGTGGCTCGGGCGGCCAGCGCTGCTGCTCGCTCGACGATGTGTATGACGCCAAGCGCGTCGCGCAGCATCTCGGCATGCCGCACTACGTGGTGAACTACGAGCAGCGCTTTGAGGAAACCGTGGTGCAGCCGTTTGTCGAGGAGTATCTCTCGGGGCGCACGCCGGTTCCATGCACGCTGTGCAACAATCACGTGAAATTCGATCCGCTGCACGTGACCGCGCGCCAGATCGGCGCCGATCGTGTGGCGACGGGGCACTATGCGCGCATACGGCGCAACGAAGCGACCGACCGCTACGAATTGCTGCGCGCGCTGGACAGCTCCAAGGACCAGACCTATTTCTTATTCGGCCTGAAGCAGGAGCAAATGTCCTGCACCGATTTTCCGCTCGGAGAGCTGGACAAGTCCGCCGTGCGCGAAATTGCCCGGCGCGCTGCGCTGCCTGTGTCCGAAAAGCCAGAGAGCCAGGAAATCTGCTTCGTGCCCTCGGGCAATTACGTCAAGTTCATCGCGGCTTACCTCGGGGAGAAGGGCGGAGCCTTGCCGCAGGACGAGGGCGAACTGGTCACTACCAGCGGCGAAGTCATCGGAAGGCATCGCGGCATTCACAACTACACGGTGGGACAGCGCAAGGGATTAGGCGTGGCCGCGGGCCGCCCGCTGTACGTGGTGGAGCTCGATCATGCCGCGAATCGCGTCATCGTCGGCGAGGACGCCGAGCTTCGCACCAGTATCTGCGAAATTTGCGATGTGAACTGGATTTCGTTCGCCACTCTCGAATCGCCCGTGCGGGCCAGCGTAAAGATTCGCCACCGTCACGATCCGTCCGCCGCCACGATTGAGCCCATCGATGAAAATTCCGCGCGCGTGATTTTTGATGAGCCGCAGCGCGCCATCACGCCGGGCCAGGCCGCCGTCTGCTATTCCGGGGACATTGTTTTGGGCGGAGGATGGATCAGAAAAGACACGTAGGACAGGCTTCAGCCTGTCTGGTTTTGATTAGTGTCATGCGTAAGTCTAAACCAGACAGGTTGAAGCCTGTCCTACGGTGGGCTTTTCCTCAACACACGCACAAAAGCAGATTCCTCCGGCAAACCCGGCCCTTCGGAATGACAGTTGTGGGTTAGGAGGAAGTTGGTAGATGTAGTTAGGACGCAAAGGCAGCCGGCTCAGGCACGCCGGTTCAAACCATTCAAATCTAAATAAACATCCCCTCGTCCTGCTGTTCGCCGGTTTCCACGCCGTTGTCACGCCGCCGGTTATTCCGGAAGAAATCGATCCCCGCCTGCACGCCGCGAAGCACGGCAGTCGCCTTGACCACCGGCGCCCACACCGTCTGGCGCATGCGCGATCCCGCATCTTCCACCGCTTCCATCGCGCCGGTCAGAATGTGATCGACGTGGATCAGTTGCATGCGCAAGCGTTCCAGCGCTTCGCTGAGGATGCGATCGGCCTTCTGCGCCTCGCTGCGCGCCAGCCGCGTAATTTCGGAGGCGTCCGCGACGATGCCGGAGATGCGCGGAGAAATATCCTCGACCACCACCTGCACGCGCGCAATGAGCGGCGTGATTTTGCTATTCAAATCGGAGACGGTTCGCTCCACCACCGCCGCCGTGCGGCGCATCTGGACGAAAAGGGCAATCAGGATTGCCGCCTGCAACACCACGGCAATCGCCGTGACAATCACGAACAATGGCATCCAGCTTTCCATACTGTTACCTCGAGAGGGTCAAGCTTACAAGCCAGGGTCCTGGAGCCGGGATTCCGCGGCCTGCATCGATCGACTCAATTACGGCCATTTCAATCACGGTCAACTCTGAGCATCGGCGAGTAGAACCCGGCCAGTTCACCGGCAAGTGATTCAGGCTGCCGTGCCGGACTATTGGGCTTTCGCCTTTTCGCGCTGATACGCGTCGCGCCCGGCGTCCACGGCTGCAGAGAGCGTTTCCTTCTGTCGTACCGCGGCGGTCTTGCTGCGCTCCAGAATATCTTCGGCGCGTTCGCGCAATTCGCGCGCTTTGCGCTGGGCATACTCGCGGCCCTCGTCCGCCTTTGCCGAAAGGAATTCGCGCGTCTCTTCGCCCGATTTCGGAGCGAACAAAACTCCCACCAGCGCGCCGATGCCGAGTCCGACCAGGAAGAAGCTTACCTTTGAGCCTGAATTTTCCGACATGATGATCTCCTTTCGCACCTCTCCAGCCTCGAACGTAGCACAGCGCCGCCGGAGAAGCAATCGGGAGAACTAGCTTCGCGGCGCGAGTGTGCCGTTTGCGCTCGCGAGGTGCGCGGACACGCGTTCGGCTAGTCCCCTCGGCACTACTTTGGCAATTTGATCGATGCTCGCCGACCGCAGTTGTGCGAGACTGCCGAAATTTCGCAGCAGTTTGTGCGCCGTGCGCGGGCCGATTCCGGGAATATTCTCCAAGCCGGTTTGAATGGTGCGCTTCGTTCGGCGCTGCCGGTGAAAGCCGACCGCGAAGCGGTGGGTTTCATCGCGGATCTGCTGGATCAGGTGCAGGATCGGCGAGTGATGCTCCAGCCGGATGGGCTGATCCTCCTGGCCCAGCACGTAAATAATCTCCTCCTGCTTGGCGATGCTCGCTACCGGCTGGTTGATCACCTCCAGCTTCTCCAGCGCCGCTCCCGCCGCGTGCAGCTGCCCGATGCCGCCGTCGATCAGAATCAGTCCAGGAAACGGTTTTTTCTCCAGCTGCAACCGGTGATACCGCCGCTCCACGGTTTCCTTCATACTGGCGAAATCGTCGTTGCCCCATTCGCCGCGAATGATAAATTTCCGGTAGTCCGATTTTTTCATCCGGCCGTCTTCCCACACCACCATCGAAGCGACCGTGTCCGATCCCTGCAGGTGCGAAATGTCGAAGCTCTCGATGCGGCGCGGAGGCTCGGGCAGGCTCAGCGCTTGTTCCAGCGCCTCGACAATGGCTTTCGAGCTGGGTTTCAATACGCGGAAGCGCTGCTCGAAAGAATGTTGCGCGTTTTTCTCCACGAGTTCCAGAAACGCGTGCTTCGCGCCGCGCTGCGGCATCAGAATCTCCACCCGGTTGCGCGGCGGCTCCAGATGCGACCCGCGTTCGGTCAGCATTTCCTCGAGCAACTTGCGATCCTCGAAGTCCATCGGCACATGAATCGACCGTGGCAGATAAGCCGCATCGAGATACAGCTGTTTCAGGAGCGACGAGAGAAATTCCGCGGGCTCGAATTCCTCCAGGTCTTCCCAGTAAAAATCGCGGCGATCGACCACGCGGCCTCCGCGCAGGTGAAACAGATTCACCGCTACCAGCGGAGGCTCGGCGTGCCAGGCGAGCACGTCAATGTCGTCGCCTTCGGCGGCGGCAATTTTCTGGCGCTCCTCGATTTCCGAAAGCGTGCGCAGCAGATCGCGGTAGGCCGCGGCCTGCTCGAAGCGTTCGCTGTCGGAAGCCTCCGTCATGCGCGATTCCAGGCTCTCGATCAGCGCGTGGCGCCGGCCTTCGAGAAACAGCTTGGTGTCCAGCGCGGCCTCGGCATAATTCTCGTCAGTGGTCAGCCCTGGAACGCACGGCCCGTGGCAGCGGTGGATGTAATATTGCAAGCACGGCCGCGGGTGCGCGCGGTTCAGGTCCACGGTGCAGGAGGGAATGCGAAACGTCTTGTGAATGAAGTGCACGATGCGGTAGGCCAGGCTGTGCGGAAAAAAGGGGCCGAAGTAGATCGAGCCGTCCTTGATGAGGCGGCGGGTCACATACACGCGCGGATATTTTTCAAACGCCGTGTAGCGAATGTACGGGTAAGTCTTGTCGTCGCGCAGCAGGACATTGAACTTCGGGCGGTATTGCTTTATCAGGCTGTTTTCCAGCGCCAGCGCCTCGCGTTCGTTGTCCACCACGATGTAATCGAGATCAGCGATTTCGCGCACCAGCGAGCCGGTTTTGGCGTCCAGCCAGCGCGACTCGAGAAAGTAGGATTTCACCCGGTTGCGCAGGGAGCTGGACTTCCCAACGTACAGAATTTTCCCCAGGGCGTCCTTGAACAGGTACACGCCCGGTTCCACGGGAAGGCTTCCGGCTTTTTGTATCAGTTCCATCGCAGGGGTAGAATGGAAAGCGCGGTGATCCGCACTCGGGCAACATCCATGATAGCAAAGTGAATCTTAATCTGCGCGTCACATGAAGCGATCCACGATCCTCATTTTTGGATGTTTTATGCTGGCCGGGCAGGGAACTCTGCGCGCCCAGCAGGTGAATCCCCGCGTTCCGCCGCCACCGCCTCCGGCCGAACCTTCGGCGGCCCCCAAAACCGCGCCGGCTTCCACGCCGCCGGACACTTCGGCCGCAAATCCCGCGACCGCGCCGCCGGCCGCAACGCCGCCAGCGGCGCCGACGCCGCCCATCGATCCGACCGTCCCGCCTCCGCCGCCGACGGAGGATTCCGAGGCCGATACTCCAGCCGCGCCTGCGGGACCGGTTTTCGATCCGCTGCACGCCCAAAGAAGCCTGGATATCGGCACGTTCTATCTGAGGAAAGGTTCGTACGACGCCGCGATCGATCGTTTCATCGAAGCATCGAACTACCAGCCGACTCTGGCCATGCCGTGGAAAATGCTAGGCGAGGCCTATGAAAAAAAGCGGGAGTACGCAAAAGCGGTGGAAGCCTACAACAAATATCTGCGAATTCTCCCGCACGCCGCGGACGCCGCAAAGATCAAGAAAGACATCTCGGACTTAGAGGAAAAAACCGCGCAGGAAGCGAAGCCTTAAGTAGGACAGGCTTCAGCCTGTCGCACTTACTTCAAGCAAAAGCCCACAGTCCAAAGCCTCGCAACCCAAAACGCCCACCCCGCGATCGTGATGAAGCCATCTCATAAATAATCTTTGTGGGTCGCGGCTTCAGCCGCGACATTCAGGTGCCCGTCAAACAAGGGCTTTAGCCCCTGAAGTCTGGGTTTGACCATTCATGAGATGGCTTCGTCAATCTTTGCAAAAAAGGTTTAGCGAAGATGTTCGAGGAACTTCCGCGCCCGCGCATACTGCGCGAACCGCTTTTCCTCCGCCCGGAACTCCGGCGAGTGCGCCTGCAGCCCGCAAGCCGCCGCCCGTAGCGGGTGCTTCACATGCAGCATTTCGTGATAAAGAATGAATTCCACGGCGTACGAAGGAACTTCGGCGTGGTCCAGCCGCCGGTTCATCACGATCTGATCGAGCGATGGATCGTAGCAGCCGAATTGCGAGCGCCACGGGCGGGCGCTCCATCCGAGCCGCGGGCGGCGCAGGCGGCCCGCGAAATACTGGACATTGAGCGCGGCAAACATCGGCTCCAGATCGTGCGCCACGCCCGCGGGATTGTCCCGGATGCGCCGGGCGCGCTTGCGGCGAACGCGCGCGATGTGCCGGCGCGTGGAATGCGCCAGCGCGAACTGCCGATACAGATCGCGCAATTCGTGCGGTACGCGGCGGCGGTACATTTGCCCCAGCAAAAATGCCGCGGCAGCCTCGATCACCGGCACCGGCGCTTCCTGCAAAATATCGGAAAGCCGCACGTACGCGACGTCCCGCCGCAAACGCAAAGTGTGCGAAAGATTGGCGTACGGGTACAGTTCCACTTGAAATTGCGGCGGCCGCCCCTGGCAACCGAGGCGCGTGAAGATGCGCTGAAAAATGCGGTCACCCCCGGGAAGCGTTGCAGCCGCGAGTCGGCCCGTTTTTATTCTCGGGGCCTTCTCGGCTTGGTTTTGGTTCCAACTCGGAAAAAGTTCCATCAGGTTGGTTTGCGTCGCACCGGCGGGGCGGACGATCCTTTGGAGGCCTTCTCCACATCCTTGGCCGCGTCCTGCGTGGCTTCGATGGCGTCTTCCAGGTTTTCCTTGTACGTTTCGCGTTCCACGCCGTTGGCCGCGAGCTCCTGCAGGTATGGCAGGAACTGCTTGATGCCGGACTCCAGCGCTTTCACGCCTTCCCGGATGTCCTGCTGCTTTTCAATGCCGATCTCGATCAGGTCGGCGGCATCGTCGATGCATCCGGTGTAGCCGTTGATCAGGTTGTTGAGGCGCTCGGTGCGCTTTTCATCGGTCTTATCGAAGTGCGCGAATTCGTACTGCAGTTTCTTGATGCGGTCTGAAGCGAAGCCCGCAAACAGCCCGATGCGCGGCCCGGTTTCTCCGGCTTCGCGGATCTTGTCGGCCTCGGCGACGGACAGATATTCTCTTTTTTGCGGAGCCGCCACGGCCGGGCAGGCCAACGAGGCGCAGAGAATCACGGTGAAGAGCAACGCTACTCCCGGAATGGTGATGGATCGCATGGCATACCTCACGGGTCGGATTTCTGCGAACCGCGTTCCGGCTTGCGCGGAAAAAGCTTGTCGATCAGCGCATTTTGATCGGCGAACAAATCATTGCGAACGGCGCGAAAAAACGGGCGCTTGTCCACGTTCAGCGTGAGAATCAGATCGTCGATGCGGCGGATGGTTTCGCGCAGGCTGATCTGCAACTCCTTGAAGCCGGCGGGCTTTTTTTCGGCGTCGACGCCCAGGCCGTTCAGCGCCAGAACCATCTCGTGAACCTCGTCGCGATATTGTTCCAGGGTGTGCAGGGAAGCGACCTCGTCTTCTTTGAGGAGTTTTCTGGCCAGGTCCACCTGCTCGTCACCCAGCTTGGCCAGCACCCGGGCCTTGCGGACAGTGTCGGTTTCATGCTGGTATCGCGCCAGGTCCTCGGACAGGCGATCCTGGGCGGCCAGCGGCGCGCACAGCGCCAGCAGCGCGAACGCCGCCACTCGAATTTTAAGCGGCATGGTCATCTGGTGAGGAGAAAAAAATCGGTCATCCGGTTTCACTTTTTCCGGGACTGCCCCATTTCCTTTTGCAGGACGATGATGCGCTGGCGAGCTTGAAAATCCTGCGTGTCGTGCTGCCCGCCGTCCTGGTCGAGAAATTTTTGGTACGCCTCGATGGCTTCCGCCTTGCGGGAAAGCTTATCGTAACAGATTGCGCGAACAAACCAGGAGCCGGGCTTGGGCGTCTCCAGTTTGGCAAGCCGGTCCATCGCCTCCAGCGCCGCGGCATATTTTTCATTCAGGTAAAACGCGTCGGACAAATCGCGCAGCACGTCGGCCAACTGCGGATTTTTCGAGTACACCTGCTCCAGAATCGATACCGCGGCGGGATAATCGCGCAGCTCGATGTCCACATGGCCGATCCACGCGGCCAGTTCGGAATCCTGCGGCGCCAGCGCCAGCGCCCGCTTCAGCGCGTCGCCGGCCTCATTCCACTTTTTCTGCTGCATGTAGATTTCCCCGCGCATTTTCAGCGTATCGGCTGACGGCGGGGAATCGGCGTTGGCGCGATCCAGTTCCGCCAGCGCTTCTTCCAACTTGTTGAGATTCAAAAGCGCGGTCGCCCGGTCCAGGCGCGCGGCGCGGTCCGTGGAATTCAACTTTAGATATTCCGCGAGAGCGTCGCTGGCCGGCTGATATTTCTTTTCCGCCAGCAGCGCGCTCCCGAGGCCCAGCTTCGCTCCGGCAGCGTCGCCGCGCGCGGCAATGGCCGCGCGAAATTGTTCTTCCGCTCCCGGAGCGTCGCTCGAACGAAGCAGGACGCGGCCCAGCGCAAAGTGCGCTTCATAATCGTTCGGCGCAATGGCCAGCGCCGCGCGGTATTGCTCGGCGGCTTCCGGAAGTTTGCCGGCGTGTTCCAGCGCGAATCCGGCGAGGAAACGCGGACGGCTCTCCGCGGGCTGCAGTTCGGCAGCATGGCGAAACGCTTCGGCCGCCGCTGCGGGGTCGCCATCCAGAAGCACGAGACCCAGATTCAAATGCGCCGCCGCCATTTTGGGATCGAGAGCGATGGCACGCGAAAATTCCTGCTTCGCGTCGCTGCCGCGTTTTAATCCGGCATAGGCGTAGCCCATTTGAAAATGCGGATAGGCTTCATCGGGCCGTTGTGCGATGTATTTTTGAAGGGGCTCGAGTGCGGCGGAAAAATCCGTCTTATCGATGGCGTCGCTCGCCTGCTTCAGGAGCGGTGCGAGCGGGTCTTCCTTTTCCTGTGGCGCGGAAGAGGCCGTAGATTTCGCCGGCGCCTTGCGCGGCGCCTGCGTTTGCGCGCCGAGAGAAACTCCCGCCGCGGCCAGGAAAAACGCGGCCACCAGGCCTGCGCGAAAACGGCGCCTCCGGAGTTCATCCGCCAAACGCATGGTTTTCACTTATTCCGCACAAGGGTGGGCGCCGCGCCGGAAGCGTGATTGTTCTGGGAATTGGCCAGCGCCCGCGATAGAAATTTCCCTGTGAACGAACGCGCGTTGCGCGCCACTTGCTCGGGCGTTCCGGTGGCGACAATCCGCCCGCCCTGCGCTCCGCCTTCCGGGCCCAGATCGATGATCCAGTCGGACGATTTGATGATGTCCAGATTGTGCTCGATCACCAGAATCGATGCGCCTCCGTCGATCAGCTTGCGAAACGCCGTCAGCAGTTTCTGAATGTCGTCGAAGTGCAGGCCGGTCGTCGGCTCGTCAAAGATATACAGGACGCCCTCGTTCGCCTGCGTGGTGAGATGCGCGGCCAGCTTCAGGCGTTGCGCCTCGCCGCCGGAGAGCGTGGTCGCCGACTGCCCTAGCCGCAGGTAGCCGAGTCCCACTTCGTCGAGCACTCGCAATTTGGAAGTGATCTTGGGCACGCCCGCGAAAAAGATCAGCGCCTCGCGCACCGTGAGCTGCAAAACTTCGTGCACATTTTTTTCGCGGTAGCGCACTTCCAGCACGCCGCTCTTGAACCGCGTGCCGCGGCATTCCTCGCAGATCAGCTCCACGTCCGCCAGAAACTGCATCTCTACCGTGACAATGCCTTCGCCCTGGCACGCTTCGCAACGGCCTCCGGGAATGTTGAAGGAGAAATGTCCGGCGCTGTAGCCGCGCTTTTTGGCCTCCGGCGTGGACGCAAAAACCTCGCGAATGGCGTCGAACGCCTTCATGTAGGTGGAAGGATTGGAACGCGGGGTCCGCCCGATGGGCGACTGGTCCACGAGTATGACGCTTTGCAGCGCCTGTTCGCCTTCGATCCGGTCGCACAACTCCTGATATTTCCCGCCGGTGCGTTTCAGCTCCAGCGCTTTGTAAATCACGTCGTGCACCAGCGTCGATTTTCCCGACCCCGAAACTCCGGTGATCGCCACCAGCATGTGCAGCGGAATCATCAGGTCGATGTTCTGCAGGTTGTGCGCGCGCGCTCCGAAGATGCGCAGGAAACGCCCGCTGGGCTTGTGCCGCAGCGTCGGTACGGGAATGCGCAATTCGCCATTCATGTAGCGCGCGGTGAGCGACTCGCGGTTGCGCAAAAGTTCGCTGCGCGGCCCGGCGAACAGAAGTGTGCCGCCATGTTCTCCCGCGCCCGGTCCCAGATCGATCACGTAGTCGGCAGCGTCAATCATGTCCGGATCGTGCTCGACCACCAGAATGGTGTTGCCGAGCCCGCGCAGGTGTTTCAGGATTTCAATCAGGCGATGCGTGTCGCGCGGGTGCAGGCCGATGGAGGGTTCGTCGAGCACATACAGCGCGCCCACCAGATGCGAGCCCAGAGAAGTAGCCAGCTGGATGCGCTGTGCTTCTCCGCCCGAAAGCGTCGAGGAAAGGCGGTCCAGCGACAAGTAGTCCAACCCTACTTCGTCCAGGAACAGCAGCCGCCGGCGAATTTCCTCCAGAATTTTATCGGCGATGGCCGCCTGCTCTGTGCTCAGTTCCAGGCTGTCCATGAATTGCCGCGCCTGGGCCACGGTCATGGCGCAAACTTCGGTGATCGATTTTCCGGAGACGCGCACGGCGCGGGCCTCGGCGCGCAGGCGCGATCCGTTGCAGTCCGGGCACAGCGCGTAGCCGCGATAACGGCTCAGGAACACGCGCACGTGCAGCTTGTATTTTTTCCGTTCCAGCCACTGGAAGAAGCCGTTCACGCCGACGTAATCGGATTTTGGATCGCCCTCAATAATCAGATTCTGCTGCGCCGCCGTGAGATGGCGGAACGGCACGTCCATGGGGATTTGATTGGCGCGCGCGAATTTTTTCAATTCCACTACCAAAGCGCGGTACCGCGGCTTGGTCCACGGCTGGATCGCGCCTTCGTTCAGCGACTTGCCGCGGTCGGGAATTACCAGGTTGATGTCGAAGTCGACCGTGTTTCCAAAACCCTGGCAGCGCGGGCACGCGCCGTAGGGATTGTTGAACGAAAAAAGGCGCGGCTCGGGTTCCTGGTAAACGGCGCCGCAGGTCTTGCACTCGAAACGCTCGTTGAACACCATGCGCTCGGCCGGCTCGCCGGAATCACCCGGCACGAATTCGAGGATGGCTTCGCCGCGCCCCTCGCGATAGCAAATCTCCACCGAATCCACCAGCCGCGAACGCAGCTCCGGCCCGATGGCCAGGCGGTCCACCACCACGTAAACGGGCTGGGAAAAATCGACGTCCAGCAAAGTTTCCGGCGAAGAAAATTCGTGCACGCGGCCCGCTTGATAGAGGCGCTGAAAACCCCGCCGCTGCAGCCCGGCCAGCGCCAGGCGAATCGTTTCGGGCGAAGGTTTCGCCGCTTTCTTCGCGGCACTGCGCCGCGCGGGCGCGTTCGTAGTTGGCGCGGCCGCGGCGAGATCCAGCGTGTACAGGACATAGAATCGCCGGCCCTGCGGCAGCGCCAGACCGCGCGCGGCGATTTCGTCCATGGTGTCCTTGCGCACCTCGCTGCCGCACTTGGCGCAATACGTGCGTCCCGCGCGCGCGTACAGCAGCCGCAGGTAGTCGTAAATTTCGGTGGCCGTGGCCACGGTCGAGCGAGGATTGCGCGTGGAATTTTTCTGCTTGATGGCGATGGCCGGCGCGATGCCGGTAATCTCATCCACGTCAGGCTTTTCGATGCGCTCCAGAAACTGCCGCGCATAGGCTGAGAGCGACTCGATATATCGCCGCTGCCCTTCGGCGTAAATAGTGTCAAACGCCAGGCTGGACTTGCCCGATCCCGAAACACCGGTCACCACGGTGAGGGCATTGTGCGGGATGTCGAAGCTGATGTTCTTGAGGTTGTGCACCCGCGCGCCGTGCACGTGAATCGCTTCCTGCTCGGCGGCTTCAGCCGCGGCGCTCGTGATGGAGCTTGGCGCCAACGGCTCTGCAGCGGAATGTTCTCTGGCAGCCACGCGACCGCCCTCCCAGCGACTTCGGCGACGAAGGTCTAAACGATCGATTATACTTTGTCGCGGCGGGCAGAGCAATCCGCCGCGGGCGCC